>CAYJNU010000117.1:0-5744 GCA_964371005.1 uncultured Verrucomicrobiota bacterium | reverse complement strand
CCCCCCCCCCCCCCAAAAAAAACCCCCCCCGGCGGGGGCCCCCCCCCCCCCCCGGCGGCACCTTGGGGATAATGGGAACACTGGCTGGGAACGTGGCACGGTTCTTCAACGCAGAGACGCGGAGAACGCAGAGTTTCGCGGAGGCTGATAGCAAATGGCGTCGCGTCATAGCCTATTCCGTCCCTGTTTCGTTGTTCGTGCTGACGGTAGTCGGATGTGGGCATGCACCGCAGACTAACGCGCCGCAGACTGACACACCGCAGACGAGCCTTGCCACTGACTCCGCTTTCCAAGTGTGGCGCTCGCCTGATTCTTCTCTCCAACAGCGCGCTGATGTCGTGAACAAACTCATTCCGAAAGGAACGAGCAAGGAACAGGTTGAGAGAATACTGGCTGAGAGAGGCATTTGGACGCACTATCACGGCCCTACATTTGACGCCGTCCACAATCGGTCGTTGCCAGACCACGATTACTGGCGGCTTGATTACAAGTTCCCCGGTGGAGGCGTGAGTCTTGAGTTTGAGCCATCGACTGCTTTCGGTGACCGATTTGTTCATGCTTCGCCGTTTCAGACGCTCACAACTGTGCCGCACACGAATTCACCATGAGATTGCCACCTATCAAGAGTGCTTCCACACCAGTCGATGAGCTGGTGTCTTCTCCGCGTTTCCTCTGCGTCCTCTGCATCTCTGCGTTTAACTCCCTCCAGACTTCGGACTTTGACTTAACAACCCTATGACCACAGAAACCACCACCCCTACCATCACCAACCGCGGCTGGACCGTCACCTTCTCCGGCCTGGGCATCAACCTCGCCCTCGGCATTCTCTACACGTGGAGCATGTTCAAGGGCGCCATCGAAAAGGAATTCGGCTGGAAAGGCAGCCAGCTCAATGATCCCTACGCCCTCTGCTGCCTGGTGTTCGCCCTCGCCATGATTCTCGCCGGGCGCTGTCAGGACAAGTTCGGCCCGCGGCTCACGGCGTCCATCGGCGGATTGCTCGTGGGTGCCGGCTTCCTGCTCTGCTCGACCACGAGCAGCTACGGCATCTGGCTGCTGGGCTTTGGCGTGCTGGCGGGCATCGGCATCGGCTTCGGCTACTCCTCCGCCACGCCGCCCGCGCTGAAGTGGTTTCCGCCATCGAAGACCGGCCTGATCGCGGGCCTGGTCGTGGCGGGCTTTGGCCTCGCGCCGGTGTATCTGGCGCCGACGTCGCAGTATTTGCTCGGCGCGTTCCAGGTGCAGAAGTCCATGCTCATCCTCGGCATCGCGTTTGTCGCCATCGTCTGCGGCCTGGCGCAAATGCTGGTGAACCCGCCCGCCGGCTACGTGGCCGGAGCGAAGCCCGCCGCCGGAAGCGCACCCAAACCCGCCGCCGTGAATGTCACGCCCGGCGAAATCATTCGCACGCCACTGTTCTATCTGCTCTGGGTGATCTACTTCATCGGTGCCGGCGCGGGGTTGATGGTCATCGGCAGCATCAGCGGCATGGCGAAGACGAGCATGGGCGCCGAGTGGGCGTTCGTCGCGGTGGCAGTCATGGCCATCGGCAACGCCGGGGGCCGCATCCTCGCCGGCACGCTCTCCGACAAGATCGGGCGGCGCTGGACGCTGTGCCTGGTGCTGGGGATTCAGGCCGTGCTGATGTTCGCCGCCATTCCCGTGACGGCGTCCAAAGACATGGCGGCAGTGATCATCGTGGTGTTGGCGGCTCTCATCGGCGCGAACTACGGCGCGAACCTGGCGCTCTTCCCGGCCTACACAAAAGACCTGTGGGGCTTGAAGACCTTCGGCATGAACTACGGCACGCTGTTCACGGCGTGGGGCGCAGGCGGGCTCGTGCTGCCGCGGATTCAGCAGATGCTGACCGCCAAGAGTGGCGGGAGTTACCAATCCTCCTTCATCACCGCCGGCATTCTGCTCCTCGTCGGCGTGGCGCTGACGTTCCTGATCAAACCGCCGCGGGCCATGGCGGCTACTCAACATTGAATCGGCACCGATACCAATAAAACAACGGCAACAACCAGCAGGGATACGGGCAGACTCTCCGGGCCGAACGGCCCACGGATCAAACAGAATCGGGATCAAATGCATTACATGAACAAAATGAATACACTCCGGACGCAGCTCGCGCGGGTTACTCTGGCCTCAACTCTCGCCTTCTCGGGCGGCATTGCCTTGGGACAGGGCTGGCAGCTTGCGGACGGCCTGAAACTGAAGGCCGACCTCGGCCTGAAGGAAACCTACGACAGCAACGTGTATCTGCAGGATGTCACGCCTGATCCTGCCAACGTGGCTGCCGCCAGGGCCGCTGGTTTCGACGCAGTGGAGGCCAAGAAGGAATCGTTCGTCACGTCCATCCTGCCTGGCCTCGGCCTGGACTATCAGCCTTGCACGGAGTTTCGCCTGGCGGCCTCCTATGCGCCGGAGATCGCGTTCTACCATTCGGCGAGCTCGGAGGATTACGTGGCGCATCGGGCGGCGCTGAATCTGAGCGGCACAATCGAGAAGACGAAGTGGGAGTTGCTGAACAGCTTCACGTTCATTGACGGCAGCGACCTCGGGCCGGTGTTCGCGGGGCCGGGCGAGATCACCGCCGTTGGCGGCATTCCGCTGCGCAACCGCCGCGACGCGTTTGTGTTCCTAAACACCTTCCGCGTGACCCAGCCCATCGGGAAGTTCTTCCTCCGCCCCATCGCGACGGCCTACGTCCACGACTTCGGCACCAAACAGCTTCTCAGCGGCGCCGGCTACGCGTACGAGAATTACATTGATCGTCAGAACGTCAACGGCGGTCTGGATGTGGGCGTGCCGCTCGAGGAGCAAACTCATCTCATCCTCGGCTACCGTTATGGCCAGCAGGACCAGTTCAAATTGCGGGGTGTGGACAGCCCTTACGACCGGTCCTATCACCGCCTGCTCGTGGGCGTGGAAGGCAGTCCGGTCAAATGGATGAAGCTCGCGCTCCTGGGCGGGCCGGACATCAGCAACTACGACTCCGGCACACCCGCCAACTTCGATGAGGGAGAAACGGTTTACTACATTGACAGCTCAATCACGCTGCTGCCGACCAGCCGGGACACGATCAAGTTGTCGAACCTGCGCTATCAGCAACCTGCGTTTGGGAGTCCGAGTGTGTACGAGGACATCACCTACAGCGTGAACTGGAAACACAAGTTCGACGATCAATGGTCCGCCAATGCCGGCTTCCAGGCCTACATCGGCGACTGGCAGTCGCCGGCGGTGCGTGAAGACTGGATCTACACGCCCAGCGTTGGTGTCACCTACGCTCACGACAAACACCTGACCGCCGACCTGGGCTATTCCTACGACTGGGTGGATAGCAAGGTGGCGAACACTGCCGGCCGGGAGTTTACACGCCACTTGGTCTGGCTTTCGGCAAAATACACCTTCTAACGATTACTCGCAGACCCTGCTCAAACCGCGCCGCTGGAGAACCTCTGGCGGCGCGCTGAAGCAATACCCCGAGGGTTCAGAGGTTCAAAGCGCAAACCCGGGTTGGGAGAGTGCTCTCTCCATTCGGAGAACGCCTGATCCGAACCAACGGGCTCACCCGGGCAGGGTATATCTGCCGTCAACGCGTCGCGGGTCCGGAGCCATCCGGAATCAGCGCTCGCACCACGTTCGTGTTGAACCGGCACTTTTCCGCTTTGAGATTCTCCACCAGCTCGAACAGTCCCTTCGCCGCCGTCTCACGTGACGGTCGTTCGCCGCGCCCGTTCCAGTAATCCACGACCTTCTTGAAATCATCCGGCCGCTGAACGGTCAGGGTGCAGGAGGTGGAATTGACCTTCTTGTGCGGCCACCACGCCCAGCCGATGTGGTTCTTCTCCATCAGCGCCACGCATTCGCGGAACCACTCGTTGTTGTTCTCCCCGCTCTCGCCGAGCCAGAGCGGCATGTGGTATTGCTCGCGCAGTGCCAGGAAGCGGGCGATGGCTTCCTGCGTGTTCGGATTCCAATACTTGTGGAAGCTCAGCACCATGTTCCCGTCCCACGGACCGGGGAAGCCGTTGTAATTGTTGCCCCACCCGTTGCCCTCGATGACGATCAGGTGGTTCGTGTCCACTGCGCGAATGGCCTTGGTGATGGCTTGGTATAGGTCCCAGATCGGTTTGTTGGAGGCGTCCTCCTTGCCGTTTTTGTCCTTGCCCTCGAACGTCCAGTTCGGCTCGTTCAACAAATCGTAGCCGCCGATCCAAGGCTCGTTCGCATAGCGCTCCGCGAGCTTTCGCCACAGCGCGACGGTTTTCTGCTGGTTCGCTTCGCTTTCCCAAAGCGACGGCTTGGCGGGATCGTAGTCGGAGATGTTGGCGTCCTTGCCCTGACCGCCCGGCGCGGCGTGCAGATCGAGAATGAGATAGATGCGGTTCGCCTTGCACCGCGCCAGCAGTTCGTCCGTCAGCGAAAAGCCGCGCGTCAGCCACGTATTCTGGCCTTTGACCGGTTCGTCCTCGATCGGCGGCGTGAACAGGTTGTAGTGCATCGGCAGACGGATGCAGTTGAAGCCCGACTTGGCCAGCAGGTCCACGTCAGCGCGCGTCATGTGGTTTTGCAGCCAGAGCCGGTAGAATGTGTCGCAGTCCTCCTTGCCCACGAGGTCCGTGATGCGCGCCTTGATCGAATGCTGCGTGCCCGTCTTCTGGATGCCGAGCATGTAACCCTCCTGCAGCATCCAACCGCCAAGGCCCATGCCGCGCAGGATGATCTCCCGGCCCTGACCGTCCACGACGCGGTCACCCTTCGCCCGGAGGAAGCCGGCGGGTTGGGCGTGGGCGGCGGTGAGCAGGCCGAGGAGCGCTGCAATGATGGCGAACGGTTTCTTCATAACGCGCAGCATGCTTGATTCCGGAACTGGTTTCGGGCCAAGTCGTGGTCCCCGGGCGGGGAGTTGTCTCCCGCTGCGACAGTCTCCCAGTAACCGCCGATCGGCGCAAGAATCGCCGCGATCAAATGCAGCGCCAGGTCATGAGAGGCCGGGCAGCCGCAGGACATTGGTCCAGCCAGCCCAGGACCCGCTGACTTTGGCGTGTCTCCAGCCGGGCTTGCGAAGACAGTCCGCCAAATGGCTCGGCACTGGCGCCCCACTGGCGAGCCAACCGCGAGAATTCCAGATGAGCCGCGTGTTTCATAAGCGTCCCCGGGTTCGATTTGGCAGTTGAGTTGCGCATTGACCCTCTGGGCCAGGCCGAAGGCGGTGCCACGATAAGAGATTTCGAGGCGATCGCGTTTGACGAGATCAAAGCGCAGTGGCACCGTCAGGGTGCGCAAGCTCAGGTCCACTTCGTGGAGTTGATGGCCGAGGCGGACGCTGCGGGTCAGTTGGTAATGGAAGAGGGCGTCTGAATCCAAATGCGGGTCCAGGGCGTTGACCGGGTGGGCGCCGCACTGGTAGCGATCGGCCGGATTCATGCCGGTGCCAAGGATGCATGCAACGGTCGGGAAATGGTCCTAAAACTCCGCATTCCCCGGCGTGCCGGCGAACGGGATCAGGTCACGGATGTTGGAGACGCCGGTGAGGAACATCAACAACCGCTCGAAGCCGAGGCCGGAACCCGCGTGCGGCACCGGTCTGCATTTCCGCAGACGGCTTAAAGCTCAAGCGCGGCATGGCAGGGTTAGGGAGAAGCCTGCTGCGATGAATTCGCTGCGAACGCTTTTGCCTCTCCTAGAGGGTGTTACGAGTTTCTCTGTAATTGATGTGGAATGATCGACTTGCGTCG
>CAYJNU010000116.1:18513-18745 GCA_964371005.1 uncultured Verrucomicrobiota bacterium | reverse complement strand
GGAGTGGCTTGGACGAGTCATTCGCCGCCACCAGCGGATTCAGTTTGGCGCCGCCCCCGCCCGGCCCCCCGGGTCCGCCAAGTCCACCGGGGCCGCGAGTTCCATCCACCCCGCCTGGCCCGCGGGGTCTGCGTTCCCCGTTCGGCCCACCGAACCCAGGACGTGGCAGCATGGCATTCAAGCCGTCTCGGATTTGGGTTTCACTCAACAAGCCAATCCGGTCGTTATCCCA
>CAYJNU010000116.1:0-18503 GCA_964371005.1 uncultured Verrucomicrobiota bacterium | reverse complement strand
CATCCGGCAAAGGTGGATTCGAGTTCCACTCGCGTCAGCACGCCATCGGCGTTGGTATCCGTTGCCCTGAATAGGAGCGAACCGAGCGGCAATACCGGCATGAAGCCGCCACGCGTTGCCTCGGGTGGAACGGACTGCCCAAGGCCGGGAGGGGGCGGAAACATCGTGCCAGTCCTCGCCGCAAACTCCGCCAGCGTCAGCTTGTCCTTACTGTCCGCGCCGGAACCGTCGAACCACACCCCCGCCTGCGCGACAAGCTCAGCCTGCGTCAGTTTGCCATCTTTGTTCGTGTCCGCCTGCGCGAGAAGCTGTCCGGCCAGGATCAGGCCCGGCCCGGGTACTCCTGCCCTTCTGAAACCTCCGGGACCGTTTGGCCCGCCCAGCCCACCCGGCCCGCCCGGTCCGCCGCCGGAACTGAATGTCTCGTTGGCATCATACGGGATAACATGAAAGCGGCCGTTCGGATCCTCGTATAGACAGTAATCGCTCGCCCGGGTGTAAAAGCCATCGCCGTTGGCGAGGACATTCTCCCAGGCGAGGAATCGGAGAACGCCGTCCACGTCCAGCAACGGTGACAGCGCCCGCTCCAACTGGTTCGAAGGCGATTGGTTGAGCACCTTGCACAGGTGGATCAGGTCTGTCCACGCCCGCGGGTCGTCCTTGGACTTGATTTCATAGATTCGTTTGTAAGCTGTAACCTCTTCGCCAAGGTAATTGAGCCCACCCTGGCCGTTGGGACTGCCGGGGACTTTCCAGCGCGCACCTTGAGTGGTGCCATACCAATCCCTGAGGAAGTCCTTGTTGAAGTGCTGTTGGTTCACATACACGCCCCACGACTCACCATTGATCACCACGCGCACAAAGTTCGCCTGCGGCGCCGGCAGATAATCGCGGGCGATCTGGAGCGCGAGCACCGAATGCAGGAACGACGGGTCTTCGTGGGAATTGAGCAGATTGAGCTTGCGATACCCGCCCAGTTGCTGATCCGGCGCAACCATATCGAGTGTGAGCACCAGCGAACGCTTTCGCCCCTGGCCCACCATCATGTACGAGGACACCCCGTGAAAATGCACGCCGACACCCGGATACGCCTTGCCGTCCACCGTCAGTTGCGCCGGCACCTCCACATCGGTCCCATGAAAATCCTCCAGTTCCTTTTCCCAATCCGACTCCTCGAATTCCAGAAAGAGCGTCCGGAGCACGTTCGACGCGTACAGCGGGGCGTTGGCAAACGACTTCACGTCCGCAACCGAAAGCTTCGCGCCGGCCTTGGGTGCTTCCTGGTTTCGACCCTGCGGACCAGCTCCGGGTCGGGGGCCGTTCATGCCACGAACGGGCTGGCGCTTGCGTCGCTCAGTCAGAGACGCGCGCGCCGCCTTGCGCTCGACGGCATTGAGCCACTTGTCGCCGTTCGCATCGAACTGTTTCCGGATCTTGAGCTCGCTTTGCATCATGCCGGGCGGCGGCGGCTGGAATCCATCCGTACCGAACGGCGGCGGATCGAATCCAGGTTCTTCGTCGGGCAGGCCGCCATCCAACCTGGGTGGCGGTCCCGGATCGCTGGCATCCTGACCCGGCACTGCGACCACGGCACTGAGCGCAAGCATCGCGAGGCATACGCGGATGCACAGAAACGGTCTGCGGGACTTTTCGGGTTGTGGCGACTTCATGCGGAGGACGTTATCAGGACAGCCATTAAGCCGTCGTTAAGAAACCGGGCGCATCGGCGAATCCCGGTGTGTTGCCGATGGAGAACGCGGCCAAGCCTCTGGAGTTATTCCGCCCGCACACATTCGAATCACCGGACGGCGGCCTTCAGCCAGGACATACTCCAGCGTGGATCAGGATGACTCTCGCAGTGTTGGGTAGTCACCTGGCCGCAGGCGGACACTTAATCAGGCCTTAATCGCCGCTTAATCCGACGCCAGGCATGATCGACACACATTGCGGCCGTCGTGCGGACCGGTCGCAGTCGCAGTTGAGGACTGAAAAGACTTGGGACGCCGGCACGCACTGCTCGAACTGGCATTGCCTGCACTGTTCACTCCCACATGAGCGGACGATGCTTCCCTCGAGTGAGGAAGCGCCTGCGTTCCCAAGTCTCTCCAATCCTTAAGCGAAATTGCCGGCGACACGTGGCCACCGGCAAACAGACGGGCTCGGATGGTTCGTCCGCAGGAGTCTAGGCCACGGCGGAGAACAGGTTCAGGAGGGACGCCTGTCTGGAATTCCCTGCGCGGTCATAGCCATCGGTTGCGTTCCCGTCGGGCGGCGGTGGTGGCGGGTTGGCCTGCATATTCTCGAAAGCACCTTTCAATGCTTCGCTCAGTTCGGATTCGGTAATGGTGCCGTCCTCGTCCCCGTCCACGTTCTTAATGATATCGTCCACACTCAGGTTGCTGTTCCGCTGTGACAAAACCTGGGTGAGCTCGTCCTTGGTGATCTTCCCGTCGGTGTCGGTATCCACCAACTTGAAGAGATCAGAGGCCATCTTGGTCGGGTCTGGCGGACCACCAGCCGGGCCGTTCTTCTGCATCTGCTCAAACGCGGCCTTGTCTTCCGTCTCGTCAATGGTCCCATCTCCGTTGGTGTCCACCTTGTTGAAGATCTCATCCACGCCCGGGCCCTTGCCCTTCTGCGGAATGACCGTCGCGAGTTCGTCCTTGGTGATCTTGCCATCGCCGTCGGCGTCGGCCTTCTTGAACCGGTTCTGCCGCACAGTTTCCATGTCCGGCAGGCTGTAGTTGCTGCTGATGCTGTTTATCATGTTGACCCAGTTGCTTTCTATTTGGCGCTCGGCGCCCTTACGGCAATGCGCTGCACATGCGGGCAAGTGGGGATGCCCGGTTCACTCCCGCACCGTTTATCGGCAGGAACCGGCCGGGCTTGAGCGGAAATCATTCACCGGCGATCGCCGGCAATCACGCGAGCCGCAGTATCGTCGGCTCCGCCGCAAGCTGCGGCACACCCGCCGCACTGGCCGCCGTCGGCCTCGAACCGAGCATGAGCCGGGCGGGCAATCCCGATGATAATGCCGTGATGGGGAGCTTCATGGCGACTTGCAACGTGAGTGTGTCGGCTTGGCCGGTGACGACGCCACGCGTGCGGAAGCGACCACCGATTTCTTCGCCTTTGCCGACACCGATTCATCAGCCCGCAGCGGACGCCCACCCGCCCCCGGACTCGCGGGTAACGGTCATTGGAGTTGTCGAGTGGGACGGGCGGATTGACTGGACGGCAAGACCGTTCCTATCCGCTGTACAGGGGATTCCTGACCGTCGCGGCCAGTCATGGGCAAGACTCAGTGAAAAAACAGACAGGGCGCCGCGTAAAGCCGGCGCCCTGTCTTACTCAACTCCATCAACCAATTCTCACATCAAGGTGTTACAGGGGTCGCGCTGCCGGTGTCTGCCGTCTTGGTCGGATCGGTTACGTCTGTGGCGGTAATCTTCCAGGAACCCTCCATGAAAAGATACATGTCGTTCAGTGTGACCGTCCCATTGGCGAGAGCAGGATCCGGGTCCAGCATGGGGTTTCCGGCCCAGCCGGGATCATCCGTGGTGAGATGGATGGTGTCTCTGATGCCGGTGATCGGATACCACTCGTCATCCACTGCATTCACAATGACGCTGAAAGGAACGTTGGCTTGCTGCGGCGTAGGCGTGCCCGTCTTGCCTGTGGGCGTGCCGGGTGCCGCGGTTTCCCCGGGCATCAACACCTGCAGCCGGGTGAACGAACGCTTCATCATGCGGAAGTAGCCGGCCTCGCTGCCCGGGAGGTCGCCTTGGCGGAAGAGAACGTAATGCGCCCCGCCAACCTCGTAACCGGGAAGCGTGGAGCCGGTCCACGCCCCAGGAGTCAGCGCGGTCGCGGTTTGAAGATTGAAGTTGAGGGCCGGTAACGTCCATTTCAGCCAGTATGCCGAGTCGGTGGGAATCTCCTGGACGCCAAGGGTGGGTGACGACGCGACGATGTTCCACTGATTGGTATCCCGCGGCACTCCGAGGAAGTTGGAATTCAAGTTGGGTTCCCCGGGCGTGCCGGTGATTCTGACTCCCGTGATGACCGCCATTTGGCCCAATCTCGTCAACTCGCCGGGCACACCTCCAACGTTAATCTGCATGTTGGGGGTCGCGTTGAAGATGTCCACCACTACAGGCGGGAGAATATTCGTGATGCTGTCACCGCCCGGGGCAGTGATGATGATGTTCGTATTCTGGTTGAAGGTGATGGTCCAGGTGCCCGCAGGTGTCGCATTCCACACGCCACCCGGGAAACCACCGCTGCCCCACATGTCTCCATTGCCCTCAAACGCGTTTGTCTTGTAACGCAACTGGGACCATGCTGACCCATCGGCACTATTCCCGATGGTCCACATCAACACGTTGGTCTCATGCCAATCCGAATCTGGCCGCGTGATATCCGGTACGCCAGGCACAAAGTGCATGAAAAGCGTGAACCCAGTAGGCGCAGGAGCGGTTTCTCCAATCTTGGCCACGTCAACGGAATAGCTGACCGGCCCGGAGGCGCCCACCCACGTGTAATTGCTACCGACGGTGCGAATCTCCTGGCGGTCGTACTGTCCACCGCTGGCGGCAACAAACGCGAGCCCGGGCACCGGCTTCGTGAGCGAGAGTGTGGGAGGCGGAATCACGACGGGCGCCGTGGGCTTCGTGAGCATGACATTATCGAGGTTGAAGGCCAACGTGTTGGTGTGCCCCCCGTTGGACCAGATCTTGAAGTAGTACCCTACAACCATGTTGAGATTGGCCCATGACGGGTCAATCGCCCGGTCCACGTGCGTCCAATTCGTAGCTGTGAGCGGGATGCTGTATGCGGGGACAGCGATCGTTCCCCAAACATCCGGGTCCGGGGCTTCGTCGAAATATACCAAACCGATTTCCATCCACGCGTAATCGTTGCTGTTCGATCGCTGGCCGGAACTGGGGTCCACTTTGATGTCAAAGGAGAAGTTGGTGTATATCATGGCATCGATCATAGTGCGACGATCCCAGCCCCAGCCGTTGGCGATGGTGAAGAACGTCATGATCTGTTCCCCGCCTGCCCCGACGAACGGGATTTCATACCGCACCGAGCCGGAGAGTGGATCGTTGCCGGCATCCAACGTGCTGTCCCAGCTAAACGCCGTGGTCAGCCCCCACCAGTTCACGAAGGAAGCGATGCTGGTATCGGTATCGAAGGTGTTCGTTGTGCTGGTGTTTTGCGCGACGCCGACGCTGTCGATACGGCCAACGCGAGGCCGACAGCGGCCGACGTGATCCATCGCGGCGTTTTCCAAAGCTGTTTCATAGGTGTGTGTGTTGGGAGTTGAACGGTTGTTTGACTGATCCGTTACTGGGCGGTGCCGTGACCCAAGTCACCATCGGACTGATGGCTCGACCGTGTCTGACATTCGGCGAATCGCTTGTTCATAACGGCTCGGTTGTGTGAGAGAAGCCTAGCACCGTCGCATAGGGCGTCATGTCACCAGAACTCACGACAGGAACCGCTTGACGCGTCAAGCGACCCGGCTTGATCAACCTCACCGCCGGGCGGAACCTGTGATCGTGTCTGTGCGCCCGGGAATGTGGGCGTACTTGGCCACCGCCTGGGCACGGGAACGGACGTGCAATTTTTCGTAGATGCGGCGGATGTAAGTGTTGACCGTCGGCACGCTGATGCTTAGGGAGTCGGCGATCTCCTTGTAAAGAAAGCCACGCGCCAGCAAATCCAGCACTTCTTGCTCGCGGGGCGACAGCTCTTCCAGCCCGCGGGAGGCCGCCCGCGCCTGCTGGAACGATTGCACCACCTTGCGCGCGATGTTGCTGGTCATGGGTGAACCGCCGGCGTGAACTTCCTTCAGGGCGGTTAACAATTCGGCGTGCGGGGTTTGCTTGAGCAAGTAGCCGCTGGCACCCGCGGACAACGCGTCAAAAATGTGGTCGGCGTCCTCGTAAACCGTCAGCATCACGAACTGCGTGTCCGGCAAGAGGGGCTTGAGCCTCCGCACGCACTCGATGCCGCTCATCCCCGGCAGGTTGATGTCCATCAGCACCACGCCGGGTCGCTTGGCCGGCAGTTCGGCCAACGCCCGTTCGGCGTTCCCGTAATCGCTCAAGCAAGAGAACCCCTCCGCGCGGCGAATCCATTCCGCCAGAATCTCGCGGGCCGGTGCGTCATCTTCGATGATGGAAACCTTGATACTCAAAGCGCCTTGAGATTACACGCACTTGCTCCGGAGAGTGTGTCGTCTGTTTTGACTACACTGTTCGATGCCGGCGCAACCAAACCGGACCGCGGACGGTCCCCGTCCGCAGCACTTCGAGTCACGCGAAGCGATGCCTGACTCCCGGACTGGATTCCAGGTGACGCGCTGCGGACGGACGACCGTTCGCGATCCGGCGAATTGTTGTGCGCTGTAACGGTGACCAGTTGGGCCAGTGGCGGGCGATGGTTGGGGTCGCCACGCGACGGACGTTGGAGACGAATGGTGAGCGTCTTCACTTCAAGCCCGCCTTGCCCGCGACGACGAAAATCACCTTCGTTCCTTTGCCGCGCTCGCTTTGCACTTCGCAACTGCCCTGAACCTCCGCGAGGCGACGCTGCATGTTGACCAGGCCATATCCGGAGGCCAGCCGATCCAATTCTGGAGAGACGACTGAGGTCTGGTCCTGGGGCGCGAAGCCGCGTCCGTCATCTTCCACGGTCAACCTGAATCCCCCGGGCTCGAGCGCCAGCGAGATGCGCGCTTCCGCTGCGCCCGCGTGTTTGGCGATGTTGTGCAGGGCTTCCTTGAATGCGAGGAACAGGTTGTGGCGCACCTCCGCCGTGAGCGGCCACGCCGGCAGTTGGACCGGCACATCCAGACGGCAGCGGATGCCAGCCACGCGCAGGTAATCCTGGGCGAACCGGCCGAGATACGTGGCCAAGCTGTCCAGCGTGTCGTGCTGCGGGTTTACGGCCCAGACGATTTCGTCCATGGTGCGCGTCAGCTCGCGGGCGGTACTGTAAATGCGATCCAGATCCTCGGCGGCTTGCTCCGGCTGATCGAGGTCCGCGCGGGCGGTCTGGCAGAGCATGGTGATGCGCGTGAGGCTGGCGCCGAGGTCGTCGTGGATGTCCTTCGCGATGCGCGTGCGCTCGCGCTCGACGGCGCGCTGGCGCTCGGCGCGCTCCACCTTGCGACGCATCCGGCGGCGCGTGTCGAACCACACCCCCCCGCCCACGGCCGCCAGCGCCAGGGCGCCCAGCGCGACGCGAAACCAGACCGTTTGCCAGAAATGCGGCAGCAACATCACTTCCAGCCGCGCGCCCTCGTCGTTCCAGACCGCGTCGTTGTTGCAGGCCGTGACGCGGAATACGTAACGCCCTGGTGGTACGTAGCTGTAAGTGATCTGGCGCGAATTCCCGGCGTCCATCCACTCGCCTTCCAGACCTTCCAGGCGGTATTTAAACCGCACTTTCTCCGGCACGACGAAGCTCAGCCCCGTGTAATGGAACTCCAGCCGGTTGCGACCGGGCGGAAGCTCCAGCGCTTCAGTATTCGTCCCGCGGCTGACAGATTTGCCATCCACGAACAGGTCCTCAATCAGCACCGGCGGGGGCAGCGGGTTGGTGCGCACGTGGAGCGGATTCAACACCACGAGGCCGCGGCTGGTGGCGAACCACAGACAGCCATCGCTGGTTCGACAGCCCGCCGGCTGGGATCCGCCGGAGCATTCCAGCGTGGGCAAACCGTCACCGCGCCCGTAAGTCAGGCATTGGATTGAGGCGGTCAATCCGTCGGCACAGCGATTCAGCTCCGCCTTGTTCACCCGGAAAATGCCGCCGTGCGAACTCATCCAGAAATGTCCCTCGCCGTCCTCAGCGATGTGGCAAATGACGTTGTTGGGCAGCCCCTGGCGGGTGTTGATCGTAGCGAAGCGGCCCTGTTTGAGGCGGCTCAACCCGGAGCCCGAGGTGCCAATCCACAACGTGTCGTCCTCGTCCAGGTACAGACACCAGACAAAGTCACTCGACAGTCCGTCCTGCTGGCGGAACTGGCGGATGGTGCCGTTCTCCAAACACCCCAATCCGCCACCCAGCATGCCAAACCAGACGCGCCCTTGTTTGTCCTCCACGACCGCACGTACGTTCGCCAACGCCAGCCCTTGCTGTTGCCCGAACCAGGTCAGGTCGCCATGGTCGTAATGGAGGAGACCAGCGCCGGTGCCCGCCCATAGACTTCCGTTCGCCCGGTGGAGCAGAGTGGTGACCGGTGTCACCAGGTCTTCCGCGCCGGGTGCCAGGGCGAACCGGTCCTGCGTCATCACATAAAGACCGCCGCCCCATGTGCCCGCCCAAAGCCGCCCGTTCGCGTCTTCGGACACAGCCCAGACATAGAGATTGGAAATGCCGCTGCTCTGGGTGAATTGGGTCCACTCGCCAGACCGATAACGGTACACCCCTGCGCCCTCCGTGCCGACATAAACCGCGCCGTCGCGGCCGGCGGTCACGGAAAGGACCGAACGGTCCTGCCAATTGTTCGGGGGAAGCACCGTGGTGGCCTTGCTCGGGCGCAGCGCGGCGAGGCCGCTCGTGCCCACTCCGATCCACAGATTGCCCTCTCTGTCTTCGCAAAGGCTCCGCAGCCAGTCGCTCCGCAGGCCGTTCGTGCGGCCAAAATGGAGCGCCTCGGTGCCGGGTCGGATCAGATACAAACCCTGGTCGGTGGTCGCCGCGGCCAGACCGCCGGCCTGCATCTCGAGGAATCCGGCCGTGGGGTTGAGTCCCCAGGGAGCTGGGCCCAAATCGTCCGTCCAGCCGTCGCTGGTCCAGCGTCGCACGCGGCCTTCTTCAGCGACCCAGATTCCGCCGCGTCGGCTGAGCGCGACGCCCTGCACGTACCGGTTCGTCACGCCGCCATCGAAATCCAGGGGCGTGAGCGTGCCCCGATCAAGCAAGGAACAACCGCCCTGTCGCAGAACGTAGATTCTTCCTTGCGGATCGCGGCTGAGACCTACCAACCCCGCGGCCGTGCCGCTGCGAGGGATCAGCACCAGCGCATCGCGCTGCCGCGCGAGCAAACCGTCAGCGTTTTGAATCCATAGATCCCCACGGGCGTCGGTCGCAAGGCCGGTGATCTTGCCGCCGGACCAGGCCGGATGGAAATCCAGCGCCTCGAAGCGGCCCCGGCGGTACCGCGTCAGATCGCCGGTCTCGTGGCCGATCCACAGGTTGCCATCCGGATCCTCAAACAAGGCGGTCACCCGGCAATTGCGAAGTTCGGGCGTGTTACTGCTGTCGAACACCGTGAAGCGTACGCCGTCAAAACGCGCCAGGCCGTTGTACGTGCCGACCCAGAGATAACCTTCGCTGGTCTGCACCACGGCTGAGACTGCGTTTTGGGGCAGGCCATCCTCAGTTTGCCAAACTTGGGAGAAATAACTCTGAGTGCCTGGGGACGTCGCGTGTAGCGTCCACCCCTGGGCGAGCCACCCCAGTGCCACAACGAGGGTGGCTAACCGCAGCAGCGCGGCCAGGCCGCAAGAAACGCCTGACGACAGCGGGTACACGCAGAGGATGATGCGGGGCGGTAGCGAGCCTGGCAAGCCACCTTCTCGGAGCGCGATCTGAACCTCCGACCGTCCACGGCGGACGCTCTCAAGACTCAGTCGCGACCTCAGCGCGGGAGTGCGGCGAGACAAACCGCACGACCGCTTCGAGGCCAAGCCGCGTCAGGAATTCAGACTCGATCTCGTGCTTGTGGCTCTCGATCAAACCGACGGCGTCCCCGAACAAGTCGTCGGACATTTCAATGGAAACCACGAGATGGCGATCCGACACATCCACCGTGAACGGCTGCCCGGCCGCCTTCGTTTGCGCGAGAACGTTCGCGATCTGGCACTCGTAGAAGGTCGCCTCGTTGACGCAACGGCGCTGGTCGAGGCGGGCGCCGGGAATCAGGATGGCCCCGGTGCGGCCACAGGCGCAACGCTCGCGGTTGAGCTCACAGGCGACGCGCGTGCGGTAGCGCAAAAGGGGCATCGCTTCGCGGCACAGCGTGGTCAACACCAGTTCGCCTGCCTCAATTTCGGCGAGATAGTTGTCCTCGTGGATGTGGAATTGCCCGGCTTCGCACTCGACACAAAGGCCGGGATCGAAGACTTCGCCGAGCCCGAAGTTGCACTGCACCTTGGCGAACAGGCCGGCCGCGAGTTGCGCGCGCGTCTCCCGGTCCACCGGGCGCGAAAGCAGCACGGTCCGCACCTGCAAAGATTGAGGATCCAGCCGGCGCTGGTCCATCACCTGCACCAGCTCAAGTGCGTTGGTAGGCGTGGTGATCAGCACGGTGGGCCGGTAGTTTTGCAGCACCGCGATCTGGTAATCCACGTGAGCGGGATCCTCCGCGATCACGGACGCTTCGACGACTTGGGCGCCGAAGAGATACCCGGCGGAACCGTAAACGCCACCGCCGAAGCACATTTGAATCACGTCGTTGGCGGTCACGCCGCTGGCAACCAACTGGCGCGCCACGAGCCGGCCCCACAAATTCAGATCGTTGCGAGTGTGCCCCATCACCAGCGGACGGCCTTGGGGACCGACCGTCGTATGGAGGCGGATGATCTCACGCATCGGAAACGCGAACATGCCGTAGGGGAAACTATCCGCGAGGTCCTCCGGCGCGGTGAACGGCAGGCGCGCGAGGTCGGCGAGCGACTCGACACGGATTTCACCGATCTTCTCGCGGTGGCGGCGGACGTTGCGCTTCAATCGGACCAGCAGGGCTTGCAGGCGTTCGAGCTGGAGCTGCTCCAGTTCGGCGCGCGGCATGGTCTCGTAGCGGCGGTCGAAAATGCTCATTCCCAAATCTCCTTTCCCCCCTTGCCGAGGTAGGCGCGTTTGACTTGCGGGTTGTGCATGAGGTCCGTGGATTCTCCTTCCAGAATGATTTCGCCGGTTTCCATCACGTAGGCGCGATCGGCAACTTGCAGGGTGGCGGTGACGTTCTGTTCCACCAGCAATACGGTCACGCCGAGGTCGCGCAGCTTGCGGATTTCGGCAAAGACTTCTTTCACCATGAGTGGGGCGAGGCCCAGCGAGGGCTCATCCATCAGGAGCAGTTTCGGCCGGGCCATCAGCGCGCGGCCCAGGGCCAGCATTTGCTGCTCGCCGCCCGAGAGCGTGCCGCCCAACTGGTGAATCCGCTCGCGCAATCGCGGGAAACGCTCGAGCACGGCGCCGAGCTGCCATTCCCGGTCAGGGTTGTGATAGCCCCCGATGAGCAGGTTCTCCCGCACCGTCAGCTCGGCGAAAATCATTTTGCCTTCCGGCACCAGCACGGTCGAGTGGCTGACGCTGCGCCACGCCGGCTGCCCTCGCGTGGGCCGGCCGTCAATCCGGACGTCACCGCTCCAGGGCTGGAGCAGGCCGATGATGGATTTGAGCAACGAGGACTTGCCGGCGCCATTCGCACCGAGCAAGCCGACGATCTCGCCGGCACACACGTGCAGGCTGACGCCGTGGACCACCTCCAGGCTGCCGTAACCGCATCTCAGATTTCGGACCTGCAATAACATCTCAAGAAGTGCCCGTCAGCCGGGCCAGTTCAATCTGCTCGTCGGGCCGGAACTCGCCGCCCAAATAGATGGTGATGACCTTCTCGTCATTCTGAATCGCCGCGGGCGGACCTTCGGCAATCGGAGTGCCGTTGTGCAACACAAGGATGTCATCGGACAAATCCATCACCATCGTCATGTCGTGTTCCACGAGCAGCACCGTGACGCCGCGGTCGCGGATGCGGCGGATCAGTGTACCAAGATCGGCTTTCTCCCGCGTGTTCAATCCGCTGGCCGGTTCGTCCAGGAGCAAGAGCTCCGGTTCTGTGGCCAGCGCACGGGCCAATTCCACCATGCGGCGTTCGCCAAAGGCCAGCGCGCCGGCAGGAAACTCGGCGACGTGCGCCAGTCCGACGTAATCCAGTTGCGCCCGGGCAGCTTCGCGGATGGCGCGTTCCTCCGCCGCTTGCCCCGGCAGGCGCAGGCAGCAGCCGGCGAACTCCCAGGCCGAGCAGCGATGTCGCCCCACCATCACGTTTTCCAGAACGGTCATCTGCAGGAACAGGCTCGGATTCTGGAACGTGCGCGAGATGCCGACGCGCGCGATCTGATACGGTTTGCAGCCGGTGAGCGAGCGCTCTTTGAAAAGGACTTCGCCGGCGTCCGCCTTCAAGAGGCCGGAGATGATGTTGAACAGCGTGGTCTTACCAGCACCGTTGGACCCAATAACGGCTTTGATCTGGCCCGGCAGCACCTGGAACGAAACCTCGTTCACGGCCACGAGGCCGCCGAAGCTGCGCCGGATTCCCTTCGCTTCAAGCAGGGCCATGCTCAGTCCCCCTTTCCTTCGCGGTTGGGCGGGTCAGTTTTCGGACCCAAAGCCCCAACGGCTTGAGCGGGCCTTCCGGCGCGAGCGACACGATCAGAATCAAGATCACGCCAAACACGGCGTTGTCGTAGCTGCCAAACAGGCCGCGCAACGAAAGATAGTTCAACACAGTGCTCATGACAGTGACGCCCCAGAGACTGGCCATGCCACCCGCCGCTGCCAGCGCCACGTAACGCACGGACTTCAACGCGCCAGCCTCGGAAGGGCCGATGCCACCCGTGTAATGGGTGAAGAACACGCCCGCCATCGCGGCCAACAGCGCGCTGAGGACGAAGGCGCGGAGCTTGTAAGCCGCGGTGTTGATGCCCATCGCGTTCGCAGCGGTTTCGCGATCATGGATCGCCTGCAAGGCGCGACCCACCCGCGAATGGATCAGATTGCGCAACAGCACGAGCAACCCCAGCACCAGCGCGCCGGCGATGTAGTAGTTCTCCACGCGCAATGCGCTCTTACCCGAGACGGTGAGGCCGAAGCCGAGTGGCCAGGGCGGCACGCCATTGATGCCGTCCGCCGAGCCGGTGAGCGTGCTGCCGAGGACCAGCTTGTTCACAATCAAACCGAACCCAAGGGTGGCCATCGCGAGGTAATGGCCCTTGAGCCGCAGCGCGGGGTAGCCGACGAGGTTGGCGACCACGAAGGTGATGAGCATCGCCGCCCCGAACGCGGCCCACGGAGAGACATTCATGGCCGGGTTGCCGAACATGTCGTCCCGCACGACGAAGACATGCGCCGCTTTCAGCAGCCCGGCCCATCCGGCACCTTCCAGCGCGGAGAAATTGTGGGTCGTCAGCACCGCGGAGGTGTAGCCGCCAATGGCGAAAAAGGCTCCGTGGCCCAGCGACACCTGACCCGCATAGCCCATCACGAGACAGAGTCCGATCACGACGATGGCGTAGTAGAGCGACATCGTGAGCTGGGTCAGGCAATACTCCATCGCCGCGGCGCGCAGGCCGAGTTGCCCCGCCAAGAGGGCCAGGGCGAAGAGTGCGAACGGGAGGAGATGACGGACGCGATTCATCGAGTGGGCGGGGAAGGCAAATCCGAAATCCGAAATGCGAAATTCGAAGGAAACCCGACGTCCAAAGTCCAAAGAACGAGTGCTTGCTGCCGGCCTTCCTGTCTCGCGAAGCGTTTTGGACGGCGGCAGCCCTCTGCCGCTTTGGCGCGAGTTGCCGAATAGCGGCAAAGGGCTGCCGCAGTCCAAAACGCTGGCGCGCTTGCCAAGAGTCCAGGGCCGATGCTGACTCGGTTGCCGTGTTTCGGAGTTCCTTCAGGGTTCGTCATTCGGGCCTCGGGATTCCTCAATGTTCTCTCACCGCATCACCACCCGGTCGGCCCAGGAGGCCGTGCGGGCGAAAGAACAACACCAGCAAGAGCACGGCGAACGCCGCGACATCATTGTACGCCGCCGGCATCCGGCTCACCGCGAACGCCTCCAGCAAACCGACCAACAATCCGCCGAGCACGGCCGCCATGGGATTGCCCAACCCGCCGAGAATCGCTGCGGCGAAGCCTTTGATCGCCAGCGGCGCCCCCATTTCGTAATGCGTCATGGTGATGGGTGAGATCACACAGCCCGCCAGCGCGCCAATCGCCGCACTCAGCCCGAATGCCAGGGTGCGCATGTTGGCGATGTTGATCCCGGCGAGCATTGCGGCTTCGGGATTCGACGAGCAGGCGCGCATCGCCCGGCCTGGCAAGGTGTGTTTCAGGAAGATGTGCAGCAGTGTCACCGTCACCGCCATGGCGCCGAGCACCCACAACACTTGCGGTGAAATCCGCGCGCCGAAGAACTGGACCGAGGAGATGGCGTTGCCGGTGAAATAGGGGAGCGAACGCACTTTTTCGTCCCAGACGTGGAGCGCAATTTCCTGGATCACAATCGAGAGCCCCATGGTGATGATGATGAGGTGCAGCACGGAATGTCGCCGGAGCTTGCGGAAGAACACGATCTCCAGCAGGCACCCAACGATGGCCACGACCGCCACGGCGCCGGCCACGGCCACCGGCAGCGGGACAAACTGCGCCAGCGTCACGGCCACCATGCCGCCCAGCATGACGAATTCGCCTTGGGCGAAGTTCAGCACGCCCGTGGCGCTGTAGATCAGGTTGAACCCGATGGCCACAACGGCGTAGATGCTGCCCTTGGTGATGCCCGAGAGCAGATACTGCAGTGCCATGCCGCTATCCATTACGCCTTCAGTGTGCGAAAAAGCCCCGGACAGTCAACCCGCCGGGGCTCGGAGGAACCAACTCCGTTACCAAATCGCGTGCGGCTAATTCTTGTAGGGAGCGAATTTGCCGTCTTTGACGGTCAGCATCTCGAAGGCGTCCAAGCTCAGTCCGGTGTGGTCGGTGGGCGAGAAGTTGAACACGCCTGCCGTCCCGACGAAACCCTTCAGGTTCTCGATGGCATCGCGCACCTTCTCCCGATCCGGTCCGCCCGCCCGCTTGAGACCTTCCACCACGATCATCAAGGCATCGTAACCGTGCCCGCCGAACGTGCTGACGTCTTCCTTGTACAGCGTTTCGTAATCCGTCTTGTACTTCGCCAGCAACTTCTTCTGCGGATGGCTGTCGGGCAGACCGTCCACAACCAGCAAGCGGCCCGCCGGGAAGAGCGTGCCTTCGGCGGCCCCTCCCGCTTGCTGAACGTACTTGGGATTGCCAAAGCCGTGGCTTTGGAACAGCGGCACGTTCAGCCCAAGTTGCTTCATGTTCTTCGCCACGATGGACTGTGCGGGAACGATGGACCAGTTCACCACCGCCTGCACCCCAGGCGTCCCCTTGACCTTGGTCAGGACATCCGTAAGGTCGGTGGCCGCTTTGTCATAGACTTCGTTCGCCACGATCTCGATGCCCATGGTCGGGGCCAAGTCCTCGAGTTGTTTTTTGCCGGCCGAGCCGAAACCGTCGTTGCCAGTCAAGACGGCGATCTTGGATATTCCTTTTTCCTTCATCATGCGGAAGATCCAAGTCGCCGCCTGACTGTCCTTTTGCGGGGTCTTGAACACGTACTTGGCCACGGGATTGACGATGACCTCGGCGGCGGCGCAGGAGATCAACGGCATCTTGTTCTCCTCGCACAGGGCTTTGATCTGCATCGTCTCACCGCTGGTGGACGGGCCGATGATGGCCAGGACCTTGTCCTCTTCGATCAACTGCTTGGCAAACGATACGGCCTTCTCCGGACTGCCACCGCTGTCTTTGACAATCAGTTCGATCTTCTGGCCATTCACGCCGCCCTGGGCGTTGATTTGGTCCACGAGCATCTTGGCCGTCTTTTCCTCCGGCGCGCCGAGGAAGGAGGCCGGGCCGGTCACGGAGAAGATGGCGCCGATCTTGACGGATTCGCGCGTTTGTGGCGAGCAGCCCAGAAGGGCGAGCGTGCAGACACCGGCAACAAGGAGAAGTCTCTTTTTCATGGGCAATGTCCTTTGGACTTTGGCATTTGTGAATTCCGGGTTGTGGGGAAAGGGCCGCAGTCGCCCGGGAGGAACCAATCGGCGACTGCGGCCCGGTGTTCGTTTGGGGTTAGAACGTAAACATGACTTCAGCCCGCAGGAAGCTCATCAGATCGGTCTGGGCGTAATAATCACCTTGCCAGACGAATTCGCCCCAGAGATGGGCCTGCCAGTGCTTGTTGAACTGATGCTTCAGCGTAGTCTGGAGATAATGGCCGCGGAAGTTACCGGTGTTGCTGAACCGGGGGGCGAGCGCGCGCGTCGGAGTCTCTTCGGGAGCAAACATCGCGTTGTACGCGGCGCTGAAACTCATGCCCTTCATCGGGCTCACCGTCCAGCCCGGCCCGAAGCGGAAGATGTTGTTCATCTGGGCAATCTTGCCGCTGGTTTCCCCTGCGTACGAGTAGATGTATAGTTCACTCCACCGGGGCCACCGGCCCCACAGCAGGTCGAACATTTCGTCTTCACCCGTGGAGTTGGGGTCATCGCCCGAGAGAAATTCACCTGCCAGGAAGAACTGGTTGTTCATTTTGTCTTTGGCAAGATAGGTCAGCTTGGCTTTGCCGCCGTAGGCGCTGATGTCGCGAGAAATGGTACTCACAGGTTTCACGGTCAGATCCTGTTTCTCGCCAAACTGGTACGCGCCTTCTATCGAGTACTGCCAGTTCTCCGTTGGCGTGCCCGTGATCTTGCCACCGAGGGTGTAGATGTCAGCATTATCGCCGGAGGGCGCAACCACCCCGCGACTCATGAGGTTCTCCTGGTCATCCCGCTTGTAAATGAAATACCCGTCAATCGTAGTGTTCTTGACCGACTTGTTGGAGGCGTAAACCACAATACCTTGTTCGTTCTGCTCCGTCACGTAGTGATCGGTACCCATGAACCCCCTTGGCGGGTCGGAATAGCGGGCCGACCCAATCGTCGGCAGCATCTCGTCCGGCCGTGCTTGTTGGGAGATGTAAATCAAGTCAAACTTGGTCTTGATCTCTTTTGCATCGTAGGTCAAACGGACGCTGTCGAGGTAGAACGTCCAGGAACCGTCTCCCGGCGTGCCGTCGGCCACCAACCACCAATCGTAAAAATCGCCCAACATGATGTCCTGGCGGCCGGCCGTCAGCGACAGCGGTTGGCTGCCAATGTTGCTCCATTTCACATTAAGGTTATCCAAGATGCCATACCGCCATTCCAAGCCGTCTTGGTTTGAGGTGGGTGCCGTGGGGCGAGCGAACGGGCCATACCCTGCGGGCTGGGTGAAATAGCGCGGCTCTGCCGACACCCGGGCATTGACACTCAGGTCGGTCACCGGCGTGACGGACGCCCACAGCCGGCTCCGAAACCGGATAACGTTCTGCTCGGAGTAGGGGGCGCTGTCGCTCAGACTGACGCTGTTGGGCAGGTACTCGTCCCGCAAACGAAAATCCGCGCCCCAAGTCAGCCAGTCGGTTGGTTTCTTGATCCCGTCCGCCCACTGGTCGAAGGCGCTGGGCGGAGGTGCCTTGGCCGCGGCAGCAGATTGGGCTTGAGTTCCCGAGGCCATCGCGGCGACGGCGGCGAGCCCGAGCGTGAGTTTGAATGTTGAGGACGACATATACATGGTGGTGGGTGTTTGCAACTGCAACTCTTGATCTGAGGCTGCTTTGGATTCCGAGTCGTTTGGTTTGTCTTTCTGCTCTCGGCCCGCGCGTTTCGCTCCATGACGCGATCCGCTTCGGTCTCGCGCCCGGGGCAACCCTGCTGCAAGGCAGTTCGCATCATTGGAAACACCGCCCCTCCTGTCCAGCCTGCAACCGAGATTTTTACAGAATGAAGATAGGATCATGAAGCGCATGCGCGTTGCTGATGGCAGGAAATCCCGGGCCGCAGGACCGCATCTTTCCCAACCCGGTGGACACCTGGCCTGCCAGCACCGCGGAGGCCGTGCGGCCCGTCCGCACGATTCACGCGCTGAATTGACAGAGCTGTGTTTCGTCTCCACTCTCCCGCTGAGGGCACGAACAATGTTCTTCCTTTTGCCAGTCGGAGTGGACTACCGGGCCAAGCGCTATCCGGTGGTGACGTTCACTTTGATGGGCCTGTGCGTGGCGATGTATCTGGTCACCTTGGGCCTGCGCTTGGCTTACGGGGAAGACGTGGAGGTGTGGGTCTTCGAAAACCTCTGGTTGATTCCGGTCGAATCCCATTGGTGGACTTACCTCACCTCGGTGTTTTGCCACGGAGGGTTCTTTCATCTCCTCGGCAACATGGTCTATCTGTTTCTGTTCGGCTCGTGCGTCGAAGATTTCATCGGCCGAGTGCGCTTCGCGCTCTTCTACCTGCTCGCCGGAGTAGCGGCTGGCCTCGTTTACATCGCCGGGACTCCCGCGCATTTTGGCTCGGACATTCCGATGGGTGGCGCGTCGGGCGCGATTTCGGCCTGCATCGGTGGCTTCGTGCTGCTGCTTGCAAAGACCGAGATTGAGTTCAAGTGGTTGTTCATCCTGTTCTTCAGAATTTGGACGGGTGAGTTTCGCTTGCCGGCCTGGGTGGTGATTTCGTTCTGGTTCGGCAAAGACCTGCTGCTGGCCGTGCTAACGGCCTTGACTAGCCAAGAAGGTGGGGGCGTGGCTTTTGCGG
>CAYJNU010000115.1:17968-18755 GCA_964371005.1 uncultured Verrucomicrobiota bacterium | reverse complement strand
GCCAGTACCTTTCCAATGATCAGCACAGTTCCGTGATATTCCGGCTATGCCTTGTGCGGCTGCCGGTCGGCAATCCAGCTCCCGGGGCATTCACCTCCTCCGTTGAGTCTGCTTTGCAGAAGCGAATTGCGGCAGCGTCCGCCGGCTTGTCAAACCGATCTGCAATCATGATTCATCGCCAAGCTGAGTTGCCCACCGTAAGCGTCTCAGGAACTGTCAGGAAGACGGCTGATGTTCCATTGCGTGAGCTCTTGGTCGGGATGCGCTGGGTGCATATCCAAAGCAACCTCGTTCTCAAGATTACCGCCGTGTCTCCGCACATGAGCGCATTTTCATCGCTAACAAATTCGTTGGTGTCTATGCAAGTAGACAGAGCGAGACTCCTCGAGTCTATTACTCCGGAACTGCTCGCACCGTTCGCTCCACCGGACATTGAATTTGAAGGCAAGGACGTAGTGACTTGGCTTAGAGAGCTCATAGGCACGTCCGAAACCGGGCCGCCCCGCTTAAGCGAGGATGTGCAGCGCCGGGCTGCCGATGCAATCAAAAGAATGAGTACACGTGAGTTCGATTACCTGGCGGAGTCTCTACCTTCGGTCAGAACCGACAGGTTGCTTTCTGAAGCGATCGTGCTTGCCTTTAAGGTGTCCTCTACAAATGCCGCTGGAACCGTGACGAAGCTGACCCGGTTATTGGCAGGCGAGGAGAACACCGCTCGGAACGCGATTCGCTGTCTCGGTTATGTCGGTGCGGCATCGGTGAATTCGCTCTCCCAAGCCCTCACGGC
>CAYJNU010000115.1:14693-17958 GCA_964371005.1 uncultured Verrucomicrobiota bacterium | reverse complement strand
GTTGTTCCACTCCTTATTGAAAGAGCAAACACCGACGGCCCCCCGGTCCAACTTGCAGCTCTGGACGCGTTGGCGAGAGTTCACCAGTGCCCGGACAAGGTCATTCCCCTACTGGTGAAGAACCTCGGGAATCCCGATGGTGACATTCGCGCATGCTGCGCGTCTGCAATAAGCTCCTTCGCGCTGAGTCTGGAAGTGGAAGCAGCAGTTCCATCTCTCTTCAACGCACTTGTTGATACAGACGCCAGTGTCCGCAACAACGCAGCCGCGGCACTCATGCATATTCCCCTTGGCGCTGATACTATCCCAAAACTAACTGCCGAGTTGTCCAATCCTGACCCAAGGGTACGTTCCATTATCGCTCAGACTCTGGGTAAGCAGGGCACTAATGCCGCCACGGCGATCCCGGTGCTCTTAAGTCTGACGAACGACTCAGACCGCTACGTTCAGGAAAGCGCAACGGTCGCTCTAAAACAAATCGGTTACAGGTTATCACCAAGCAAGTGACGGATAGGACGGTCATTCTTCTGCTTCGGTTTGCCGTGGCATCCCTGTGGTGCGCCTGCCGTTGCGCTGGGTCGCGATCCTTTACGGACGTGTTTCCACCAGCCTGGCCGGCACCAGCGGCATCCACCGCGCCACCGACGCCCTCAAGATGCTCATGGCTGGCGCGGACGTCACGATGCTCTGCTCCGCCCTGCTGCGGCACGGCCCGGCGCATATCGGCACGGTCGAGCGCGACATGGTGGCTTGGTTGGAACAGCACGAATACGAGTCAGTGCAGCAGCTCAAGGGCAGCCTGAGCCAGAAGAACTGCGAAGACCCGACTTCGTTCGAGCGCGCCCAATACATGCGCGCGATTTCCACCTATCCGTACGAGCCGGGCAAAATGGCTTCGACGGTGGCCTGAAGTTTCATCCCGATGATTGCACCGGGCGGCAACGCGTTTGCCGCCCGGTTTATTTCGTACCGGAGCGGCCTCGTCCTGCGATGGAAATCGGCCCTTCGGTGCTTCGCCGCCATGTTGTGGTAACTTGGATGCGCCTCCTTGAGATCCGGGCTTCCCATTGAACGTCATGGCCCAAACTCCAAGGCAGCGCGTCGGAGGGCCGACTTTACTCGAAGCAGGAACCCGGCATCCCGACTTGTTTCCTTGCCTTCCGACCCGATCCGCCGTTAAAACTGTCGCACCAGCAGCGATATAACCGACGCTCAAGAGGAAACAACCATGAAACGAACGCACCACGAAAGGGATGGCATGAAACGACGCGACTTCCTGAAGCTTTCCGCTACCAGCCTCGGCGCCATCGGCGCTACGGGCGTGGCCACTACGCCAGCAACGGCCGCCACAGGATCAGCCGGCGAAGACAGACCTTCGAAGGCATTCGGCAAATCGAAATACAAAGGTGAATACACCGGCACGCGGCTCAATCGCGTGGCCTTTCCGATGGGCGGCTTGGGCGCGGGCATGATCTGTCTGGAAGGCAGCGGGGCGCTTTCACACGTTTCGCTCCGGCATCGTCCGGAGGTCTTCAACGAACCGGTCACGTTTGGCGCATTATGCGTGCAAGGCGAGCCGAACATAGCCCGTGTGCTGGAAGGGCCGGTGCCGGACTGGAAAAAGTTCGGGCAAGGCGGCAGCGGCAACGGCGCCTCGGGCGCGGCGTACGGCCTGCCCCACTTCCACGAGGCTGCCTTCCGTGTCCGATTCCCGTTCGCGACGGTTTCCCTTGCGGACAAGGACATGCCGGTTGCCGTCGAGATCACGGGTTGGAGCCCGTTTGAACCGGGCGATGCGGATAACGCCAGCCTGCCGGTCGCCGCCCTGGAATATCGTTTCACCAACCGCACGGGCA
Source organism: uncultured Verrucomicrobiota bacterium (assembly GCA_964371005.1). Classification (GTDB taxonomy): domain Bacteria; phylum Verrucomicrobiota; class Verrucomicrobiia; order Limisphaerales; family MWDV01; genus MWDV01. The sequence continues at coordinate 16,102 of CAYJNU010000115.1, read as the reverse complement.
AGGCGCGCGAAGCCGTGTTTTCCTGGAGCGCAAAGAACTTCATGGCGGTGGGCAAGGATACGAACGCCGTCAAAGCGACGCCGGGCGGATTCATGCTGACGTGCATCGCCCCCAAGGAACGGGGCTGGGAGGAAGGTTCGTTCACGGCGACCGTGGACGATCCCGCGGTGAAGGTCAACCACGCCTGGTTTCGTGGCGGGTGGTTTGACCCGCTCACCATCGCTTGGAAAGAGATCGCGAGCGGGCAATGCTTCGAGCGTCCGCCGGTGACCGAAGGCGGCGCGTCGCCGGGCGCGACGTTGTTCGTGCCGTTCACACTCGGGCCGCGGGCATCGAAGACGATCGTACTGCGGCTTGCGTGGCACGTCGGGGAGACGAATCTGCGGATCGGCAAAGACGCAGAAGCCAAACCCGGCGAGGCGCAGGTCGAGGGCAAATACAAGCCGTGGTACGCCGAACGGTTCAAGAACGTCGCTGAAGTCACCAGCTACTGGCGCGATCGTTACCCCGGGCTGCGCGCGAACTCCAAGCGCTTCAGCGATTGCTTCTACGATTCCACGCTGCCACCGGAAGTCATCGAAGCGGTGGCGGCAAACCTGACCATCCTCAAGTCTCCGACGGTCATGCGGCAGGCGGACGGCCGCTTTTGGGGTTGGGAAGGTTGCGGCGACGGTGGCGGATGCTGCCACGGTTCCTGCACCCACGTCTGGAATTACGCCCAAGCCATTCCCCACCTCTTCCCGGCGCTGGAGCGGACCCTGCGCGAGACAGAGTTCGGCCCATCGCAAGATGAGCGCGGCCATCAGCAATTCCGCAGTGCGCTGCCCATCCGGCCTGTGGCGCATGATTTCCACGCCGCCAGCGATGGGCAACTCGGCGGCATCATGAAGGTGCATCGCGAGTGGCGCATCGGCGGTGACACTGAATGGCTGCGCAAACTGTGGCCCAAAGTGAAGGCCAGCTTGGACTATTGCATCGAGTCGTGGGATCCCGGCCACAAGGGCTGGCTGGAAGAGCCGCATCACAACACCTACGACATCGAGTTCTGGGGGCCCGACGGGATGTGTACGAGTTTCTACCTCGGGGCGCTCAAGGCCGCCTCGCTTATGGGCGGCGCATTGGGTGACAAAGTGCCCCTTTACTCCGAACTGCTTGAAAAAGGTCTGCGCCGGATGGAGAGCGAGTTGTTCGACGGCGAGTATTTCATTCAGAAGGTCGAGTGGAAAAACCTACGGGCGAAGAATCCGGTCGAGATTGGCAGTATGGTCGGCAACTACACGCCCGAGGCACGTGAGTTGTTGGAAAAGGAAGGGCCGAAATACCAGTATGGCAAGGGCTGCCTCTCCGACGGCGTGCTCGGCGACTGGCTGGCGCGCGTCAGCGGGTTGGAAACGGTGCTCGACCAGGCG
>CAYJNU010000115.1:0-14683 GCA_964371005.1 uncultured Verrucomicrobiota bacterium | reverse complement strand
GCGCTGGTCTGCGGCGTGGGCCAGGTGGTGGACGCGCAAAAGATTGCCAGCCACCTCAAGGCGATTCACCGGTACAACCTGAAACTCGACCTCACCGCGCATCCGAACCCGCAACGCCCGAGTTTCGCCTGCGGCGCAGAAGGCGGCTTGTTGCTTTGCACCTGGCCGAAGGGCGGCGAACTCTCGCTGCCGTTCGTGTATTCCAATGAAGTCTGGACCGGGATCGAATACCAGGTCGCGTCGCACCTGTTGCTCATGGGCTTGGTCAAGGAAGGGCTCGACGTGGTGCAAACGGCGCGAGATCGCTATGACGGCCGCGTACGCAATCCGTTCAACGAATACGAGTGCGGCCATTGGTATGCGCGGGCGATGTCCAGCTACGGCCTGCTTCAAGGCCTGAGCGGCGCGCGCTACGACGCGGTCGAGAAAACGCTCTACCTCAACCCGAGCATCAAAGGCGATTTCCGCTGCTTCCTCTCGACGGCGACCGGCTACGGCACGGTGGGCGTGAAACGCGGCAAGCCATTCCTCGAAGTGAAAGCGGGGAGCATTCCGGTGAACGAAATCAAGTTCCAGGGTTGAGTATCGCAGCCAGCCGGTGGCCGCGCTGAATCTGGGGCAAATTGGGGGCGAACGATCCTCAGTCGCTCCGACGCGGCGAGGACTGCGGCCTCGGGAACTCTTCCACCGCGGCCTTGGCACGTTTCAGCCGCGTCTCCCAGTCTGCCCAAGCCGCGGCCCAGGGTTCGCCCACGAAGTTGGTGTGCGCGGCTGGCCAGATTTCCTCGATGCCTTTGAGCTCGCGCTGAACCCCGTTGTGATCACCCCAACGGAGGTACGCCTCCAGTAGGGTCAGGCGGTTCTCCGGATACTGCGGAGCGAGCTCCACCGCTCGGCGCAAGTGCTGACGGGCCTTGGTTCGGCTGCCGACGCTCGTGGGCCAGCCGGGCGCATCGAGATACAACAGACCAAGGCTTCGATCCGGTCCGGCAAAATCCAGATGCTCGTCCAGACGGCGGGCGGCCTTGAACTCGGCCTCCATTTCCGTCACCAGCTTGAGCGCTCCAAGCAGTTTGGTCCGCGCGAGTTGGCCCAGATTCATCGCCAGATAGTGATGCGCCGCAGCAGAATTCGGGGCTAACGTGACCGCGCGGCGACAGGCGGCAATGCCCTGTCCGGCAAGGAGAGCCCGCTCAGCGCTGTTGGTGGCGAACTCAGCCCGGTCGAAACAGGCGCGGCCACACTGCCAGGCGAAAGTCGCGTTGGTCGGCGACTGGAGAAAACTCTGACGGGCGGCCACGAGCGATTGCTCCAATCGTGCTGCTTCCGTCACCGCGGACGGGGCGGCGGACCAGGCGAAACCAGGCGCGAACCCGCCGATCACCAGCCCCAGTCGCAGCAGCCAGATGCGCAACAGGGGGGCCGCACGACGAATTACTCGCGTGCGCCGCGGGATTGCCGGCATGGAAATAGCATTTGCAGACACGGCCACGCGTTTTATAGTGGCGGACGCGTGAAAACACCAGACCGTAAAGAACTTTGCCTCCTGGCAGCCCTGCTGCTCGTCCTCGGCGCCGCCGGATGCAGCGGCGTGAATACTACCGTGCCGATTTCGCCGATGATGTTCATGAAGAACACGTCTCCTCAACCCGGCCAGGCGGATTCGGCCCACCACGCACTGGCGGTCAACGACAACCATCCTGTCATCGCCCGTCAGTAACATCTATGCGTTTTCCCTTCGCTCTCTCGGCGAAAATTGCCGGGCACATCATCAAGCACAAGCTCCGCCGAACGCCCAGGTTTGCCATGGTCTTGCAGCTTGAGCCGCTGCACACCTGCAACCTCACCTGCACCGGCTGCGGGCGCATTCGCGAGTATTCCACGTCGCTCAAAGACATGGTCCCGCTGGAGAAATGCCTCGCCGTGGCCGAGGAATGCGACGCGCCGATGGTTTCGATCTGCGGTGGCGAGCCGTTGATCTACCCGAAGATCGAGGAGCTGGTGAGCGGCATTCTCAAACAGGGCCGCATCGTTTACATCTGCACCAACGGTCTCTTCATGCGGAAGAAGATGGGAGATTACCTCGCCGCCATCTATTCGCCAGACCTCGAACCCAAGCTGAAGGAATTGCTGGGCGCGAAGCTTATTTCCGAGAAGCAGGCTGAGACAATCCGCAAAGGCAAGTCTGACGACCGCCCGGTCATCGCGCCGAGCAAATGGATGTATTGGAACGTCCACGTGGACGGTCTCGAATATACGCATGACCTTATTGTCGAGCGCGAAGGCGTGTTCAAGGAATGCGTCGAGGCGATCAAGATGGCGAAGCTGCTCGGTTTCCAGGTGGCCACGAACACCACGGTGTATCGGGAGACGGACGTGCGCGAGATCGAGGCCATGTTCAAATTCTTCTCCTGGCTCGGCGCGGATGGCCACACGATTTCGCCTGGTTACGACTACGATGCGGCGAAAAAAGACATGGCGAAGCGCTTGGGCAAGAACCCGGAGGACTTCTTTCTGACGCGGAAGATGACGATCGCCAAGTTTGCCAAGATCGAGGAGTGGGGCAAGGCGTTCACCATTTTCGGCACCCCCGTGTATCAGGAATTTCTTGCCGGCAAACGCGACCTGACTTGTACGGCCTGGGCAATCCCCACCTACAACATTCAGGGCTGGAAAGCGCCATGCTATCTGATGACCGACACGCTCTACAGCGCCGGCCATTATCCGACCTACCAGGAAATGTTGACGAAGGTGGATTGGGAACGGTATGGCGTGGTGGACGGCGTCGCGCGCGATCCGCGCTGCGAGAACTGCATGGTTCACTGCGGCTACGATCCCAGTGGCGCGCTCGGTACGAACTACCAGCGCGGCGACAACTGGAAGAATTTCAAATACAATTTCTCAGCGCGTCCGCCGGCGTTTCCCGGGGACGCGGAGTTGACGAAACGCGTCTTCAACGGTTTCAGCATCGGCAAGGGCCATCTGGCTGAGGCGAAGGCGGCGGTCCAAACCGAAGTCATCCACGGTGACAACGGCGACGGGAAACCGCACGTCGGCACATTCTGTGGCTCGGGTGATTCGAAGGAGCGCGAGGCGCTGCTGGCGCGGATCGCCGAAGCCAGGTCGACAAAATAGTCGCCCCGGCCTGCAGCGGCCGCGCGTTGCCCACAATCCAGCCGGACCATTCGTGGTTTGAGCAAGATGACTGGCAGCCCTGAACCCGCGCACCCCAAGCCTCGTTTGGTAGGGCTGGACGTGCTGCGGTTTTTTGCCGTCTCGCTGGTGCTTCACATCCACGCGCTGCAGGGTTTCGGTCCGATCCAGGCGTGGCGGGACGGCGGGGTTTTGAATCGTTTGCTGGAGCTTCTCCCGCCGGGCATGCGCGGGGTGGACATCTTCTTCGTTCTGAGCGGATTTCTGGTATCGGGTTTGTTCTTTCAGGAACTGGCGCGCACCGGAACCATCTCGCCGGGACGGTTTCTCATCAGGCGGGGGTTCAAGATCTATCCGGCATTTTGGTTTCTGATTGCTATCACGGTCCTCCTCCAGTTTCGTCGGACTGGTCAGGTCAACGGGTCGGGACTCGCCGCCGAACTGCTCTTCTTTCAGAATTATACGGCGGGGCTTTGGCCCCATACGTGGACGCTGGCGGTCGAGGAACACTTCTATGTGCTGCTCGCCTGCCTCTTCCTGTTGCTGAAACGGTTTCCGGCGACGGACGGCAGAATCAACCTCAAGGTGATTCCTCGGGTGGCCGATGCTGTGATCTTGTTGTGCTTTGGCGCCAGGATCCTGACCTGGTGGTTCGGCGATAGCGCCAGCGGGGACAACCAGCGGTGGTTCGTCTCGGTGACGCACATCCGGCTGGATGCGCTGTTCTTCGGTGTCTGGCTCGCGCACTGGTGGTACCACGGTTCCGACCCGGGGCGGCGGACGCGCGTGCTTTCCTTCCGCTGGTTGTGGCTATTGGCGGGCCTCGTTCTGATCTCGCCGATCAACGAATGTGTCATGGGGGTTGAGGCTTGGCGCATTTTCGGTTTCATCTCCGCCTACCTCGGAGCGGGATGCTTGCTCCTCGCGGCCCTTTCACTCGATTACTTCCGTTGTCCCGTTTGGGCCAAATGGCCAGCGTGGCTCGGCAGGCATTCCTATTCCGTCTATCTCTGGCATCTGCTGGTGCGGGACGGCCTCGAACCCATGCTTGGAACAACGTCCGCCAGCGCGGGCATCTTCCTGGGCAAGGGCGTCATCTACTTCGCGGCGTGCTGGGCTTTCGGAATCATCATGGCCCGAATCGTGGAAATACCGGCACTGCGACTTCGCGATCGATTGTTTCCGACCAAGAACTGAACGGTTTCCGACCTGAGCAAAGCGCCATTCGTTCCTCCGCCGAGCATCGATTGCTTTAATGGCGTCGCCGGCAGGAGCTGCCAGGTGTGGTTGAGAACATCGCGATAGGCACGTGGTGGCCAGAGCGTACTACTATGTGCCCGGCGACTTCACGCTTGATCTGGAAGCCGGCAGCAGACGCTCGACACCGCGATGTCCGCGCTTTCAGGGACACGGCACGCGGTGACGGCGCCGATTAGAACCGGTATTGCAGAGTGGAGTACACCAAGTGGGACTCGTAGTTCCCATGCCCGCCGTAGGTATTCTCGTCGTACTGGAAGTAGCCGTAACGCAGGGTCACGCGGAGGCGCTCGGTGAGCCGGCGGGTCAAGGTGGCGGTCACGCCATGTTCCTCGGCAGACATGCCCAAAGGCAAACCCGCGGCGGTGTTGTCGCTGAAGTTATCGGATTGGTAGTAAAAGTACCCGAGGTTCAAATCGGTCTTGTCATCCAGAACGAAGCCCGAGTTGAAGTTCACGGTCCAGTAATTGTTCTGCGCGTCGAGGATGGCCTGGGTGTAATCCGAAGCCGGGGTCTGGGTTTCGCTCCAGACGTAGTTGAAGCCCGCCTGGAGGTACAACCTTGACCAGGGCGACCAATTGACGTTCTGGGCAAAGATGTGACTGTTCATCTCCGAAGATTCAATCTCCCCGAGGCCCGCGGCCGCATCGGCCTTGGTGTGAATGGTGGAGAGCTGGTATTCGTAGCGACTGACCAGGGTCACGTTGGGTCGGGGACGGAAGGTCACCCGCACATTGCCATCGCAGGTCTCAAAGTCCTGCATGACCAGGTAAGCCGGATAGCGATTGCCCCCCGTGCCGTTCAAGGTGTCGTCCAGCTTGTGGTCGTAATCGTAGGCATTGAGCTTGTAATAGGCGCCCAGATCCAAGCTCAAGCGGCGGGTGGGATACCAACGAGCGCCAAGACTGTATTTCTGGAACAGCCGGCTGTCATCGGTCTCGCGCCAGATGGGTAACACCCCGATGCCGTTCACCTGACTGAGGCCGCCGTTTCCATTCAGATTCCCCTCTTTCAGGTTGCCATCGCCCTCGGTCCATTCGCCGCGCGCGGTGAGCACCCAATTCGTAAGGCCGGTGTAGCGCACATCCAGCCGCTCGCGCACATCCAGCACGTCCCGATCGCTCGTGCCCGCAAAAGTCTCGCCGGGGTAATCCGACAGCGTACCCGTCCCGCCCGACTCGGCATCCAAGTCCTGTTTCTGCACCCGGATCGAGGGAACGATCGTCCAAAACTTCGCAGGAGTCGCCATCAGGTTTAGATTCAACACGTACTCCTGCTGGTGGGCGCCACCGGCGAGGTCGTAGTAGCCGAGTCCGGGCAACACGTAGTTGACATCGAAGTCCTCGTAAATCCGGCTGCCGGAGTAATCACTCTCCAAGTCACTGAAAAGGAATCCGGTGGTCAGGACCAAGCCCTTCTTGATCCGCGTTTCCGAATAGAAATGCGTGCTGAACAGGTCGTAGGAGGTGCCTTCGCGACTGGTGATACGCTGCGTCGCGAGTTCGCCAGGAAACTGGGTCGTGGAGCGGGCGTTGTCCAGTTCCGCCGTTTCGTAGCGCAATCCCACGCCGAAGTCGGTCTTCTTGATGTGGTGGGTGGCGTTCAACTCGAAAATGTCCCGCTGCTCGTCCAGGTCATAACTGGCCGGGCTTAAGCCGCGCAGCAGAGTGGTGTCGTTGGAATCGGGGTGGGTCAATCCCCAAGCCGTGGATCCCTTCTGCCCGTCCCGGTATTGGTGAGCGTACTTGAAAGTAAGCTTCGGGTACTTCTCCAAGGACAACCCGGCTTCGAAGGAGATTTCGCCCCGGTCCACGCCGAGCGCGTCGCCCGAAGCCGGATACCACCCGGCGCCGGGCCCGTAGAATCCACCATCGCCGTTATACCAAGTGCGGGTGTTCTCAGCATTGAAGCGGACGTACCACTTCTCCTCGCGCTTCAGACCCAGCGTCAGTCTGTAATCGCGCTCGTTAAACAGCGCATGGCCATCCACGGTGAGCAGAGTGTTAGTGAAGGCTTTTCCCTGGTAATGCAGGTCCTCGATGCCGCCAAACGCGCTGCCGTTAAGGCGCCGATTCTGTTGTGCTTGGGCGTCGTTGCCGTGCGTGAAAAGCCCACCGGCGGAGAACTCCACCCAGTTATTGTAAGTCTTCTCGCCACCTTCAAACATCTGCTCGGGCGACAGGGCCTCCTTATCGCTTTTGGCATCTTCCTTGGTGTCGTCCTTGGCCTCGTCCTTGGCTTCGGCTTCGGCCGCCCACGCGGTAGCGCTGCCAAACAGCAGCAGGGTGGCGCCCAAGAGGCAGAGGCCGGGCCACGGTTTCACGGGGGTGGCGCTGTTTGGCCGGGTCGCTGGTGATGTGATCTTCATCGGCGTCAGGTTTGCGGGTTAGAATCGGAGGGAGGAATTCACGCGCGAGCCATGCACCGCTTCGTGACAACCAGCGGTCCAGCAGGTGCCCTGGGAAAGCCGGCTCTTATGATTGAAGCCGCCAATCAGGACATTGTTTCCCTGCATCTGGGCGAAATGGCATTTGAGGCAGAGGTTCGAGTCGCGCGTGGTGAGCATCTTCGCATTGATGGTGCCGTGGGGGCTGTGACAGGAAGTGCAACCTTCGCGCAGCGCCTCATGCTCGAAGACGTATGGGCCCCGTTGCGCCGGGTGGCACTGGAGGCAGGTGTCTTCCTGGGAACGAAGCGCGGTGCTGCCGCCGGCATGGGCGTAGCCCTTGTGCGGCGGATGGCATTGCGTGCAGGTCATTTTGCCCTCGGGAACGGGATGATGGCTGGGGAGGTTGAACTGACCCCGCACATCGGCGTGGCAATGGAAACAGACATTCTCGTTGGCGCGGACCGGCTGAACCGTCAGTTGTGTGGCCAAGCCATTCGCCTGCGGACGACCCGAGGTAAAGCTGAACGGAGGCTTGGTCTCGCCGCCGGAATCCGAGTGGACACTACCCGGGCCGTGACAGGATTCACAACCGGCCTCCAGACCGTTCGGGCCATCGGACAGCACCCGGGCGTGATCGGCGCTGGCAAAATCCCGGAACATTTCCTCGTGGCAGGTTTCACACTCTTTCGAGCCGATATACTTTGCCCCGGGCACGTTGGGCAACATGACCACGCCCCGGTTCACGGTGCGGCAGGAGATCACGGCCCCGATCAGGACCAGAGTTCCGGCCAGAGTCGCCAGCCAACGTCCCCAAGCGGAACGCTGCGGTTCGAACAGTCGAAAATTGCGTGTTGTCATTGAGTTTCTAATGTCGGTCACATCGGTTCGGCGTTGCGGGTGAACCTTGGCGGCCACTCGCGGGGGTGAATCATTCGTAAAGCTCGGCCGAAACCCAGCTCTGCGCGGCGTTCAACAGCTTCAAGGTGTGCGGGCCGTTGTGCAGGCCCTGGCTGCCGTCGTGCAACACCAAATAGAGGTTGAACCGGGCTTTCTTGATGTTGGTCGGAACGTATTTTTGTTCGTCCTTCGCCAGGTCAGAATTCGAGACGGGGCCGCGGATCGTCGAAAGGCCCAACGGGTTCGAGAGCTGACCGGCGTTGTCGTATTCCCAGGCGAGCGTGCCGTACTTCCGGATTTCTGCCGGCGCCCGTTCCGTGGCCCAACGATCCAGGTCTGCTTTCACTTTCCCCATGCGATCCGTGACCACCTGGCTGAGAAACGCTGCGAACAACTCTGCGTTCTCGGCGTTCTCGTGGCACTCGGCACATACCTGATAGGACTCCATCTTGAAGGAATGGCCGGACATCTCCCCATGGACTTCACCCTCGCCCCCCTCCTTTTGCATGTGGCAGCCGACACACTGCTTCTCGATTTTTGTGGCGTGGCTGGCCGGGCCGGACGCGGGGGCGCCGGGCTCGAACTCGCCCACGGTGCCGAGCAGCATATTGTATTGCGGTGAATGGTGTGGAGGACGGCTGGAGCTGCTCCAAGACGCGCCACGATGGTTGTGGCACTGGGCACAAATATTGATGTTCGGGTTGTACTTGCTGGCGAAATTCTCCGAGGTGGTGAGGAAATAATCGTTGGTGGAGGCGACCGGGTTGCGGAGTTGCGCGGGGTAACTGTTGGTTTGATGCGGATCGTGGCAGACGGCGCAGGTGATGCCCAGGTTGGCGTCATTCTTGACCGAACGGCCCGGATCCTTGCCGTTGAGCAAGGCGATGCGGGAAGAACCCGAGTGACAACGCCCACAACTATTGATTCGGTTGGTCGGGCTCATGTCCTCCACCACCGCGACATGCGCCGAAGTGGACCATTCCTCGAAATGCGGCCGATGCGAGGCCGCATTGTGGCAGCCCCCGCAGACCTGAGCCGCCAGTTCCACGCGCGGACGCACGGTCACGTCATTCTCGTTGTCCGCGTGATTGGCGGCCGGCCCGTGACAATTCTCGCACTGCACACCGCCAAGGTGCAGCGTGTTCGGGTCCTGCTCATTGAAACCGGTCGGCAACCCGTAACCCACCGTGTGGCAGGGCAGGCAATTCGGATTCTTGTCTTCGCCGTTCTTCCGGAGTGTTTCGAGCGCGCCAGCATGGCGCGTGTTCATCTCGCTCTTGTGGACACTGGGGTGGCAATCCATGCAGGCGTCAGCACCCGCATATCGGGGCGAGGGGCCGGCGACCCGGAAGAACGCGTTACTCGTGAGGGTTGTGATCGTGGCTTGGCGGAGGAGGTTGGTCGCTTTGCCCACCGCCTGCCATTGAGGCGCGTTCAGACTGGCGGCTTGCAGAATCTGGTAATACCCGGAAGGACCATCCCAAGTTAGCTTCACACCGTTGGTAACCTGCTGAATGCCGGTGACGATCGCACGGCCCGGCATGCCGCCAGGCTGGGTGATGCTCAGATGTTCAACGCCTTGGGCTCTTGCCGTTGAGCCTGCCGCGAGCAAGGCCACGGCCAAAAAGAGAGAAGCTGCGCTGCGAACCAGCCGGGCTGCGAAATCATTCATATTCAGCTAAAGGTTTATCCTGGGAAACCACAAGGGCCTGCTTGTCACCCCTCACCGACCCGTCTCGAGATGACCGTCTGCGCTGCGCTTGCGGGTAACCGGTCGCGGCCTTGGGTTTCTGGCACCACGCGATGCGTTCAGCGAAATTGGCGCACACGCCCATATTGTGTTCGGTTGGAGGCTAAGGCCGTGATAAAAAGATGCCAAGCCAATATTGCCAAATGCTTTCCCTACGTTGGCGCTGCCTGTGCAATCTGTTACTCGCTCGATGGCCAGGGTTGCCGGGCCAGCTACCATGGTCATGGATTCCCTCCTCCTCGTCTTCCTCGCTCTCGACCTGCCGAGCGTTTCCGAAAACAAGAACGAGGACGATCCGAAACCATGCGTTTCCGGCCAGCCGCTCATCACGGTTTCAGGAGGCGGTAGAACCGGGCGCCGCTCTCCCCGATTGCGTCCGCCGAAATGGTGAATGGACTGGCGGCTTCCACGGTTTCCCACGGTCCCTCTACGGTCGGAGTCGATTGTAGTACGTAAAACGGGTCGTTCCACGTCAGCACCAAGTCCCCTGCCGGACTCAGGCTCACCGACATCGCCGGCGTCTCCGCCACAGCGAATCTGGCAGAGGCAGTTGCACTGCCGACCGAATTTGTCACTTGTATCAGGTAAAGACCGTTGGCGGCAGACGTCACATTGGAAAGCACCAAGTCGCTGTGTGTCCGTCCGGGAAGAGCAATGCCATTCTGAGACCATTGATAGGACAACGGCCCGGAGCCACCGGCGGTGACACTGAGCGTCACGGTTTCCCCGGCGGGAGCTGTCTGCTCCGCAGGAGGGGTGATGATGAACGGACGTAGAATGATGGTCAGCAATGCCGGCTCGCTGAGAACGCTGCCGCTGGCGTTTGCCACCCGCACTGAGTAGTCGCCACCGTCCGTCGCCACCACGCCAGCGAGCGTCAGCAAGGCCGTGGTCGCACCGGAGACCGTTCCCCCATCCGTCAACGGCGTGGAGTCTTTCAGCCATTGGTAGTTGAGAGTCCCGCCACAACCCGGGTCAGCCGTGAAACTCACCGTCGCACCTTCCGCAACCGTCTGAGTGGCTGGATTCAGGGTGGGCTGCACAAAACAGAAACCATCTACGCGCGCGTTGTTTGCGTTCGCGACCCACAATCGCCCCTGCGGATCCGTCACCACACCGCCAGGGGAACGGAACTGGCCAACGTTTTCACCGTAGCCGCCCAAACGGCCCACGAACCGACCGGAAATGTCGAACACCTTGACCTGACCTTGAAAAGTGTCCGCAACATAAAGGCGTCCCTGACTGTCACCCGTGATGCCCTGCGCGCGCCCGGAGTTGCTGATCTGTGAAGGATCGGGTTGCAGACTGAACCAGCGAAGGAAGTTGCCGTCGAGATCCAAGACCTGCATGCGATCGTTGTTCTGATCTACTACAAAGAGTGTGCCGTCCGGGCCAACCCAGATCCCGGCGGGAAAGTTGAACTGGTTCGGGCCCATACCGAAACTCCCATACTGCCCGACGCGCGCGCCGTCGCGATAGGCTTTCACTGAATGCGCCGAGCCGTCCGAGACGAACACGGTGGTCAGGCCGCCGTCGGTCCGGGTCGCAATGTGACCAGGCAACTGGCATTCACCCGCGCCCTGACCGAGTTGCCCAAGGGAATTCCAATTCTCGTCGAACACGTTCACTGCTCCCGTTCGCGCGTCACCCACGTAAATCCGACCCTGGCTATCCACGGCAATGCCGAGCGGTTGCCCCAGATTCGTCTTGCTGAGGATCTGCTGCCCCTGCGAGTTCACCACGACCACCCTACTGGCGAGAGGATCGGTGATGTAAATGCGGGATTGCGCGTCACCCGCGACGCGCGCCGGGGAGACCAGGGAAACTGAGAGCGGAGTCAAGGGAGTAAGGACCGGTAGCGTGGCCGCGCCAACCGCGGTTGTGATCGCACCGCCGAAGAGCAGCACGAACACACGTTTCCAAAGGCGGAGGGGAAGTCCGCGACCGTGGCCTGACGCCAGCATGAGTGGAGAGGGCGGATTCATCGCAGAAGGTTTCACGGGTTGATGATCAGCGCGGATAGGCAACGGTGTAGCTTTCGCTGCCGTGGCAGGTTGCCGCGCAGGAGCCACCGTTGCTGGTGCGCGTGTAAGTTCTTATGCCCGGACTGCGCCCGGTCACCAGCAGGTTGGGCTGGCTGGTGGCGCCGTGCGTTTCGTGGCAGGAGTAACAGGAATAACGCCGACTGCTCACGTGATAGGCGTGGCCGTGGTTGCTGCCAAACCGACTGTAGTTTTTCACCGTACTGCTGGCGCTGTTATTGGCGTAAGTGTCATAGCGGTGGCAGTCGAAGCAAAGCTCGGTGCTCGGCATCGCCGTGCTACGCCGGGCGGCACTCGCAACCGTGAGCTTCTTCAAGATGTACTGGTACGTTGAACCATGCGGGCCACGGATGTTCGTGTCGTCGCTCGTGTGGCAGTCGGTGCAGGACATGGTGGAGGTGGCGCGCCAGCCGTTCACAAACGCATTGGCATTGATGTTGAGATTCTTGCCGACGCTCTCGACCGGATGGAACGAAGCAATCCGGGTATTGAACTTGGCCGCATAGTCCGCCTGGCCAGCAGGGCGGGTGGTCCAGCCCGAGTGGCAGGTGAAGCAGACTTCGTATTCCTTCACCGCCGTGGGATCGCTCGCGCCACGGAACGTATAGCTAACCGAGGTCGCACTGACGTTGTTGACGGAAACCCGGGCCACACCACGCAACGCCCGGGAGGCGGCGGGCGGCACGGGGGCGGTGGTATCGACGGCGAGTTGATGCGGGTTGTGGCAATCGGTGCACTCCGAATGCCGGTTGGCCGCACCGTAGCGAGCCGGAATGCCATCCTCCGAAGTTGTGTGCCGACCGGAAGAGGCGACCGGATGCCGGTAAGTCTTGGTGAAGTTGGCGCGCAGATTCTTCGCAACCGGGCTGCCGTCGTGGCAGGTGTAACAGAGGTTTTCCTCACGCTCGACCAGCAGGCTCGGGTAGTCGCTGCTGGGATTGGCCGGATCGGGCCAGCCATGAGCACGGTGGCAACTGCCGCAGCCGCCTCGTTTGGTCGGTGACGTGTCCGCCGGGAGCAGAGACCCGTATTGTCCACCCGGCCAAAGCGCGCCGCTCGAGGGGCTGAAATGGCTGGCGGGGGTGGCGGTGTCGGCCAGCGCGTGACATTCCGTGCAAAGCGTCTTTTCGTTTTCTGTCCGGAGCAGCATCCCGTCATCGCTGGGGCTGTTGTGGACCTGGTGACAGGTGGAGCACCACAGCTTGCCCTCGTGTTTGTCCAGCGGCAGCGAAGCCGGAGGATGCAAGACGGCGTTGCTCGCCACCAGGAGGCCAACCGCGTGCGAACCGGCGACCGAGTTCATGGCAAACCGGCTCGCATGGCACTCCGCACACATCTGATCTTGATCGCTCTGTGCGCGCATGAAGTGGCGGCCATTTCCTCCACCCGGCGCGTACGCTGGGGCTTGGGGGTCAAATGGTTCGAAGTCTTGGAAATGGGGATCGTGACAGGTGGCGCACACCACCTTCCCATCTGCCATGGTTTGGAGCATGTCGGGGTTGGATGGCCACTGGAGGCCGGGCCGAACGCTGATGCGCCATTGATCGCCGGGGAGAAAGTCCATCCCCCGCGCAGCATCCGAGAAGGAAAGAGTCAGTCCATCCTGCAGTGGAACTTCATTGCCGGTGAGGATATCGCCACTGATGCTCGCGCCGGGACCCGTGCGCACCCAATGGAAAAGCGCCGTGCCGCTGTTGCCGGAAGTGGAGACGGTGACTGTGTAATTCACCGCATAATGTCCGGTATAGACACCGCTCGTTTGGATCGCGTCGGACGGTGCGCGGGAAAGCGATTCGACGCGCCCGGCCGGAGCTGCATCCCACCGATGGGAGGACCCTCTTGAAGGAGGCTGCCCAGCCACCGCGGGCCCCAGCTCTGCTTGCTGGCTGTCGGCGAGCGCTGCATCGGACGCCGAACCGCCAATCTGATGGCAACTGAGACACAGGTTGGCATTGCCAACGGTTGAACCAATCTGGTTGCCGAACGACTCATGATTCAGATGGCAGGTCGTGCAGGTGAGATTCTGCGCCCGCGAGTGCGGGGCATCCTGCGCCGAGACGCCGGGCGCGCCAGCCAACAAGGCAACCAAAACACCGCCGGCGCAGCCTGACCAGTTTACAGGCCGGCGGGGGGCGCGATTCTCAGGCACAACTTTCGGCCAGACCCGGAGACAGAAGTTGGAGGACTGCATGCGAAACAGGGAGCGGAGTTGTAGTGCGCAGGAGATCACATCAGTGATGTTCGCCGTCAAAACAGATGATACGACACGGCTCATGGGTGACAGATTGACCGAGTCTGACAAACACCGCTACCGAAGCAAAGCCAGAACACTGCGAACCTCAAAAAAAGCGAATCCTCCTCCCCGAGGCATCCGACACTCCCCGCGGTGTACCGGGTTCTTCTCGCTTGCGAAACGGTGCGAAACGGCGCGTTGAGAAACTCATGGGCGTCAGTTACAGTGCTCAATCACATGGACACACAGATCGTTGCAAGACCGGGTTTCACCAGTTGCAGACCGCGCGCCAGGAGGAGAGAACGCGGCGGCGCCAGGATCGTCCTTGTAGTCGTGGCCTGTCTGGCAGCGGGTTTTGCCGGAGGCGCCTTCTGGTATCATCGGGCCACCCAGAGTCACGATGCGAAGGCGGCGGACGTGGCCAGTGTAAAGTTGTCCGATGGCACCACCGCCGTACTGCAGAGCCTGGATTCCCCGGTCGAAATCCGCTTCTACTTCACACCCGGACCAGCGGGCGAATTTGATCCCCTGCGGGAGTATGCCTCGCGGGTGGACGCCTTGCTGGCCGCCTACCAAGCAGCGGGTGGGAGCAAGGTGGCTGTCACTCGTCACGAGGCCCAGACGAATTCCACAATTGCGGCCGCCGTCGCGGACGGCCTCCGCCCCATTCGCCTCGAAAGCGGCAACGCCCGTTACCTTGGTGTGGTCGTCGTGCAGGATGATCAGAAGGAGACGTTGCCTCCACTCTCACCGGCATGGGAGCCGGCGCTGGAATCAGACCTCTCCCGGGTCATCGCACGGGTGGCAGCAACTCGAAGACTGGCGGTACAGGCGGCGAATAATGATGCGGCGAACCAGGCGGCGGCTGAAGCGATGAAACGTTCCCTCCCCGGGTTTGAGTCGGTTTCAGCCGAGAAAGGCGCACAGTTGCTCCGTCAGGCGGGCTTGAAAGAAATCAAGGC
>CAYJNU010000114.1:0-18808 GCA_964371005.1 uncultured Verrucomicrobiota bacterium | reverse complement strand
CCTTCATGCTGAAGGCGAGGGCGCGTTTGGCCACCTCGCTCCCGATGCGGCCCATGCCCAGAATGCCGAGTGTCTTGCCGGCGAGTTCGACGCCGGAGAACAGCTTGCGATCCCACTTGCCGCCCGCCATCGAGCTGCATGCCTGCGGGACTTTGCGGGCCAACGCCAGAATCATGGCGAAGGAGAGTTCGGCCGTGGAGATGGTGTTCCCGCCGGGGGTGTTCATGACCACCACGCCATGTTGCGTGGCCGCTTCCACATCCACATTATCCACGCCCACGCCGGCGCGGCCCACCACGCGGAGTTTCGGCGCGGCTTCGATGACCTTGCGGGTCACCTTGGTTTCCGAGCGCACGAGCATGGCCGTGGCCTCCGCCACCACCGGCAGGAGTTCAGCCTCGGACAGCCGCTTCGGCAGTACCACGACCTGAAACTCGGCCCGCTGCTGGAGCAGCGCGACGCCTTTCGGTGAAATCGGATCGCAAACCAAGATCTTCATACAAGGGCGGCGAGTGTAGGCCAGCGGTGGAGGCGGGTCAAACACGCTTCCAGACGAAAAACCAAACGGGCAGGCTGGGTTACTCCATGCCTGCCCGGTTGAAAAGCTGTTGTCGAAGCTGGACGCGGCTATTTCTTTTCGGCCGCCTTTTCCGCTGCCTTCCGCTGTTCCTCTTCGATTTTCTTCAAATCCTCGGCCTTGATCGTTTCGATCTTGGCGCCCTTCTTCATTTCCTCGGCAGAGGGAACTTTGATGATGTCGCTGGTCACCGGTTGGCTGGGCGGCGGTGGTTGCGGCGCCTGGACCGAGAGCAACTCGATCTCGAAGATCAGCGTGGAGGCCGGGGGAATCGTGGGCGGGCGGCCGAATTCGCCATAAGCCAGATCGGCCGGAATGAACAACTGCCACTTGGCGCCGGGCTTCATGAGTTGCAGCGCCTCGGTCCAGCCCTTGACAACGCCGGTGACGCCGAACTGGGCGGGCTTGCCGCCGCCGCGCTTGGCGTTACTGTCGAACTCCGTGCCATCAATCAAAGTGCCCTTGTAATTCACGCTCACCATGTCCGTGGCCTTCGGGCTATCGCCATTGCCTTCGGCGAGCACCTTGTACTGCAGGCCGCTGGGCAGCGTCACGACGCCGGGCTTGGATTTGTTCTCCGCCAGGAATTGCTCGCCAGCCTTCTTGTTTTTCTCTCCCTCGGCCTTCCGTTTTTCGTCGGCCTTTGCCCGCATCGACTGCGAGAACTTGGTCAGCGTCTCCTGAGCCTCCTGCTCAGTCAGCAGGAGTTTACCACCCGCCATGCTGTCCTGGATCCCACGAGTGATGTCCGCGATTGAGACCTGATCTCCGTCGAGGCCATTGCGCTTCCAATTGGCACCGAGGTTCATTCCAATGGCGTAGCTGATCTTCGCCTTTTCGTCTTTCAACACAGCGGCGTCCTCGGCGCGGAGGAGCGGCGCGGCCAGGACGACGGCAGATAAAATGATGATCTGGATTTTCATATCTGGGCGGGATTCTTTGGGGAAAAGCCTTCCAACGCAACTGAAATGTGACATCTCCAGCAAGTCCTCCAAGTCCTCCACCCGCCTTTCAAAAAGGCTCGCCCCGTCCGCCGGCCCTGCGCATCCTGCCCGCGTGCATCTGGCTCACCTCCGGCTGCGGGACTTCCGCAATTACGCCCGGCTGGACGCGGAGTTCGCGCCCGGCTTTCACCTGCTGTTGGGGGACAACGCGCAGGGCAAGACCAATATCCTGGAGGCCGTTTACCTCATGGCCACGCTTCGGTCCTTCCGCGGCGTGGGCGGCGCACAAATGGTCCGGCACGGCGACAAGGGCTATTTCGTCGGCGGCCAGGTCGTGAGCGCGGGCACGCACGACATCAAGATGTACTGGTCTTTGCAGGAACGGAAACTGACCCTCGACGGACAGCCCGTGCGGCGATTGACGGATTACCTTGGCACGTTGCGGGTGGCGGTGTTCTGCACGGAAGACCTGCAACTCGTCAAAGGCACGTCGCGCAGCCGAAGACGGTTTCTGGACCTGCTGCTTTCGCAAACCCACCCCGGTTACCTGCCGGTGCTCCAGCGTTACATGCGCTCCCTCCGGGCCCGCAACGCCCTGCTCAAGCGATCCATCCTGGACGAGCCCACGCTCGACAGCTTTACCGCCGAACTGGTGCAACTCGGAAACGAAATCATCCGTCTCCGCAGCGAATTGACGCCACGCCTTTCCCCGCTGGCGCGGCTCGCCTACCGCCGCATCTCGCACGATGCCGAGGAACTGCGCCTCGAATACCAGCCCAGCGTGAAGCAGGATTTCGCCGTCGAACTGGGCAAGGCCCGCCGACGCGAACTCGCCCGCCGTGCCACGCTCGTCGGGCCGCACCTGGACGACCTCCAGCTTCTGCTCAATGACAAATCCGCCGCCCAATTCGGCAGCGAAGGCCAGAAGCGCACCCTCGCCCTGGCGTTGAAAATGGCCCAGGCGGAATACCTCACCGGCATTCATGGCGCGCCGCCCGTGCTGTTGATTGACGACGTGATGGGAGAGCTGGACGCGAAACGCCGCAGCGGATTCCTGCCGCTGCTGGAGCGGACGCATCATGCGAAGGGCCAGGTCTTCATGACCGCCACGGAGGAAACCTGGCCACAAGAAATCAGCCGCGAATTGCAGCGCTGGAGTGTGCGCTCCGGAACGCTGGAGCGGGAAGGAACTTGAGCCTCGCCAACTCCCAGCCGCTGCGCTACAAAATCCCGCGGCACGTCTGTTGTGAAAAAACCGCTCATCATCATGGGCATCTGCGGGCTTGTGATCGCCATTGTTGTGATCGCAATGGAAGCTCGTGCGCCTCTGGCGTCGAGCAAGCGTCGGGCGTGGAAAGAGAAGGCGATTGCAGAGATTGCCTCCCGCGTATCTGATCCGACCTGGGTGACCAGCGAGTTAGCTGGGATGAAGCAGAAGGCCGCTGACGCGAGCAGTACGGACGGCTGGCTGTCGGATCGGTTAATCGTGATGCGGAACGGCGACTGGCTTGCCTATGCCAACGTCTGCCGGAAGGAAGACAGCCGCATTTACGATTTGTTTCTCGCACGCGGTTCAGACGCGCGGTGGTACTACTCCACCTACCACTTCTGCAAGAGCATGATTGTCCTGAGGATGGAAGAGCAGTCTGACGACCTGACCGGGTTTTCCACGACATACTACCTCCGTCAGTTCGATGGGCACTCAGACGAATGCCTCCAGATAACCTGGCCACAGGATTCCAGATGAACAATCCAGCGGCTGACAACATATTGCGGATGCACTCCCTTGCTCGTGACTCTTGACCCCCCCTACCATCCATGAAAACCCGTGTCTTCTTCTGGTCCCTGACATCCGCCCTGGCAGGGTTTCTTTTCGGCTTTGATACCGTCGTCATCTCCGGCGCGGAACAGACCATCCAGGCGCTGTGGCATCTCGGCGCGGGCATGCATGGATTGGCCATGGGATCGGCACTGTACGGCACGGTGCTCGGTTCCTTGCTCGGTGGCTGGCCGGCCGACCGGTTCGGGCGCCGCGCCACGCTGCGATGGGTGGGGATTCTCTATTTCGTTTCCGCCGTCTGGTCGGGACTTGCACCAGAAGTGTTCTCGCTGATCCTCGCCCGGTTTATCGGTGGCGTGGGCGTTGGCATTTCGACGGTCGCAGCGCCCATGTACATCGCGGAGATTGCCCCACCTGAGCGCCGCGGACGCCTGGCGGGCATGTTCCAATTCAACATCGTCTTCGGCATCCTTATCGCCTTTCTCTCGAATGCCCTCATCGCTGGCGTCGGTGAGCACGCCTGGCGCTGGATGCTCGGGGTGGAGGCGATCCCCGCGCTGCTTTACACCGTGCTTTGTTTCACCATCCCCGAGAGCCCGCGCTGGCTGCTCGCCCGCAAAGGTGACCGCACGGCGGGGATCGACGTGCTGCAACGCATCCAGCCCGAGGCCTCGCGACCGGAGATCGAAGCCAAGGCCGACGAGATCTTGGCCATCGCCCAGGAGAAGATCGAAGCGGGACGGTTCTGGACGCAGCGCCTGCGGGTGCCCATCGTGCTCGCCTTTCTCATCGCCTTCTTCAACCAACTCTCCGGCATCAATGCCGTCCTTTACTTCGCCCCGCGCATTTTTGAGATGACCGGCCTCGGCGCCAAAGCCGCGCTGCTGCAATCCGTCGGGATTGGCGTGACCAACCTGATCTTCACGTTCGTTGGCTTGGGGCTCATTGATCGCCTCGGACGTCGCACCTTGCTCTACGTTGGCTCGTTCGGCTACATCGGCTCGCTCGGGCTGACCGCCTGGGCGTTTTTCACAGGGCATTTCGCCATCGTGCCGGCGTGCATCTTCGCCTTCATCGCCGCGCACGCCATCGGCCAGGGTGCCGTCATCTGGGTATTCATCTCGGAGATCTTTCCAAACCGCCACCGCGCAGAGGGCCAGACGCTGGGGAGCTTCACGCACTGGGCGTTCGCCGCTCTGCTGACAACCTTCTTCCCGGGCATGGTCACCGCTTTTGCGCCCGGCTACGTTTTCCTGTTCTTCTGCGGAATGATGGTGCTGCAACTCCTCTGGGTGAAGCTCATGGTGCCCGAAACCAAAGGCGTGCCGCTCGAGGAGATCGAGCGCCGACTGCTGGGAAAATAGCGTACCGATACCGTCAGTGCCGATGCGGCCCGCCGCCGCAGCAACTGCCGCAACCGCCGCGTTTGCCGGTGGGCGACATGGCGCAGGCATCCGCCGCGCCCGACGCGGAACTGGACGAGGCGAACACCGACAGCTTCTTCTCAAGCTTCGTAGAGCCGCAATGCGGGCACTTCGCACCCTTCCATTTGCTGGAACGGACGAGGATTTCGCTGTCGCTGTCGCACTTTTCGCAATGAAACTCGTAAATCGGCATGGCGACAAAGTAGCCGGCTGATGCGAAATCTCAAGCCTTCAACCTGTGCCTGGCGCAAGCGGTCACGTTTGCCGGCCACATTTCGCGATTGGCTTTGCGGCGCAGGCGTGGTAATTACAGCCCCCGCTTCCAAAACTGGGGCGGGTTGCCCTCCCGGCAAGAACACAACGAAGAAGATTTTATGTCACAGCATCGCAGTCTGCGCGCGGCGTCCACCTTGGGTGGCAAGCGCAATGTCCTGAAGCGCTACGAGCGCGTCGAAATCCTGAAAAAGCGCGGGGAATGGAAAGAAGGGGCGCGGATCACCGGCCTGCGCAAGACCAAAGCGGTCGTCGCGTAGCAGACGAAGGGACGATTGCGGATCGCGGGACCTGAGGCGTTGCTGGTGGCCTCCCGCGCCGCAGGTTCTGCCCTTCGCAATTCACATTTCGCAGTTTCCCGTGGTCCGGCTTCAGAAATACCTGGCCGAGGCGGGCGTGGCTTCACGTCGCGCCTGCGAGGAGATCATTGAATCCGGACGAGTCGGGGTCAACGGCCGGCCCGTGCGGCTGCTGGGATCGAAGGTGGACCCCGCCCGCGATCAGGTCACGCTCGACGGCAAGCCGGTTCGCGTCCGGCGCAAGCTTCACATCGCCCTCCACAAACCGGCGTGTTGCGTGTGTTCGCGCAAGGATGAGGCGGGCCGGCAGACGGTCTATGACCTGTTGCCCAGGGAGTGGAGCAATCTCTATTCGGTGGGCCGACTGGACTTCGACACGGAAGGATTGCTTTTCCTGACAAACGACGGAGAATTCGCCCTGCGCCTGACCCATCCGCGCTACGGAGTTCGCAAACGTTACCTCGTCACTGCGGAAGGCCGCGTGGACGGGGCGATGCTGAAGCAATTCACCGCCGGCATCTGGCACAAGGGCGAACGGCTCAAGGCGGAGCGCGCCTGGCTGATCTCAGCCAGCAAGACCCGCAGCGTGGTGGATCTGGAACTGGCCGAGGGCAAGAACCGCGAGGTGCGCCGGTTGTTCGAGTCGCAGGGCGTGGGCATCGAGCGGTTGGTGCGGACGCAAGTTGGCAAGATCAAGCTGGGCGAACTGCCGCCCGGCAAATGGCGGACATTGACAGAACCCGAGATAAAATCTCTACTGACCCGGTTATGAAAACGAGTTTGATGTTGGCTTTCGCAGCTTTGATTTCCAGCGGTGTGTTGGCGCAACAAGTGACCAACGCCCTGCCCCCCGCATCCGCCGCACCCGCGCCGGTCTCCGCGCTGGATGCGCCGGCTCAGCCGAAGACGCCCGGGCCCGCGAAAAAGAAGTCGCCCGCCAGGAAAAAAACGGCAGCCACACCCGCCGCCGGCGCCAAGAAATCCGCGACCCCGGCCGTGCCCCTGATGCCCGGGCCAGCCACTGTCACCACCGACAACCTCAACGTGCGCGGCCAGGCCAAGCTGACCAGCGAACGGGTGGTGCAGTTGAACGCCGGTGATACGGTGACCGTGCTCGAAGAAATCATCCTCGACAAACCCGCAGCGGACGAACCCGCGCGTTGGGCGCGCATCGCCCTGCCCGCCGCTACGAAGGTCTGGGTAAACACGCTGTTCATTGACGCCACCAACAAGACCGTCCTCGCGCGGCGGCTCAACCTCCGCTCCGGTCCAGGCGAGAATTTCAGCATCGTCGGGTTGGTCGAGAAGGGCGAGCAGTTGCAGGAAGTCGGATCGGTCCAAGGCAACTGGATGCAAATCGAAGCGCCGAAGACCGCTTATGCTTTCGTCGCCTCGCAGTATTTGAAACAGGAGCCGCCTGCCGCGATGCTGGCCGCTGCGCCCGCCCCGGCAACCACCACCTCACCCGCTCCCCCCACCTCAACTCCTGTTTTGGAGGCCCAGCCCGTCGTGCCGGAGCCGGTTACGCCCGCACCGCCTGCTGCTGAGCCAGTGATGGCCGATTCGCCCGTCGCTCATGCGGAATTCCAAGACCTGCCGATTCTCGCGGCGCCCCAACCGGACTCGCAGCCGATCTCCAAGGCGCGTGAAGCGTTGCGGCGGAAGA
The DNA here is from genome assembly GCA_964371005.1 of uncultured Verrucomicrobiota bacterium. GTDB lineage: Bacteria > Verrucomicrobiota > Verrucomicrobiia > Limisphaerales > MWDV01 > MWDV01. Next base: position 11,845 of record CAYJNU010000114.1, on the reverse strand, counting down.
TGGCGGAAATGGCGGCGAGAATTCCGACCGACTCCACCGCCACGGAAGAACCACCGCCACCCCGCGTTGTGGCGCATGAAGGCGTGGTCCGCAGCGCCTGGAGCATTCAATCGCCGACCAGATTTGCCCTCGTCAACCCGGACACGGGCCGGACGATCAACTACCTCTACACGACCTCGACCAATCTCGACCTCGGCAACTACAAGGGCCTGCGCATCGTCGTCACCGGCGAGGAAGGCTTGGACGATCGCTGGAAGACCACGCCCGTGCTGACGATTCAGCGCATCCAGGTGATCGAGTGATGGCGGCCAATCTCATTGATGGCCGCGCCATCGCCGCCCAGATCCAGGGCGAACTCACGCAGCGCATCGCCGCCCTCAAGGCTCGCGGCGTCCAACCCGGCCTGGCGTTCGTACGCGTGGGTGAAGACCCGGCGTCTAAAGTCTATGTCGGCCGCAAGGAGAAGACCTCGGCCGAGCTGGGCATTCTCTCGGAAACGCACGTGTTGCCGGAAGCGACAACTGAAGCAGAGTTGCTCGCCCTGCTCGCCACGTTGAACGCAGCTCCGCGAATCCACGGAATCCTCGTGCAGACGCCGGTGCCCAAGCACATTCGCCAGGAAGCTGTCTCTTGGACGATTCAACCACAGAAGGACGTGGATGGTTTTCATCCGGTCAACTTTGGAAAATTGCTCCTGGGTGATCCGACTGGTTTCAAGCCCTGCACCCCCGCGGGGATCCAGGAACTGCTCGCGCGTTCGGACGTGCGGACGGACGGCGCAGAAGTTGTGGTGCTCGGCCGCGGCACGCTAGTTGGCAAACCGATGGCCGCGATGCTGTGCCAGAAGGACCGGCACGCCAACGCCACCGTCACAATCTGCCACTCGGCCACCCGCGACATCAAAGCGCACTGCCGCCGCGCGGACATCCTCATCGCCGCGATGGGTGTCGCGGAGTTTGTGAAGGCCGACATGGTCAAGCCTGGCGCCATCGTCATCGACGTGGGCGTGAACCGCGTGCCCGATTCGAAAACGAAGACCGGTTCGCGCCTGGTGGGTGATGTGGCGTTTGCCGAAGTCCAGCCCATCGCCGGCCGAATCACCCCCAACCCCGGCGGAGTTGGGCCGATGACCATTGCGATGCTGATGCAGAACACCGTGCACGCGGCAGAGAACGCGTTGCACTCCTAGGTTTGACCATGACTTCCGATCAGCGCGGCTCACAACTTCGGGAAGAACCCATCGCGTTTCACGCGGGCAACATTGCGCCGAGCTCAACCTTCCTTAACCACTCTGGGACGACATCCCCATGCCCGACTGACTCTGCGAATTAGGCATTACGAATCACGCATCACGCACCACGAATTACCCCCCATGAACCCCACCCGTATTCTCCCCGACCTCCAATGCTCGCTCATGTGCGAGGACATCCGCCAGGAAAGCAGCGGTAACTTCATCCTGGTCGGCGTGATCAATTTCATCCGCGTGCCGCAACTGCCGGTGGTGGCGTTCAAGCTGAACGTTTTCAATCGCTGGACAGCCGGCGTGGGCCAGTTCATTGAGAGCACGCGTCTCATCGCACCGGACCAGACCACCGTGTTGCGCAAGGGTGAGGTGAAGTTCGCGTTGCAGGATGCTGCGCTGCACGCCACGAATGTCAGCGTCTTCGGCCAGGTCGAGTTCAAGACCGCCGGCACATATTTCGTCGAGGTGCTGGTGGACGACGTGATGAAGCTGCGCTACCCGATCCCGGTGATTCACACCCCGCCGCAGCAACAGCAACAACCGCCGCAAACCCAGCAACCGCCGGAAGCCGCGCCGCCGGCGTAAGCTGGAACGGACTTGGATTTCCCAACGCATCCAACGAAAAGCCGCCCGCAATGGGCGGCTTTGCTCTGCCCGGGCAAGTCGAGAGACCCGCGGACTCGTCGTGAGCGCTTGCGCGCCAAGAGGCGCAGGCCCTGCAAGCAGAAACCCGATTCAGCTTTTTCCTTTTTCCGATCCTGTTCTGCCTTCATGCTCCTGCCGTGCGACCGCTTGACGCTCAGGAAATGCACCGCGCCGTCCGCGCCGCCCTGGCCGAAGATATCGGCAGCGGCGACGTTACGACGCTGGCGACCGTGCCGCGTTCTGCCGCTGCCCGTGCGACCTTGAACGCGCGCGAACCGTTGACGGTTGCCGGGCTGGGTTTTGCGGAAGCCGCCTTCCAGCAGCTTTCTTCCGCGGTCAGGATCAGACGCCGCGCTCACGACGGTCAGCACGTAAAGGCGGGCCAGGCTTTGTTGGAAGTCTCCGGACCGGCGCGGGCGTTGTTGAGCGCCGAGCGCGTGGCGTTGAACTTTGTTCAACGGCTGTCCGGCGTGGTCTCACTCACGGCGCAGTTCGTGAACGCCGTCAAGGGCACGCGGGCGCAAATCCTCGACACACGCAAGACCACCCCCGGCTGGCGACAGTTTGAGAAATATGCGGTCGCCTGCGGCGGCGGACGCAACCACCGCATCGGTCTTTACGATCTGGTGCTGATCAAGGACAACCACCTCGCCGCGTTGCACAACGCGAAACCCAATCCGATCGCCGCCGCCGTGAACCGGGCCCGCAAGCGGTACCCCAAGCTCAAGATCGAAGTGGAAGCCGATACGCTCGAGCAAGTGGCGCAGGCGGTCGCCGCCGGCGCTGATATCATCCTGCTCGACAACATGACCCGAGCCCACTTGCGTCAGGCGGTGAAACTCGTTGCGGGCCGTGCCAAGACCGAGGCCAGCGGCGGCGTGAATTTGAAGACCGTGCGCGCCATCGCCCAAACCGGCGTGGATTTCATTTCCGTCGGCGCGCTCACACACTCCGCCCCGGCGGTGGACATCGGGCTGGATTTTGAATGACCACCGACGCCCAAATCCTCGGAGCACTTCGGGCGGCAGGTAACGGCACGGTTTCCGGTGCAGAGCTTTCCCACCAACTCGGACTGACCCGGGCGGCGATCTGGGCGCGTGTCGAAGAACTGCGCCGGCTTGGATACGAGATCGAAGCCAGCCCGCATCTCGGCTACCGACTGCTGAGCACGCCGGACTTGCTGCACGCCGATGACCTGCTCACGCGCCTGGGCAAAACGAAAGTTGTAGGCCGCGACATCCGCGTGTTCCAGGAAACCACCTCCACGAGTGACGTGGTCGAGAAACTGGCCCGCGATGGCGTGAAGGAAGGCGTCGCAGTGTTCGCCGAATCACAAACGAAAGGCCGCGGCCGGCTGGGGCGCAAGTGGCTCTCGCCGCCGGGCAAGGGGCTTTGGTTCTCCATCCTCCTGCGGCCCAGCCTGCGACCGCAGGAAGCCACACAGATCACCATCACCGCGGCCACCGCGCTCCGGCGTGCCCTTCAGGTGGGAACCGGGCTCGCACCGGACATCAAGTGGCCGAACGACATTCTCATTCGCAGCCGGAAGGTCGCCGGCATTCTGACTGAACTCAGCGCCGAGTTGGACCGTGTGAAGCACATCATCATCGGCATCGGCGTGGATGTGAACTTGGGCGCCAGCGAGTTCCCGGCGGATCTGCGCCCACGCGTCACGTCGCTCAAAGCCGAAGTCGGCCATTCAGTTCCACGCCCGGCGCTGGCCACAACGATTCTGCGCGAACTCGACGCGGATTACGCCCGGCTGCGCGTCGGCCAGTTCGTAGCCATCGCCGACGAGTGGGAACAACACTGCACCACGCTGGGCCAGCAGGTCACTATCCGCCTCGGTGAGCGGCGCGTGTGCGGTCGGGCCGAGGCGTTGGATGACGACGGTGCGCTGCTCCTGCGCACCGAGCACGGGCACATGGAACGCATCGTCGGTGGCGATGTGACGGTGAAAAAGTGAAACCCTCATGATTCTGCTCTTCGATATTGGCAACACGAACACCCACGTCGGGCTGGCGAACGACCGCCGCGTGCTCCGGCAGACCAACATCCCGACCGCGGGGTGGTTCGGCGGCCCGGCAACGACGCGACTACGACGGTTTGTCGGCCAGTCTCCGATCGAGGGCGCCGCGCTGTGCAGCGTGGTGCCACGTGCTACGCCGCGGGTGAAGCGCGACGTCCGCGAGTCCTACAAGCTGCCGTGCCTTGAACTCACGCCCAGGACGTTGCGCGGCCTGGGCATTGATTATCCCAAGCCGGACTCGATCGGCCCGGATCGGCTGGCCAACGCGGTGGCGGCACGGCAACAGTTCGGCGCACCGGTGGTGGTGCTGGATTTCGGCACGGCGGTAACGTTCGACGTGGTGGACCAGCACGGCAATTACGTGGGCGGGATCATCGCGCCGGGGTTGGCCGCGATGACCGATTACTTGCACGACAAGACAGCGCTGCTGCCTCGAATCACAATCCGCGAGTTCAAGCGCGCCATCGGTAAGAGCACCGAGGAGGCGATGCTCGTGGGCGCCGTGCATGGCTACCGCGGCCTGATCCGCGAGCTTCTGATGGAGTTGAAACGGGAACTCAGAACGAGCCGCCTGCCGGTCGTCGCGACGGGTGGTTACGCCAAGCTGATGGCCGCCAGACTGCCGGAGATCGAGGCGGTCAGGCCCGGCCTGACGCTGGAAGGGTTGAGATTGGTTTGGGCGAGTCACCGTTCAGCAGGCTGATATTTACCACGCCCCGAGCCAACAAGTTTCTGGCTCGCAAGCGGGATTCGCGTTAACTATCAGGGCATGAAGAACCGCTGCACGCCCGCGCATCTGAATGCCCACCACGTGACTTCCCTGATTCGCCTGGCCCTGCTGCCACTCCTTTCGTTCGCTGCTGGACAGAGCCTGCAATCCACGGCCGCTGAAACAAAGGCGGCCAGCGGTTTCCGCTTCGCCGAGGTCAGCGACCAGTCACTCGGTCTGTGGGAAGGCGCACAGCCCGTGCTCGTTTACAATCACGGTGTCATCAGCAAAGCCGGCGTGCCGGCGGATCGCGCCCGCAGTTCCTACGTGCATCCGCTTTACGGTCTCGATGGCGAGGTGTTGACCGACGATTTCCCGAAGGACCACTACCATCACCGCGGGCTGTTCTGGGCCTGGCCGCACGTGAAGATCGGCGACAAGGAATACGATCTCTGGATGCTGAAAGGCATCCGTCACCAGTTCGAGCGATGGCTGCTAAAGGAGGCAACTCCAAAGGGCGCAATGCTGGCGGTGGAAAATGGCTGGTACGTCGGAACCGAGAAAGTCGTGCAGGAAACGGTGCGGTTGCGCGTGCATCCCGCAACGGCAGAGGAACGCGCGATTGACCTGGAGTTCGAGTGGGTGCCGGTAAAAGGGCCGCTCACGCTCACCGGCGCCGAGGGTAAAAGCTACGGCGGGTTGACGCTTCGCTTCGCGCCGGGCACCAACACCGCCATCACGATCCCAGCCGGGCTGACGAAGGAGGATTTACCGATGACCAACCTACCTTGGGCGGACCTGACGCGCTTGTGGAACGCCGAGCAGAAGACCAGCGGCGCGGCGATCTTTGTGCATCCGAGCCACCCGGATTTCCCGCCGCAATGGCTGACGCGGCACTACGGTGTCCTCTGCCTCGGTTGGCCCGGAGTGAAGCCCACGACGTTCCAAGCCGGCACCACCATTCGCTGCCGTTACCGCGTGTGGATTCACCGAGGCCAAGTCAGTGCCGAACGCCTGGCACACGCTTACGCGGAATACCGCTGAAGCTGTGTGTCTTCCTGATGGCTGCGGTTGACCGGACCCGCACCTCTTCGTCCGAACAGACACCTCCACGAGCACGGTCCAACCCGGAGCCAGATCGGACGGTCACCCGCGGTGTCTCCATCCGCCCGCGGCATCTACTCGCCAGTCACCAGCGCTGAACTCAGGTTCCAAGAAACCAGTTGACAACCAAGCGAGAATTGACTTTTATATCCGTGACGGATGCATCTGTAAACATCATAGACGACCATGCCTGCTGATCCGAACAACCCGGACGAACTGTTGCCGCTCACACCGGCGGTGTTTCATGTCCTGCTCGCGCTGGCGGATGGCGAACGCCACGGTTACGCCATCATGCAGCAGGTCGCGCAGGACACGGAGGGCCGCATCAAGATGGGTCCGGGCACGCTCTACGGAACGATCAAACGATTGCTGGAAGCGCAGTTGATTGAGGAAACGGACGAGCGCCCCGATCCGGAGTTGGACGACGAGCGCCGTCGTTACTATCGCCTGTCGGGCGTCGGCCAGCAGGTGGTTCGCGCCGAGGCGCAGCGTTACGCGGCGATGGCCACCGTGGCGCGCGGAAAGAAGCTCATCGGCAAACTGGCCAGCGCCTTTCAAACTTGAGCCCGCCATGAGCAACACGTCTGACAATCCATTCCTCCGCGGTTCACAGCGGTTTTATGGCTGGTTGCTGGCGGCGTATCCGAAACGCCATCGCAAGGAATACGGCACCGCGATGCAGCAGGTCTTCCGTGATCAATGCCGCGATGTGTGGAACGAGGCACGTAGCTGGGGGCTGACGTTGCTTTGGCTGCGAGTGCTGCCGGACCTCTTCAAGACAGCGTTTGTCGAGCGTTTGTCAGCCCTCCAAGGAGATGCTATGTCAAACCGCTTCGCCAGAATACTGGGCTTTCACTCCAACCTTCGCGTGTTGTTTCTTCGCACGGCGCTTGCGGTCTTCGTGGTGGTTTTCGGGGCTACGGCAATCACCACACTCCTCACACCGAAACGCTTCACCAGCGAAGCCCAACTCCTCGTCCGGTTGACAGGAGACAGTCGCAGCGAGGTTGCGGCGGTGGGCAAACCACTGTCCGCTGAGGCGCTCGCCGAGGGAGATCGGATCATGGCCGGCGAAATGCAGTTGATCCAATCGGATGCCGTGTTAGAACGGGTCGTCAAAGCCCAGAGCCTGGAGACGCAATGGACCGGGGCGAGCGGCCAGAGGCACACGACTGAGGAAGCAGTCGCTTTGCTGAAAAGCAGACTGAAGGTTCGTGTGCCGTCTCGCTCCGGCCTGATCGAAGTGCGCGTGAACTGCGAAGACGCCGACGAGGCTCCGCAGCTAGCGCAGGCGGTTCTGGACGCTTACCTCGCCGCACACATCAAAGCTATTCACGAAGGGAGAGCCAAGAATCTTGACCGAGCTGCGATTGCAGAAGAGCGAAGAACGGAAAGGGAACGATGGCGCGGCGGTGTTGGCGTTCTGAACATCAAGATTGTCCAATCTCCATCTCCCGTCAGCATGCGCCCCTATGTTCCCGGCTGCTTGCTCATGGGCGGTGCGGGCGGCCTCTTCCTGGCGCTGACGTTGGGAGTTGCCGTCACGTCGCTGGCAAAACGGCGTTCACCGAAGCAACCGGACGATGCTCCGACTGCTGGATTGGGTGCCGCCGCATGAACTTCGATTACTACGTGCAAATGGAGGAGAATCCATTCCTCCGCGGTTCACAGCGGCTCTACGGTTGGTTGCTGGGGGCTTACCCAAAGCGGCATCGTGAGGATTATGGCCCGCCGATGCAGCAGGTTTTCCGCGATCACTGCCGTGATGCCTGGCGCGAGAGGCGGGGCTGGGGATTGGCGTTGCTCTGGCTGCGCGTCCTGCCGGATTTGGTGAAAACGTCGGTCTTGGAACATCTCGCAACGATGAATGAAAGGAAAGCTATGATCCAGAAGTTGGCTGAAGTCATCCGTCCACGCTCCACCCCGACCACAATCTTTCTCCGCGTGTTTGTTATCGTCTTCTTGCTTGTCGCTGCCACCACGACGCTCGTGACGTTTCTGATGCCGGAGTCGTACGCCAGCACGGCGCGGATAAGGATAGAGCAGGACTCCCAGGTCCAGGTGTCTAAAGAGTGGCGTTTCTCAACTACTCCGTCGGAATTGACACAGGGCGACACGCAGGAGCCGAGAGGAGCAACTGGACATACCTCGCCCAGTTACGATCCCTATTTCATCCAGACCCAGTTCGAGGTCATCCAGTCCCAACCGGTATTGACCCGAGTGATATCCGATTTGGATTTGACCACCATTTGGGGAAAGAAGTACGCCGCTGACGAGAAGCTGAAAGAGTCGGAGGCGCTGACGCTCTTGTGCGCCCGGATGAATCTGCGTCCCGTTCGGAACACCAGTCTGATTGAAATTCGCGTCTTCAGCGACGAAGCCGAGGAGGCCGCGCGCATCGCGAACTCGATTGCGAAGGAGTATCGGGATTATCGGCTTGAACAGCGCCGCGAGCTTTCGCTGGGAGGCTTGCGCGTTTTGGAGGACCGGTTTGATGAGCAAGAGAAGAAGGTGCACGAAGCGCAGCTCGAGGTGGACGCCCTGCGCCGAGAACTCGGGATTTCGGAAGCCGATGCATCGGGCACATCACCGGCGCCCTTGCTGGAGGCTGAGACCCTGCGTGGCTTGGAACGCCTTCGCATTGAAAGTGAGGCCCAGTATGCGCGCGAAGAGAAACTGCTCCAGCAACTAAAGAAAACTCCCGCGGAGGAACTGAAACGGATTCTGCCCACTGTCGCACCTGATCCTCAGCTCAATGAGTTGCTGAGCCAATTGAATACACTGCAGCAATCGCTCATCCAGATGAACAAGGACGTGGCAGATACCCACCCCTCCATCACCACTGCGAAACGGCAGATGGACGATCTCAACCGGAAGATTCGGGAACGCACCGATGGTATCTTGAAGGGCATGGAGTTACGGGTGGCTTCCTTGAAAGTGCATTGGGAATCGCTCACATCGAGTGTGCAGAAGGCCAAGGAGGCGGATGTCAGCAATGCCGCCAAGACACGGCCCTACTTCGAAGCCAAGCAACGCTTGGATGAACTCACTCGATTCCGAAGCATCCTCAACATGAAACTCGCCTCGGAGCAAATTGACGCGGGCATTCCCAGGTCCCCTCTGGTTGAAATCGTGGACCGTGCGGTGCCGGGTTTCCACCCAGTGCGGCCCACCAACCCCTTGACCAACGGCTGCGGCGTTTTGGGGGGAGGGTTCATTGGGATGGCGGCGGCGGCGGTGATTGCCTGGATCGTCGCACTGCTGGGCAAAGGGAAGGGTGGAGGCGGGCCGGGTGCGGCGGCTTCGTGCTCCTCCGGGATTCGCCAGACCGCGAGTGACGGCAGCACAAACTCCGCGGTGGAAAAGCTCGCCTGCATTCTGTGGATGGCGATGGGCGCGATTCTGTGGAGCTTGGCGATCGTTGGAATCGGTTGGATGATCTTGGACGGCGGCTGGGACGCATCGGGCAGCTCGGCCATCCTGTTCGGCGGGCTGTTTTGGGGCGCGGCGGCTGGCGCGGCGTTCTTCCAGTTGCGCGGTGAGCCTTGGGGCAGAACCTGCCTCCGTGTGATCGCCGTGAGTTGTGCGACCCTAAGCCTTTTGGCGCTCGGAATCCAGCAAGGCTGGCTTCCGCAGGTCTTTGCCAGAATCGTAAGCTTGTTCGTCTCGCCAATCTTCAATGCGGTTCTTCCGCTCCCGATGGTGTTTCGCTGGGTGTTCACTCTCTTCGCTCTGATAACCGCCGCAGCCTTTCTGTGGCCACGCAAGAACGCCGAACACTGCCCGGGCTGACAGGGCCGCCTTTGGCCTGCTGCGAAGGGGCGGCTCAAGTCCATCGTCGTCGCCAGCGGAACACACCGCTGCCGCAGCCGAGTGTCCCGAAAGGGTGACAGGAGCGCAGCATCGCTGCCGCGCTCCTGTGGGCGCTTTGCTTCGATCTCAACTCTTCTCGGCGGGTGCGTGGCCGTTGACCTGCCCGCGCAACATGATGCCGAGCAAGCCGTCCACCAGCCCCGCGCTGCCATTCGCGCCGCTCACCGCCACGTCCGGCACAATCCGCACGTTGCGCTCGCCGACGATCTGAATGAGCTGCATCACCGTGTAGCCTTGCGAACCGAGCGATTCGACGCCCACGCGGTAGGCCTCGGCTTTCGCTTTGCCGGTGGCCCGGATGGCCTCCGCTTCGCCCAGCGCACGGAGGCGCGTGGATTCCGCTTCGCCGGTGGCCTGCTTTACAGTCGCGTTCGCCTTCAACTCGGCGATGTTCACGCCTTGCTCCGCGCCGACAACCTGTTGCTGGATGTCCGCGAGCGACGTCTGCCGCACGAGTTGCTGGCGCTGTTCCTGCGCGGCGCGTTGCGTCTCGTAGGTCTTGCGCTGTTCCTCGGCGATCTTGCGGTCGGTCTGCGTGGTCATCAGCTCGGCGGGCGGATTGATGTCGCCGATCAACGTGTCAATCGCCTGCACGTCGTAGGCGCCGATGGCCTTGCGGATGTGCTCCGCCGCCTCGACCTGGCGCTGGCTGCGGGCGCTCAAGAAATCGAGCACGGTGTAGCCCTGGGCCGAGTTGCGGAAGTAATTCCCGACGATGGGCTGCAACACGTGGTCCACGAGGTTCTGCATCGAGCCGACGCGGGAGATCACCTTCGGCGCATCCAGCGCGCCGACGTGGATGATCTGCGACACGTCGAGGTTGAACGCGAAGCCGTCCTTCGAGCGCACGGTGATGGACGAGAGTTTCTCGTCGAAATGATGCGCCTCGGTGCGGCTCGCCCAGTTGAGCACGATGTTTGTGGTCGGAACGAGCTCGACCTTCATCACGCGCGTGTTGAGCGGGTGCTTGCCCGGATACAGCGGCGTGACCCAGACGCCTTTGTGGCCGGGATTCACCAAGTCGCCGTGCTTGAACTCCACTCCGCTCACGTCCACGTGCGCCTGGCCGACGAACGAGATGACGACGCCGATGTAGCCGATGGGAATCTGCACCATCGGGACTTGCTCCACCTGCACGAACCACGGATTCAAGTTCCACGTGCCGGACAACAGGATTTGTTCCTGCAAGCCGCGCCGCCCGCCGCCGTCCAGGAAGGTCTGCGACTTCTGGAAGTTGTCGTGACCCGCAATGGTCGGCCCGGCAATTTCGCCCGCTTCAATGGACTGGCCGTCCAGCGCAGTGACGATGCCGACCATGTCTGGTTCGATCCGGTGCAACAGCAGTTGTTCGGACGACATGCCGTGCTCGTGCGCCGTCGCCGACGTGATCACGTTGAACAGCGCATGGTTGATGCGATACGTACCCGCCGTGAGCAGGCCGAGCTGCCGGCCTTTCTCGCCGCCGTTGACGAGAAATTTCCGCGCGTCTTGGAAGTTGTCGCAATCCACGACCCGGCCGAGAATGCGCTCCGAAGGAATGGCCGCGCCACTCGCCGCGAGCACGAGCGCGATTTCGCCCTGCGGCACGACGGTGACGGGCACTTTGAGGATGCGATACTGCCAGCGCCAGTAACCGAAGTGCAGCCCCGGCGCGAGCGTGTCAGCCTGATAACCCGCTTCGCCCGCGAGCGCGATGAGTTGCCCGGGCGGCAACGCCCGCGAGCCGAACCGTTTCACCACGATCCCGACCTGACGTTCCTGGATCAGCACCGCGCCGAGCACGAACGGCCCGGCCAGCATCAGCGCCAGAACGATGAACCCCAACGCCACCAGAACGGGCGTCCACCCGCTCATCACCATTGCCATTGTCGTCATAACCCATCTCCGAGGTGGTTGCACACCGCGACGGTTTGTCGCCGCGCGACACGCAACACGTTTTGATCGGGGAGACCGTGGTGCCCGCACACGCGGGACTAGAGGATCGCCCTTCCAGATGCCGACGAGGTTAGCTGACGGGCTCGGTCCTGAAAGTGACCGCGCCGGTGGTTCGCCACCGTCGTTCGCCCCGCCCCGGTTTCCCGGGATTTGGGTCCCCCGCGCTGACTCGCAGGAAGGCAAGCCGGCTTAGGCTGCTGACGGATGGCTTATCGCACAGGCGGGAACTTCTGTCAACCGGGCCGCGTGTAGTGTCGGAACTTAATGAGAATGTCCCTATTGGAACTTAATGAAAATGTCCCTCTGG
>CAYJNU010000113.1:10688-18918 GCA_964371005.1 uncultured Verrucomicrobiota bacterium | reverse complement strand
GGCGGCCCCCCCCGCGGCGCCCCCCCACTCCGGTCTGGTCGCGTATCCTGCGGTTCGCTCAGTATGTGATCAGGAGTCGCCGCGTTTGACGCGCTCGCCCGGACTGGAGTCGCATATCCGCTTTGACAACGCCGCAGGCCCTCAGATACTCCGCGTATGCGAGTGTTGATTACCGGAGTCACCGGGTTTGTGGGCAGCCATGCGGCGGAGTATGCCCTGGCGCAAGGAGCCGAGGTCTTCGGCGCCTGCCGCTGGCGCAGCAACCCCGAGAACATCGAGTCGCTCCGCACACGCCTGCTCCTGGTGGAGGCCGATTTGCGGGACCAGTCTTCCGTCAGCGAGCTGCTCGACACCACGAAGCCCGATTACATCTTCCACCTCGCCGGGCAGAGTCAGGTGATGGCCTCCTGGCATGCGCCGGCGGAGACGCTGCAAACGAACGTGATCGGCCAGGTGCATCTCCTGGAGGCCATCCGGCATCGGGGCGCGCCATTCCCGCGGGTGCTGGTCGTCGGGTCCAGCGAGGAATACGGCCTCGTGCATGAGCACGAACTCCCGGTGACCGAGGATCAGCAGTTGCGTCCGCTCTCGCCTTACGCCGTGAGCAAGATCGCCCAGGACCTGCTGGCGCATCAGTATTTCCGCAGCTACGGCATTCCGTGCCTGCGCGCCCGGGCGTTCAACCACGACGGCCCGCGGCGCGGCGAGGTCTTCGTCACGTCCGCGTTCGCGCGGCAGATCGCCGAGATTGAACTGGGCCTGCGCGAGCCGGTGATCCTGGTGGGCAATCTGAAGGCACGGCGCGATTACACCGATGTTCGCGACATCGTGCGGGGATACTGGATGCTGCTGGAGCGCGGCACGCCGGGCGAGGTTTACAACCTCTGCTCCGGCCAATCGCACTCCATCCGGGAAGTGCTGGATTTCTTCCTGGCGCAAGCCACGGTCCAGAACATCGAGGTCCGCGAAGACGCGGCACGGTTGCGGCCGTCCGACGTGCCGAATCTCTACGGAAGCGCGGCGAAGATCCGTGCCGCGATTGGCTGGTCGCCCACGATCCCGCTGGAACAAACGTTGAAAGACGTGCTGAATTACTGGCGAGAACGCGTGCAGCACGCCCGGCGGTGAACCGCCTCCATGCAGCCGAAACCACAGATCGACGCAAATGGACGCAGATAAGACAGACGGAAGCGCCTTTGAAGCGGGGAGCGGGGAGCGTCACTGTTCAGCCACCCGGATGAAACCAAGCCGAATCGCTTGCCGCTCTGGAATCTGTGTTCATCTGCGTCCATCGGCGGTTTTCTTTCTGCACCGCCGCTAACCCGGAATGACCTCGGGCTTGGCCGGCTCTCCGCGCCCGCGCGCTTCGAGCCAATCGCACGCCACCGGCAGAATGCGGCGCCAATGCATGGTCTTGGCGCGCTCCCAGGCGCCGCGGCGATAACGCTGGTAACGGACATCGTCGCCCACCAGGCCGGCAATCTGATCCGCGAGTGATTCGGGCGACTCCTGCGCAGCGACCAGGCCGGTCTGATCGTGGAGCGTGGATTCCCGCAAACCCGGCACCGGATAAACCGCCGCTGGCGTTCCCATCGCGTTCGCCTCAATGACATTCAACCCCCAGCCTTCGCGAACGGAAGTGTGCAGAAGCAGATGCGATTCGCGCAAAATGGCGTCCTTTTCCTCCTCCGACACCAAGCCCGTGAACCGTACCGCGTCGTCGAGCTGGAGTTCCGTCGTCTCGCGCCGGAGCGCCGCTTCCGTGTCGCCCCCGCCGACGACGGTCAGGTGGGCGGCCAGACCACGCTGGCGCAGTTGGGCGAGCGTGCGAATGCAATGGCTGACGCGCTTGTTCGGCGCGAGGCGGCAGACGGCCGCGAGCCGCACCGGTTGCACGATGGGTTTGACGGGCAGTTCCGGCAACGCCTCCGTGCTGACGCCGTAACGGATGATGGTGACCTGACGGACCCCATGGCGTTGCAGATGGTCGCGCGTGGACTCGCACGCCGTCCAGAACATCTGCCGCCGGTAAGCCCAGTGGGTCCAGCGTTCCTGCCAGCGGCCCACGTGCGCGAGCGGCCAGCGATAAAACGTGTCCCAGATCGGGCCGAGCACTTCGTGAACGTAGGCCACGCAGTTCGTCCGGCACCACCACGGTGCATACCACGGAATCCCGTGGTGCTGGTCAATCACCAGATCGAACGGTTTCTGCTGGCGATACCATTCGCGGGCGCGGAGGACGGAGGTGCCTTTGCCGCCGGCACGAAGGTAATGGATGCCGCCAGCTTCCTCTTGCGGAAGCGCTCCGGGGAAATCGTTGGCGAACCAGAAGACCTCGTGTCCGCGCTGGGCCAGGCCAGCCAGGTAAGCCAGGGAAACGCGTTCCGCCCCGCCGGTGAGGGGGTTCTTCGGATCGCGCCAGTTGAGCATCAGGAAGCGCATGTCCTACAGCCTGGAAAGCTGATCGAGCAGCGCGGTGGTGGACCGGCCGGGCACGAAGGGGATGAGGACGATCTTCCCGCCCGCGGCTTCCACCGTGTGGCGTTCGTCCTGGTTCAACGTGTCGAGCGTGTAGTCACCACCCTTCACATAAACGTCCGGCTGTGCCGCGGCGAGAAAACGCGTGGCTGCCTGCTCGGTGAAAATGCAAACCCCGCTGACGCTCTCCAGCGCAGCCAGCACAGCGGCCCGGTCGTCTTCTGCGTTCACGGGCCGCGTCGGCCCCTTCAATTGATGCACACTGGCGTCGCTGTTGAGCCCCACCAGCAGGGCGTCACCGAAACTGCGCGCCGTTTCGAGGTAGGTGACGTGCCCCAAGTGGAGGATGTCGAAACAGCCGTTGGTCACGACGAGCTTCCTGCCGCGCTGCCGCATCGCCGCCCGCCACTCCGGCAGCCTGTCCCAAGGAATGATCTTCTCGCGGAAATTCACCGGCGCATTTTGCGTGGCTGGGGCAACGCTTGGCAACGAGTTTTCGAGCCATGCCTTTGAATGCGCCGGTGCCGCCGGTGACAAAATCCACTTGGCAGAAGCGCGGTGGGTTGTTTCCATGCCCGCATGGCAACGGCATCTCTCTCTCGACTCACGCTTTATTGCGACCGGCTGCTGCGCACGGGGGCGATCAACGATTACGACGAGGCGTTCAATGGCTTGCAGGTGGCGAACCGGGGGCAGGTCCGGCGCATTGCCGCCGCGGTGGACGCCACTGCGGTTACCGTGAAACTGGCCATCGCGGCCAAGGCGGATTTCCTCATCGTCCACCACGGTCTGTTTTGGTCGCTGCGTCAGCCGTGGACGGGCCGGAACTACGAGTTGCTGCGGTCATTGCTTGAAAACAATCTGGCCGTTTACAGCTCCCACCTGCCGCTGGACGTGCATCCGACGCTGGGCAACAACGTCCAGCTCTGCGCGGCGCTGGGGCTGAAGCCGAACCGCCCCTTCTTCGAGTGCAAGGGGCAACTGATTGGAACCGAAGCTCGAGCCCGCGTGCCGCGTGAGGAGTTGGTCCGCCGGTTGGAACAGGCCTTGGGCGGGCCGGTCAGGCTGGCCCCCGGCGGGTCGGCGATTTGCCGGCGGATTGGGATCATCACGGGCGGCGCAGGCAATGAGCTGCGTCAGGCGGCCGAGGCCGGTCTGGACACCTTCATCACCGGCGAGGGGGCGCACTGGACGTTTGGTTTGGCGGAGGAACTGGGCTTGAACGTCGTCTATGGCGGGCATTACGCGACCGAAATGTTTGGCGTGAAAGCGCTGGCGGCTCAACTCGCGCGCAAGTTTGGCGTGCCATGGACGTTTCTGCACCATCCCACGGGGCTCTGATGCTGTGCGAACCGGGCCTCGGTATCCGGCTCGGTGAACCTGAGTGTGCTGCCGGGGGTTACCAGACTCCCTCCTTTGTCGCCGCTCCCGCGCGAGCCGGAATGCGGTGATCTGAGAAGCCAGCCAACCGTGAGCGTCAACCGTCCTGTGTCACCACCAGAAGGTGGGACTGCCGTCTCAAGGTTGAAGGAACCGCCTCGAGCCACGAATTTGCACCGCAGTCACTCACGCTTCTGCGGTTGAAAACCCGCTGAGCCATCGGGCTGCGGCCGAGTTGACGGCGGCAGAGGCGGCGGAGGTGTTCGTTACTGTAGCCTGCCTCCCGCGCCAGTCGCGCGAGCGACCATTCTTCCCCAAATGCCCCGCTACGCGCTCCCACAGCAGGCGCAACGCATCGGGTTGATCCGAGGGTTGGGCGAAGCGCAACACGTAGGCGTGAATGAGGTCCGCCCATTCCTGCATGAGGGTAGGCTGGCCCGGGCCGCTGCATTCGTACATCAAACCGAGAATGGCGGAGTGGAGCGGCAGCGGTTCATAGCGAGCCATTACGGGCGACGTGATGTCCGCCACCGGTCGTTGCTCTGCCGGGCGCTGATAGCAGGCCCAGCAAAACTCCCATTTGACGCCGGGGATGGCTTCGAAGGCGTTCAGCGTGTGGGCGGGTAGCAGGCAGGCAAAACCTTCGCGGCAAATCCGCCAACGTCCGTCCACCAGGACCCGACCACGCCCACCGAAACAAGCGAGAAAGTAGGCGGTCGTCTGTTTCGTGCGGACGATCTTCATCGGCGCGACCGCTTCTTGAATCCCGACATGAATGATCTGGTGCGGGCTCAGCGCTTGACAGACCGGGGACTTCTCAATCCATGGGCGCAACCCGGCGCTGGGGGCGCGAACTCCGCGCATCCGGGTTCGCGGGCTGTGGATTGTGACGTCCACCAGCTCTTCCGGTTTGTCGCTCATGTGACCGGGAGAAGGTAAACGACGCGCCTTCCGGTCCACCATAACAAATGTGTGGCCTCTTCAGCGCTGCCGGGGACTCATAGAACCCATGAACCGGAGTTTGGCCAACCCGGCGCGCAGTTGCTCCGGAGCAGCGTTACATCGCACATTCACACAAACGCACAGGTTCAGAATCTCCACGCCATGATTTCGGTCAGGCCCCTGCGGGCGTGGCCGTCCTTGACCAACAACACGCGGAACTTGGAGGTGAGTAGCTTGGGGAAGGTCACGGTGTTCAATCATCACTCCCGCCCCGGCTGCGGCATCCACCGGGAATCCCACTGGACCAATCCCGGTTTCGGCTTCGTGGTTTCTCGACAAGGCTTGGCTCGTGAGAGCCAACGCGTATGCCGCGGGGCTGACGGAGCGGATGGGGAATCTCATTGGACTTTCATCCACACGACTGATCTTCCGCCGCGATTGAGCCGCGCGTAATTGGGTATCGCCAGCAGTGGAGTGCCGTCAGCAAACTGGCCTTTGATAGTCATCACGCCGCCGAGCAGGTCGGGCTTCCACTCGGTGGTGAGCGGCGCGGAAGACGGCAGCACCGCGTTCACGTCCTGGTCCACGCTCTCGATGTTGTAGATCAATGGGCCGTAGCGGAGGGCGACGCGGCCGCGGTCCGCCACGATGCGATTGTCCGCCGTCACGCGCTGGATTGCGAGCGGGACTTCCCACTCGACCTTGTCGCCGGCCTTCCAGTTGCGGTCCAGCACCGCGTAACCGCGCTCGATCTTCGGCTTCACGGACTTGCCGTTGACGGCGAGCGAGAGCAGTCCCTCGACCTTGGGCGTGTTGGTGTAGAGCAGGCTGGTCTGGCGGTTCGGCACGCGGATGCTCAGGGCGAACTTCTTCGAGGCGGCGGGGTTGACGGTCAGCGCGACCCTGCCCTTCCACGGATAATCGGTGGTCTGCGTGAGCTTCACCGAAGTGCCGGCGACGTTGTCCACGGTCACGGTGCTGCCGGCAAACTGGTTCACGTAGATCGCATCCTTACCCTTCGTGTAGGCCCACGTCGGCAGGCTCAGGAGTGTGCGCGGGATATTGCCGACGCAACACGGGCAGACGTGCCACTTGTAGCGCTTGCCGCTGGAATCGAGCGGGTTGGTGTAGGTGTAGTTCTGCGCGTCGAGGTCCACGTCGCCGAGGATCGCATTGAAGAGCGTATCCTCTGCGAGGTCGGCGTAGCGACCGTCGCGGTGGGTCATCTGGAGCTTTTCCTGGAAGAACAGCTCGCCGCAGTTCGCGCACGACTCGCAATAGGCGTTGTTCGGCAGCGAAAACTCCTTCCCGAAGCCCTCGGAAGTCTCGCCGCTGCCGACGCCGCCGGTGACATAGTACTTCTTGTTGATGATGCTGTTCCACAGCGACTGCACAGCGCTCTGATAATCGGTGTCGCCGGTTTCCATCGCGACGTCGGCCATGCCGCAATAAGAATAGACGGCGCGAACGGCGTGACCGATCGCCTCGTATTGACGCGTGACGGGCGCGTGGCTCTGATCGTATTCGTCGCCGTTCAGGCGGGAGTCGAGGAGGAACTTCGCGAGCTCGACGTAACGCTTGCCAGTGTCGGGACCGTCGGTCTGGCCGAGGTAACGGGCGAACTTCACCAAGGCCATCTCCATTTCCTGGTGGCCAGGATACCAACTGCGCTTCGGCGTGGGGCCGATGTTCTTCACCCAGCAATCGGCGAGGCGCTTGGCGGCGTCGAGCATCCGGCGGTCTTTGCCGCCGGTCATCAAGTGGTGCGCAATGGCGGCTTCGATGAAGTACCCGGCCTGGTAGTCCTCGTGGTCGTGCTTGTTGGACCAGCGGCGGTGGCCTTCAATCGTGTATTGCGTGTGGAGGTACCCGTCCGGCTCCTGCGCGGCGATCATCTTGACCACCCAGTCTTCAATGGTCTTGCGCTGGCTGGCCTGGGCGGCAGCGATTTCGGCGTCGCCCTGCGGATCAAGCATCTGCGCGATGCACATGGACTCGAGGGTGTTG
This sequence comes from uncultured Verrucomicrobiota bacterium, assembly GCA_964371005.1. Taxonomy (GTDB): domain Bacteria; phylum Verrucomicrobiota; class Verrucomicrobiia; order Limisphaerales; family MWDV01; genus MWDV01. Next base: position 12,111 of record CAYJNU010000113.1, on the reverse strand, counting down.
TAAACCCAGGTGTTGGCAAATACGGCGCCCGTGTGCTTTGCACCCGGCTGGCCGGAGAGCTTCCTGGCGGTCTGAACGAAGTTCTCGATGCCGCCTTCGGGCGCAGTCGGGTCTTCGCATTTTTGCACGCAATGCGGAATCCAGTTCACGATCAGGTTCTTCAGGCGCGGCTTCCAGAACGAGCTGCTGACCTGGTATGACGTCGTCCAGACCGGGCTTAGCGGCGGGGTCGGCGGTTTGGCCGCGGCGGTGACATGCAATTCACCGGACGCGCTCGACTGGCCGTCGTCCGCCGTGAGCTTCAAGACGTAGTCGCCGATCTTGGAGAAGCGCGCCGTGGTCTCGACCGCGCTGGCGTTGGCGAATGTGACCGTGCCGGGGCCGGATGCCTTGGTCCAATTCACCGTCGGTATGGGCTTGGGCTTGCCGTCGTCCTTGACTGCGCCGCTCAGCCACGTCTCGCCGGGCAGAACGACGGCGCGATCCACGCCGGCGCTGACCGTGGGCGGGAAGTTCGGCGACTTGCCGGAGTCATAGACGCGCCAGTCGAGGATGCCGGTGGAGCTTTCGCCGTTGCCGTCGAATTCCAGGCGCAGCTTGGTGGTGGTGATCTCCGGGAAGGTGGTGGTGTTGAAGCGGTTTTCCGCCAGGCCCAGCGGCGTGGCGTCGGGGATTTCGGCGAACGCGCTGCCGTTCCAATACTTCGCCCGGCACGCCTTGGGCAGGCGCACGCCGCCGTGGTCGTCGAACCAATACACGTCCATGCGGCGCGTGGAGATGGGCAGCGTCCAGTCGTATTGGACCCACTGGGTGCCGCGCTGGGGCCAGTTGCCATAAGCGCCGTGGCGCTTGTCGTTGGAGTTGTCCGGCGTCACACCGTCGTTCAGCGCGGTGATCGTCTCGTGGCCGGAGACGTAAGAGGTCGTGGGCGTAGCAACGAGGGCGAGGTTGGCGTCTGAGGAAGTCCCCTCCGTGGCGTGTGCCGGTAGCAGCGCCAAGGAGCAGGTGAGAACCAAGCAACTCGCGATGCGAAACCCGAACCTCCCTGTCACTTGCCGGCCAGAGTGACTGTGTTTGTTGCGGCGGCGGTGCGGGTCTTCGGGCTTTGGCGTGCTGCTGGATTTCGAACTTTGGACTTTGGGTTTCATGGTCTGGTCACTGTTTTTGTCTGCTGGAAGGCTGGCTCAGAAACGGCCTGGAAGCCGCCCTACGGCTCCACCACCACGCGGTAGAAGGAGCTGGGCTGATCTGCGGCTGACGGGTCGGTGAAGAGGAACGGCATTGCCGGCGCGTTGGTCGTGAGCAGCGTGCTCCAGGTCACCGGCGAAACCAGGTTGGTGGCCGCCTGGACCGTATAGCGCCAGCCGAACGGACCGTTGCAAGCCATCGTGAATCGGCCGCTGGCAAGAGTCGCGCCCAGCAC
>CAYJNU010000113.1:0-10678 GCA_964371005.1 uncultured Verrucomicrobiota bacterium | reverse complement strand
CGCCAGCGGCGCGCGCACCAGGATCGAGACGGCCGCCCCCGAACTGGCTTGGCCATCGCTGACTTGGAAGTTGAATCCGTCCGTTCCGGTGAAGCCCGGATTTGGCGTGTAGATCAGGAACGGCGCCACGCCGCCGAGCACGCCATTGGTCGGCGCGCTGGTGGTGAACGTCAGCGGGGCGCCTTGCGCGCTGGAGGCGTTGAGCGCGAAGGCAACTGCAGTGTTGCGGAGTGCCGTCAGCGCCAGCGCGCTGGCCACGGGCGGCGTGTTTGAGGAGAGCATCGCCACTTCGGCGTCGCTCAAGCGCCGGCCGTAGATGCGGGCGTCGCGGACCAGGCCGTCGAAGTAGAGCGGGTTGGCGTGGCTCTTGCCGATCCTGTAACTTGCCGACGTCACGCCGCCCTGCGTGTAACTCAACGACGCCTTGAGCGCGCCGTTCACGTAAAAACGCGCCGCCGTTTGATCAAAGGCCAACGCCACGTGCTGCCATTGATTCAGGGTGACGGAGACGCCGGTGTCCCAAAACCGGTCGTCGAGGATCGCGCGGAACTTGCCGCCGTTGAGGCCCCAGCCGCTGCCGTGCTGGCCGGGCACGTCGGTGTCGAATACGCTTTCGATGTAGCTCACCGAGTCCGAAGTATGCGGATAAATCCAGGCCGCCAGCGTGCGCGTCGAACCGTTCGTAACGGGCGTCTGGACATAATTCGACGTCCCATCGAACGTCAGCGCCCCGCTGGTCCAGGTGGGGTTGTTGACGAGCGAAGCGTCATTGTTATTGCCGCTGCTGTCGTGCGCAATGGTCCCGGTCGTTTCGTTGAAGAGGTACTGCGCGAGCATCCCGCCACTGGCGGGCGGGGCGGGCGTAATCAACACCGCGATCTCCGCATCGCTCAGAACCCGCGAGTAGAAGCGGACGCTGTCGAGCGCGCCGGCGAAAAACGGTTGCGCCGCATCGGCGCCCCGCGCGAGGTAGCAATGCACGGGCGCCGTGTTGGCGTTCGCCGGCAGCAGTTGTTCGGCGCGCGCGCCGACGTCGCCCTGCGCGAGCCAGGCGCCGTTGACGTAGCATTGCGCCAGTGTGTTGGACCACGTCACCGCAAGGTGCGCCCAAGTGCCAACCGGTAGCGCGAGCGGCAGCGTCAACCCCGACTCCAAAGTGTTGCTGCGGACGACGAGCCTCGCATGCCCGGAGCCGTCGTCGGGCGTCAGCCAGAAGCCCTGATTCACGCCCGCACCAAAGAAACCGATCGGCTGGTTGGACGCGCCGCCGCTCCACCTCACCCACGCCATAAGTGTGAGCGTCGAGAAGTCCACCGGCCAGCGGTCCAGCGCGACGAAGTCGTTCGTGCCATTGAAGCTCAGGAAGCCCGCGCGCCAGGCGTCGCCACGGGTCCAGGTCGGGTTGCCGCGCAGCAAACCGTCGGTCACACCGTAGTGATCGTGCGCCAGCAGCGGATCGCTGGCGGAACATTCGTAAGCCGCGAACAGCCCCGCCGGGGCGGTGTGCGCGGCGATGGTGGCGTCGGATAATCCGCCCCATTCCCAGCCGAACTGAAAACCATTGGTCACGGTCTGGCCGTTGACGCAATCACCGTCCAGCACCGCGTCGCCGCCGATGCGGTCTCCGACGTCAGTGCGCCAGGTGTAGCCGGCACCTTTGACGGTCGCACTGTTGGTGACGATGACGTCGCCGGAGAGCGAGGCATGTCCGCCGACGCGTGCGGTGGCGGTGACGATGGCGTTGTCGGAAAGCATGGCGAAGTCTCGCACTTTAGCGTGCTGCTGGGCGCGCGAGTTGTGGCGCAGCAGGGCGTGGCCGCTGACAACGGCGTTGTCGCTGACCAGCGCCGTGTGCTTCACCACGGCAAAGTCCTCGATCCGGGCGTAACCGCGCACTTGCGCCGAATTGAGCACGCGGGCGTTCGGGCCGACATAGGCCGTGCTGTCCACGGTCGCCGTGCTGGCCTTGTAGCCGCCGCCGTTGCTGTGCTTGACCAAGCCGCTTGCGCTGTTCGTCGCTTCGCGCGGTACGGCGCCGAAGACCTGAATTTCATAAGGAAACCGGACGCGCGCCGGATGTGAGTCGTAGGGTTGATCCCCGTCCATCTGGAGCGAAGGGATGATCTGACCCGGTGTCGCCGCGACCGTTAGGTAGAGCTTGTTCTCGTTCGCGGCGAGCGTCACGGAATTGGGGCCGGCATTCCAGAGCGAACTGTAGCGCGCCGTGCCTGCATCGTTCACCACCACGAAACTCGCACGCCAGTCGGCCAGACGACTCGTGTTCGGCAGGCCGTGGAAGTCCACGGTGACTACGCGGCCCGCGCCGGCGCCGGTTGGCGCCAGTTCGTGGGCGGCGTAAGCATATTGCATCGGGGCGCATTCGGGCGCGACCTGCCACCAACTCGGATCGTCGGAGCGCGCCCGCAACTCGGTGATTTGCAGCCGCGCGATCAACTCCGGGTCCTGCGTGTTGAGCGACGCCTGGAGATTGGTGCGGTGCGAGTAATCCCAGATGACGCTGCGACGAGCGCAGTAACCCATCAGGTCCTTAATACCGACAGTCGGCGCGAAGCGGTCGATCGTGTTGTAAATGTATTCGCCGGCCAGCGAGTCCTGCCAGACCCGCGCCGAAAACGCGCGACCGTCGGCGCCGGGCGCCAACTCGGCGAGGCCATCCGGATTCTCGTCGAGGTAAAGAAACAACGGCCAATGATCGTAGTAGTGAACGCCGTGCCCGTGGAACATCTGCGCCGTGCGGACGAATGCGCTGCCGGGTGCGCTCCACGCCGTCGGGCTACTGTCGAAATAGCGGTTCATCGCGTAGAGCCAGCGCTCGCGGCCGTAATTCGCATGCGCTTCCCACCACGGGCCCATCGGATCGTTGCCCGTGAAACCACCGCCCTGGTGCATCTGGAAGACGTGCATGCCTTCGTGCGGCAACACCCACGTCGGCGGATCCACGCGCAGGCCGTCGGGCGTGATGTTGAGCCGGCCGAAATCCCCGGTGTCGCCGCCGGCCCAGTAGCCGCCATACCAGGTCGTGATGTTGACCTTGTACTTCCTGCCGTCGCGCAACGCGGGCGTCCACGACTCGGCGGGCTCCTTGTAGCCGAGTTGCTTCACATAGACCTGCCAGACTTGCTCGGCGTTGCGGAGCGAACCGCGCGGCATGTTCGCGGTCCAGAAGCTGTTGGTAGCCACGGCGGCGTCCCAGAGAAACCGGAAGTGCTTCGACTCCAGGTCCAGCGTCTCGCGGCCCTGGTCGTTGGCGGCGCCGGGCGCCGGATTGCTCACGCTGTAGCGCGGGTAGTAAACCTCGCCCGCCTGATCGCCGATGCGGACGTAGTCGAGTGCGAACGTGAGACCCGCGACGCTGACCGGGTCCACGCGCAAATCGCGCAGCGTGCCCCGCCAGAGCGGCTCGAGACCCATGTCCACCCGGTAGATATGAAACGCGCCATCTTTCGGAATCAGCGACGAGTTGATAATCGCGACGCGGCTGGTGCTGAAGCCGCTCTGGCCGGAGACGCCGGCATTCGCGACGCCGTACAAGACTTGGATCGCGCCAGTGTAGGACGCAGGCACCTGGACGCGGAGTTCGAGGTAAGTGTTGTAACCAAGGTCGAGGTCCGGACCGGAGGCGAGGTTGCTGAGATCAACGTGCGGATTAACCCCACCGCTGACGGCGGCGAGCACGCCGTTGCTGACGACTTGAGTTGTGCATTGCGAGAGCGTCCAGCCCTCGAAATTGCCGTCTGTGTTCCAGTCGCCGAGCGTGGTGTAGTTCGTAAGCGCGGGGGCGGCCGGGTCCACCTTGATACTGGCGGCGGGGGTCTTGGCGACGCCGATAAAGAAGAGCAAGGACAAACATAGTCGGATGGGGAGTTGAGCAGGGCGGTTCATAAAGGCTTCAAGTCGGTGCTGCGGCTCGGATTCTTCATGGCTTCGGCGATGAGCTACTTTCGCGTCGTGAGGCGAAAACTGCTGAACGTGATGAAGCTGCTGTCGCCGCCGTAGCTGGCGTGGTAGAGGCCAACTTGCAGAGGAACGCCAGCCATGTCTTTGCGTTCGACCGGTGAGCCGGGCATGTCCTGCCAATGTTCGCCATCCGCGCTCGTGCGGAAGTAAAACAGCCCGCCTTGCCGGAGGATCTGGAGATGGCGATGCGCGTTCCACGCCAGACCGTTGCCTTTTTGCGAACGCCCGCCGTCGAGGACCGTGACCATGTTTCCCTGGTTCCAGATCGGGAAGAAATTGAGCTGGAGCAGACGCTCGCCGCGCCCCGCCGACTTCGGCACGCGCACCATCAAACCGCCGTCATTGTTGCCGGGGGCTTTCCGCTCAGCGAGGCCGGCGTAGTCGGCGACGGTCGCCTCCACTACGAAATCGCCGGGCACGAGCTTGAACAGAAATGCGCCGAGCGGTCTGCCGCCATCCCAGACAGTGCCCTTGGATTGCAGGCGAAGCACGCCGTCCTTCGCGGCGATGACTTCCGGCGCGCTGTCGTCCGCTTTGCCGAGGAAGCCACTCCAGAGCGTCCCGTCGGCGCCTTGCGCGAGGAAATCGCGGGCGGCGTCGAACTTGTCGGCCAGTTGCTGGAATTGCGCGGCGGCGGTCGCGGACGCGGCGGTCGCGGACGCGGCGGTTACGTTGCCCAAAGCATCGCGCACCTTGACGGCGTAAGCGTAACGCGTGTTCGGCGCAAGGCCGTCGTCGAGGAAGAACGGCTTCGGAACCCAGCCACTGCTGCTGGCGCCGGCGTGGCCACTCGTCTCGGTGAAGTTGTATTCCACGCCGCCGGCCTCGGCGCGGGCCTCGTGGGCAGTCATGGCGATGGACGTGGCACGCAACGCCGCGGGGGCTTGCGCGAACGCAGCCGGGCTGGGCGAAGGCGTCTTGCGCTCCTGCTTCGCCATGGCGCTCAACTGGAGAACCTCTTCGTCGGCGAGCGCTCGGCGGAAAAGCTGCACCCGCGACAGCGCGCCGGAGAAAGGTGTCTCGCCGCCGACGCGAATGACCTTCGCAGTGCGCGGAGTGGCGGATGTCGGGCGCGTAGTGGGCTTGCCGTCCAGGAACAAGGTGCCGCGTCGGCCGCGATAGACCAGCGCCACTTCCTGCCAGTCGCCGGCAGGAGGCGCGACGAGCAATTCGCAGCGACTGCCGTCGGCGGCTTCAAGTTCCAGGACGCATTCGCTGGCTTCGAGCGATGGATTCGTCACGCTAGCCAGCAAGCTGAAGTCGGCGAGATTCACTTCCGCGCCAGGAGTCAGTTCGAGCGATTGGCCCGGTTCGAAGCGCACCGCGATGCGCCCGTTCACGTCTTCCACCACTGGCGGTTTGTCACCAGCGGAAAACGCGCCGCCGAGGGAGCCGTTGTTCGCCCACGATTTCAGCGAGCCGTAGTCGAGCTTTGCCGAGTCGAGGTGAACCAGCACGTCCGCCGAAGGTTCGTCCGCGGCAAGTTTCTTCACCTCGGCTTCGATCAACGCGCCGCCATAGACGCGCAGCGACGCGAGGTAGCCGTCGAAATACTCCGTGCCCGGTTCGGACGCGCCCACATAGATCGGCCGGCCTTCGTGCATCATCAGCATCTTGGCCTCGGAGTTGTTGAGTTGCCCGTCCACATAGACACGCTCGACCACGCCGTCGAACACGACAGCGAGATGGTGCCACTGGCCGGCCTTCGGGGCGCCGCCGCGGAAACCCATGTCGGCGAAACCCCAGTGGCCAACCGCGCCGAACTCGGGGTGCGTACCAAAGCCGAACTGCGACGTCGCCGTGTCAGGCCCGCCCCGTCCGGCCCAACTCAGGAAGCATTCGCTCTCGCCAATCTCCGGGTTGTTGACGCAGGCCGCGACCGTGAAGCTGCTGTTGCCGGCGAGCGCGCGTGGCCCAGCGAAAGAGGCCGTGAGCATCTCCTTGCCGGTAAAGCGCACCGCTTTGCGTCCGGCGGCCATGCCAACGACGGGCCGGGCTTCGCCGCTGCGGAAGTCCCCGCCGAGCGAGCCGTGGTTGGTCCAAGCCGCGATGGGCGACCCGAGTTGGAGGTTGGCGACATCGAGGTGGAGGAGCGGCTGAATAGCAGTGGACGTGAGGAGGCTCTGACTTTCAGCTGAAGAAGTTTGAGCCTCGTTGCCTCGGCTGCTACGAGGTTTCGACGCAACAACCTGTTCGTACGCCTTGTCGGCCGTGGCGAGCAGTGGATCTGCGGGCGCGTCGGCGTAGGCTTTGAAATTCCAGAGCGCGCCGAAGAGGCCGGGATACTCGGTGTCGGTCACCGTGATGCGCAGGAAGCGGGCTTCGGCGTCGCCGTCGTCCACCATCGGGCTGCCCCAGCGGATGTTCTGGCGGCGGTCGGCAAAGGTCTGCCACGACTGGCCATCGAGCGACGATTCGATGAGGTACTGGTAGAACCAGGTGCCGTATTCGAACTGCGTCTCGGTGCGGCGCACCCGCTGCGTGCTGCCGAGGTCCACCATGAGCCAATGACCGGGGCCGTTGTCCGCGGGCCGCCAGAGTGTGGCGTTGTTGTCGTCCAAGGCGTATTCCGGCTTGTATTCGTGGTTGCGCAACGTGTCGCGGTAGAATGAGGAGGCGGTGGCCTTCTTCCCGAAGGCGAGGTTCGCCGAGCGGGCCTTCGGTCCGAGGTAGCCGATGCCAGCATGCGTTGGTTCGACTTTTTTGATCACGCCGTCGCGCTCGAACACCAGCCGATCCGCGCAGGTCTGGCGGTGCATTCCGTTCGGCGTCACCGGAAGGTCGTGCCGGTGATAGACGATGAAGTAGTCGTCACCACGCTGGAGGATCGAGTGATGCCCCGGGCCGTGGACCTTGCCGTCGGGCGTGGTCGCGAGGATGGGGTTGTTTGGCCCCATTTTGAATTCGCCGTCGGGACGGTCGCCCACGGCGTATTGCACGCGATAGGTGCTGTCGTGACAACTGCCGGAGGAATACATGAAGTAATAGACGCCGTTGCGCTCGATCATGAAGGGGGCTTCAAAGAAATCCTTCGCTTGCGTGTTGGGAATCTTGCCAAGGGTCGCGAAGGACTTCATGTCCGGGTTGAACACTCCCCAACCGCAGCCGCTGTTCGGGTAGATGCCCCACGTGCCCCAGTAGCCGTAAAGCGTACCATCCTTGTCCTCGAAAAGCTGGGCGTCGAGCGTGATGACGTCTTTGACGAGCCGGTCTTTGATGACGAGTCCGTCGCCTGGCGTCAGAGGTGTCCACGGGCCAAGCGGCGAGTCGGAGACGCCGGCGAACGTGTTGCAGGGCTGGTTATAGAAAAGGTAGTAGTGGCCGTCGGGACGCCTCACCACGTCGGGCGCCCAGTAGAACGGCGTGGTGGGCCAGTTCATCGGCACGAGCACCCAATTGACGAAGTCCTTCGAGAGCCAGACCGCGGCCGGTCCGCGCCCGCCGCCATTGCCGTCGGTAGTGGCGTAGAGGTAGAAGGTGTCGCCGAACTGCTCGATCGTCGGGTCGGCGAAATAGCCGGGGACGATGGGGTTAAACGCGCCGGGGACATCAAAGCGGTCCTCTGATCGCGCACTAGCTGCTATCAGCACATGGACGATTGACAGGAGTACGCAGGCTCTGGATGTCATTGGGCAATGCAACACGATTCCAGACCATCCCTCCATGCGATAAATGCACATGCACCTTCAGGAATCCGTCGTCTCGTGCCGCCCTGGAAGCCAACGGCTGCCGTCAGCCAACCTCAAAGACGCGCCACCGCATTCAGCGCCGGGCTGAATGCGGTGAGCAAAGAGATTCCGAACCAGCGTCACTCGCTGGCAAGGACGGTCACCACCAGAACGTGGGGCTGCCGCTGGGCACCGTACGCACGGTCATCTTGTCGAACTTGCGCCACTCAGTGTGGCCGTCGAGCATGGAGACGTGGCCGCCGGAGGGAAATTTCCCTTTCAGATGCGGGGAAGTGTGCGGCTTCACATAACCGCCTTTGACCGACGTGTAGCTGTAAGTTGTGCTATAGCGTTGACCGGGGTTGTTGTCGCCCGGGTTGGAAATGGTGGCGCAGGAAAACAGCACACGCTCCGCGGAATTCACTCGGATCGTCTCCCCAAACAGCCCATCCATCTTGATGCTGGTCGTCAACATGGTTGGGTTTTGGTTGGTCTTATGCACGGTGGGGGTGTTGGGCAGTGTAAAAGCGTAACCGAGCGCCCGGTAGCCCGTGCCATTCTCGCCCGTGTAGGTCCAACAATCCCAATTCTCCTTGTCGCCGAAGTTGGGTAGCGTGCCCGGGTCGTACATGATGCGCCACTGCTTGGTGTTGGCAGTCATGGCGTCAGCCGCGGTCCGGGGCATGTCCCACGCCCAGTACCCCTCGCCCGCTGCAGGCAGTCTTTCGCGGTTCTCCCCGGTATAGATTTGAAACGCGATCTGGATCTGGTGCTGGTTGCTCTTGTCCAGCGAGAGCCTGGCCTTCTCCTTGGCCTTGCCCAGGGCGGGCAGCAGCATCGCCGCCAGAATCGCGATAATGGCGATCACCACCAGCAATTCAATCAAGGTGAACCCGGTCGCGTTCCGGGGCTTCCGCAGTCGTTTCAGCATCGTCGTCCTCATCTGTTTCAACTCCAGTTAAGGAAGGGCCGGAATGCTCCGGCCCTTCCCCGTTCAATAAACCATACCACCCAACAACTACTGCACAATCACGCGGTAGAACTTCATGCCGGCAGGGCTGGTGATCGTGTAGGGCGACGCCGCGCTATTCGTCGTCCACGGTCCGGTCACACTGGGAGACTCCAGCAGCGTGCCTTGCGTCCAGCTCAGTCGGACGCTGCTTCCCGCCTTCTCAATAACCAAGGTTGTCGGAGCGTCTGGAGCTACCACTTCCAGCGGCACCGTGGCGGGCACCTTGTCCATCACCACATCATCAACAAAGACGCCTTGGTCAGGCGTTAATCCACCCGCACTGAAGCAGAATGTTGCCGAGAGCCACACGGCGCCGGCAGGAGGAGCGATGCGGACAAAGGGCTGTGTGACATCCCCAGCATAGGTATGGAACAGCAGATACTGCATCCACGTCGTCGGCGCAGCGTGAGACCAACCTTCATAGGGGGCGGGCTCGCCGGAAATCCACCCCTTGATTTCGCCGAAGTCACTGCCCCTGAAGGCAAACATCGGGAACCAGACAGTCCCAGCGGACGCCATGTTCGTGCCAAGGGCCTTGCAATAGCAGTTGTAAACAGATGATGAGTCCGAGGGGATGAATTGACTCATGGGCTCATAAGCCGCCGCCCCAGTGACGAAGGCAGATTTGCTTCCAGTGTAGGGAACGTCTGCTGCCAGGAATTCGGTGACCGCAGGCGCACCCAGATCCCACCCTTGGATCCACGCCGTCGGCAGACCCGCGGTAACGTTCTCGAAGCCACCGTTGGTGATGGCGCCAATTTCCACCTCAGGCGTCAGCGCAATCTTCTTGGAGAGCGTGCCGACATTCGTGAACAGCAGGTTCCGACAATGATAACCCAGCGCATCGGCGAAGAGTTCAAAACTGCCGCACCCCGTAGCCGGCTGGCTGTAAGCGCCCGTTTGGTCGGTAACCATAGCCGGACCGCCACGGCCGCCGACCTGAATAACACCGTTGTAGATCGGCGCACCCGTGGTGGCATCCACCAGCATGCCCGAGATGGTGCTTGGCGTGGCCGTGAAATCCGCAAGGGCTGCCGTCTCGCCGGCCGCAACCGTTCGAGTTTGCGGAGCTGGCATGGTGACAAATCCGGCCTTAACCGCCTTTACGGTGTAAGTGCCCGGCGGCACCACCACACTGTAGGCGCCGTCTGTGCCCGTGACGGCTTGCCCTTTCACGGCACCCAAATTGTCCGCCAAGGTGACGGCGAAGCCTGAAGGTTCCGAGGCATCGGCTGTGACGACCTTGCCTCCGATCGTGGCCGTGACATGCGCCGGTGGGTAGTTGGTGGCCAACCGGGCCGCATCTTCCGCCGTCGCCGGTGCGCCGAAGATCTCCACTTGAGCGATGTCCCCGGAGAATGGGATGTCCGAAGACAGGATAGATGGATCAGTGGCATCTACCCAGTAGCCCGCACCCAACACGATCGGCAGACCGGCTGCAATATCGAGGGTCTTCGTTTCGCTCTTGGAGAGAACACCGTCAATGTAAGCCGCCTCAACCCCGGTCATGAAATCCCATGTGATAATCACGTTGTGCCACACTCCCCCGGTCGGCGGGGTGGCAAAACCCAAATCCGCGGCGTCACCCCAGTGCCCCGCGGCACCGTAGCTGCCGTTGACGCCGTAGCCCAGTTCGCAGTTGCTGCCCTCAGGCCCCCCACGCTTCGACCACGCGGTATAGGTCTGTTGGTCCGGCAACGTCGAGTTGGGTTCGAAAAGCCATGCACTCACGGTGTAGGTGGCGGACGCACCAGTGATCTCCGTCGGCGCTCCAATCAGCACTCCGTCCGTGCGATTGCTCAGAACCATGGGCGTATTGTCGAAGCTCACGGATCGGTACACACCTGATTGACCGGCGATCGGCGCCCCCGCACCGAGGCGTACAAACTGCCCGCCAAGCGTGCCTTTGTTGGTCCAAGTGGCCAGCGAGCCAGCGGTGAGGTCTTCGGCATACACGCCCACCAGCAACGCGCTGCTCAAGGCGAAGTCCACCGTTTCGTTGCTCGCCGGAGAGATATAC
>CAYJNU010000112.1:0-18937 GCA_964371005.1 uncultured Verrucomicrobiota bacterium | reverse complement strand
GAAACGCCCCATTTTCCACATCTCGCTCTATCGAAACTTGAAACACCCTCTATAATGTTCTTTGCTCTTCTTTTTCTTCCTAATTCCGGTCGCTGCGCTAGGCCATTTTGGCCATCTCTCTCCATTCCTCGCCTCAGCGATCAAGTATATGCACGATGTATGCCATGCCTTTTCAATGTTACTCAAGACTCGCCTGAATCTGCCTCGCAATACTTTTACTATCAGGATCATGCAAATACTCAGTATTTTTACGGAGGTGGAACATTCAGTTTCGCGCAACCTATGACACTGTAATGTTCGCCGACGATTTCAGCTTTTTTGGGGATGCACCTCGTTACCTTTCACCCGTGGGATGGGACGTTGTTTACGCTGGTCGGCATTGGCGGCGGCTATGACATCCATGTACACAACCCTGTCGTAAACATGATGATGTCGTAAACATGATGATGTCCTAATTATGATGATGGCAGAATGATAACGGCTCTGGCATCGGGCGCTCTGCTCGGATTCTCCGCTGGCCTTGCGCCCGGCCCCATGCTGGCGCTCGTGCTGGCGGCGAAGCTGGCCGCCCTCCATCCGCATTTATCTCGCCGCTGGTGCCGCAACATGTTATACGCATGAGATGATGCGGCTCCCGTTCGACGGAAGATCGAAGTGGCTGCCCGAAAACCGTCGTGGTCGAACTCCGCCGTGTCCTCAAATGCACCCGCAGCCACAGGCAACGTGAACCCTGCAAAAGAAAGCGAGCAGTAATTGATTGAAGTTAAACTTAAAAAGAACGAACCGGTGGAAAAGGGATTGCGCCGGTTGAAAAAGCAGATGGTACGGGAGGGCGTTTTCAAGGAATTGAAACAGCGGCGTCATTACGAGAAACCCAGCGTGAGTCTCCGCAAGAAGACGAAAGCGGCGAGATTCGAGGCCATGTTGAAGCAGCGGCATGCGGATGATTGACTTTTCTGAAGTGCTGCCGGCGGAGCACACGTTCCTGCCGTACCAGTATTTCCTCGTTTTCAAGGTCAATCCCTGATGGGTAAACTTACCAAGTCCATCCAACCAGTCTCACATCCGCGCCTGTGGCGATGGGTCAGCGAGTTTGGCACTATCGAGATCGGCTATTGCGCACAGACCCGCTCCTTCATCCGGGTTCTGGATCAGGGCGGCAAGGTCTGGAAGGGCCGCCCCAGCTACCGGACGCTTGACGCCGCTCTGGCGGATGCGGAGACAGGCGTGTCCCGCTGGATGAAAGATGAGCTTGGGATCAGGGACGATAACGAAGCTCGCTGAACAGGCCAATGACCAAGGCCATCATCTTCGCCTTGGATAGCTGCCTCAGCGCCGCCGACGAACCCGGACGGCAACTTTATACTCCGGCCTTCGACGCGATCACTCACGCCAACCAAGGCTCGCAAAGTCCTTCAGTCCTCCAGAATGCCTTCGCTGACATGTGGCGGTTTCCGTTTGATTTTGTCGCCGAGACATACGGCTTCACTCCGGCGATGAAGGCCGCTGGGTGGGAGGTCTTGACCCATTTGGAGGTTACCACGCCCATGCAGGGCTACGGCGATCTCGACGTTCTCAAGGAACTGCCGGTGCAGCGCTTTCTCGTCACGTCCGGTTTTCACCGTCTGCAAGAGAGCAAAATCCGGGCGCTGCGTATCGCCCGATTCTTCGCCGCCATCCATGTCGACGCCATCGACCAGCCCGGGTACCGGGGAAAGCAGGCGATCTTCGAGGACATACTGCACAACTACCAGCTTCAGCCCGAGCAAGTGCTCATCGTCGGCGACAATCACGACTCTGAGATCGCCATCGGGGGTCGCCTTGGCATCCGCACTGTCCAGACACTACGTCCCGGTGTGCCGCGTTCGCCTGCTGCGACCCATCACATCCAGACCCTCCATGAACTCAAACTCCTGCTCGACTTGAAGGGCTGACGCCCGGTCGGCAGGTAGCGTTTCAAGGCGCTTCTTTGAGAAGTGCGGCAAGGTCGAGCGGTCGCGTGAACATGGCCAACCCGCCGTCGGCATTCCGCGGCCATTGTTCCTCGGGCTTGTCCCAATATATCTCGACGCCGTTCTGGTCGGGGTCACGGAAATAGATCGCTTCACTGACGCCATGATCCGCTGCACCATCGAGCGGAACCTTGGCGTCAAGAAGTCCACGGAGCGCGACTCCCAGTTCCGCTCGTGTCGGATACAGAATGGCGACGTGGTACAGCCCGGTCGTGCCGGGCGGCGGCGGCTTGCCTCCTGCGCTCTCCCATGCGTTCAGGCCGATGTGGTGATGATAACCACCCGCAGACAGGAATGCCGCCTGCGTGCCGAAACGCTGCGTTACATCAAAGCCGAGCACGTCTCGGTAAAACGCCAGCGCACGATCCAGATCGGCCACTTTCAAGTGAACATGGCCGATCTTGACCTGCGAATGGAGGCGACGGTTATTCACGAATGCTTTGTTCGCACGCTGCTGGTGTCAGTACCGGGTGCCTCTTGCGTTTGATTTGCGGGTGACCACTCACCGTTCAGAGGTCGCAAGCTCGCCCATGCGTCCGAGTTGGTAATCCTCGAATGCTTGCTGGATTTCCGCCCGGCTGTTCATCACAAACGGGCCCTGCCCCACAACCGGCTCGGCGAAGGATTCACCGTCCATCACGAGCAACTTCGCGTCTTCCTTCCCCGCCAAAGCGATGCAGTCACCAGTACGAGCGAAAATGGCCAAGTCACCTTCGACTGCTTCGCGCTCGCCGTTCACGACGACTTTGCCGCTGAGCACAAGCAGCGCAGTCGTATGGCCACTCGGCATGGGCAGTTCTACGGACTTGCCGGCGCGGAGATTCACGTCCCAAAGGTTAATGGGGGTAAAGGTCTTCGCCGGGCCTTTGCGCCCGTTGAATTCTCCAGCAATGACGCGCACCGTTCCAGCGTCGTGCGGCAGCGACACCTGCGGAATCTGCGCTTTCAGCAAGGTTTGATAGGCCGGTTTCGCGGTCTTGTCCCGCGCACGCAGGTTCACCCAGAGCTGCACCATTTGCAGCGTGCCGCCCGCCCGTGTGAAGTCCTGCGAATGGAATTCCTCGTGGACAATGCCGTTGCCGGCGGTCATCCACTGCACATCGCCCGCGCCAATCTTTCCGCCGCCACCGCTGGAGTCGCGGTGCTCCAGTTCGCCTTGATACACGACTGTCACCGTCTCAAAACCCTTGTGCGGATGTGCGCCCACACCCCGTCTCGCGTTCCCCGGTGGGAATTCATGGGGAGCGGCATAGTCGAGCAGCAGGAACGGACTCAACTCGCGGCCAAGGCCGTTGTAATCAAACACCGAGCGCACGGGAAACCCGTCGCCGACCCAGTGCATCCCTGCACTGTGATGAATGCGTTGCAGCTTCTTCATGGGCTGGTCTTTCGTTCTGCTGAGTTCGACTTTCTGCTCACGCTTTCACGGTAGCCGTTGCGGCCCTCATTTCGGAAACATCTGGTTGCTCCGTTGAGCCACCCTGAGTGGTTTGCACCGTGCGTGCCTCCGGCGAACGGCGCTGATGAATTGCGCGGCATGCCATGTGTGACGGGCTTCCGCAGTCAGCCTTTCGCGGCCTTGCCCGCCATGTAGCTTGTGATGAGGCAGCGGTAGGACGGAAGGTGATTGGAGAACAGGGCGCCCAGTCCTTCGATGTCGTTGCGCCAGTCGCGGTGCAGTTCGCAGGCAACGCCAAACCACGTCATCAGTTGGCAGCCCGCTGCTGCCATGCGGGACCATGCGGCGTCTCGGGTTGTTTTGTTGAAGGTGCCGGAGGCGTCGGTGACCACGAAGACCTCAAAGCCTTCCTCGCGGGCGGAGAGCGCCGGGAAGGCCACGCATACTTCCGTCACGATGCCCGCGATGAGCAACTGCTTTTTGCCGGTCGCTTTCACCGCCTTGACGAAATCCTCGTTGTCCCATGCGTTGATGTTGCCGGGGCGTGCAATGTAAGGCGCATTGGGGAACAACCCTTTCAACTCCGGCACGAGCGGCCCGTTCGGCCCATCTTCAAAGCTCGTGGTGAGAATCGTTGGCAGCTTGAAGTACTTGGCCGCATCGGCCAGTGCGAGGACGTTGTTCTTGAAGTCGTCCGGTGAGAAATCCTGAACGAGGTTGACTAGGCCGGACTGGTGGTCAACGAGCAGGACGGCGACGTTGTTTTTGTCGAGACGGTTGTAGGTGAAGGCACTCATGGCGATTCCTTTCGCGTTTCTACGTCTTTGTTTAACTACTTTTCATGTGCCATCAACTTAGCCTCACGTTGCCGCACCGCAAAATGCTCTGTCGCTTGGCTCACCATGCCCAGCGGGCAGGCTCGTGCGCTGATGGAACTCCGCCACTTGCGCAATTTCGTCGCGGTCGCCGATGAACAGAACCTGACTCGTGCAGCGACGCGGCTCAAACCCAAGAACAGTGAGGGAACCAACGGAAAGTGGGCGCCAATGACTACAGCCTTTTCTTCAACTTCTCGCGGAGCAGATTCCGGGCACGGTAAAGGCGGGACTCCACCGCCTTGGGCGTCGTGCTCAAGACCGTGGCGGCTTCCGCTACAGAAAGGTCTTCCCATTCACAGAGCACGATGGCTTCGCGCAGGTCGTCTGGCAACCGCTGCACAGCGGCCCGCACGGCTTCAGCCCGGTCGGCAGCCTCAGCGGCTTCGTGCGGCGAAGAACCGTTGGCCGGGAGCGTATCTCCCAAGGTCTGTTTGGTTGTCTCCGACTCGGCGTCGAGCGAGAGGTTGGGGTGCCGGGAGCGCCAGCGAATCTGGTTGCGGGCGAGATTGGCGGCGATGGTGAACAGCCACGTGCTGAACTTCTGTTCGGGCCGGTAGCTGTCCCGCGCCCGGTACACTCGCACAAACGTCTCCTGCGCGAGATCGTTTGCATCGTCCTCGTTGCCCAGCATCCGGCAGAGGAAATGGAAAACGCCCGTGGCATGGCGCTCCATCAGGACGTTGAGCGCCGCTCCATGCCCGGCGACCAATCGCTCCATGTCCGCCCGGTCGAGAGCGTCAGCTTCAATGGTGCCCATGCGCAGTCGGAGCGTCACCGGACATGCGTTGTTCCATCTGCTCGTGCGAGCCGAGTGTCAGCCGCTGCATCTCCGCGAGATAGCGACGGCCTTGCTCAGGCGGCATCACCCGGCTGACTTCCGCGAAGTGCCGTAACATGGCCACTTGGCACTGGACGCGGAGGGTGGCGACTTCCGTGAGTTTCTGTTCGACGGCAGCCGTGATGTTCGTTCCGGTGCCGAGGGCTTCGGCAACCTCACCCTTCTTGGCCGCAATCCGGTCGCAGAAGTTCTGACACTGGGGCAGGTAGCCGTCATGCAGTTGGCGGAGGCGGGCGATCTCGGCGTCACCGAGGCGGAACTCCATGCGCAGCCAGTCGAGATCATCCGTCGAGCGGACAAGGTGCTCGGCGCACAAGTGCCCGGTCAGGCGGTAAACGCCGAAGCAGAGCGCCGCGCTGGCGACGACCCCGGCGAACAGGATGAGCAGAGAGCGGCGCATGGCAGGTTAGCGAACGGTGCTTGGGGCGACCGCAGAAAGGTACCGCGCCTGCGCAACTTCCTTGGCCGTCTGGGTGCCGCTCAGCACCCCGGCCACGCCGCTGACCAGCAGCAGGGCAGTGATGCCCGCCAGCGCAAGGCGAGGACGCAAGCATCGCTCGACCAGCCGATCAAGCCACGCAACCGGCGCAGCCGTTTCCCTCGGAGCTTCGGCCTGCTCAATCCGCCGCCAAACGGCTTCCTGAAAGCGTGGTGGCAGCGGCGCCGCAGGACGCGCATCGCGCAACAGGCCGCGCAGTCGCGCCTCATTGGGTTCTGGATTCGCAGTATTCATGGTTCAGCCACAGAGCATACCCCGAAGGCATGTGAATCCCGCAGGAAAAGTCGTGAGCGGATTCTTGAGGGATTCTTCCGGCGGCGGGGTAAGCCCCTCACAAGGCAGTCACACCGACTGCCGGAACTGAAGAAAGAAACAGACACAACGACATCGTATGAAAACCATGATTCAAATCCGTAGCCTCCTGATTCGCTCAACTTTCGCGCTGGCCGTGGCCGGACTGGCATGGCTGCCCGCTGCCGGATTCGCACAGGAGAAGGGCGCGACCCAGTTGATGCAGTCGAAACCGAGCCGAACCGCAGCCGACCTCACCCCGGCACATTCGAGCGGTTTTATGGCCATGTCCTGCCCGAAGTGTAAGGACTCATCGGTGACGGTCGTGGAGAAGACCGGCAAGGCCGTGCAGCCTGAAATCAAGCATCAGATGCAGAGGCATGAGTGCCCCGGCTGTGCCACAACCATCGTACCCGAAGGCCACGGCAAGGCGAAAACCAGCAAAGCGGTACACGTCTGCACTGAGAACGGCAGCAAGGATGCCGCCTGCTGCGCGATGAAGTAAAGCTGTGGCCTGACGCCACACAAGGACGCACACAAGAACCACACCACCACCGCAAGCCGGTGCAGAGAGCGGGTTGCCGCAGGGCAGCACCGCTCTTTTCAGTGTTGTCGGAAGACGACTGGCGTCCCGCCTGCGTCGCTTGCTGGCCTCGGCAGGCGTCAAGGACGATGGAAGCGAATCCCGTAGTGCCACGGAGGCAGGTCGATGACTGCGGTACGGACAACGGTCAACCCCGCCTGTATCCCCCATTCCACAACCTGCTCAGGGCGGGGGCGAATCTCCATGCTCGGGCCACGCGGTGTGGCCGGATCATATCGCCAGTGGATGGCGTGAACGGAACCGGTCGGGCGTACGACACGAACGGCTTCGCCCAGAAGCCGCAGGGGTTCCTCACAGTGAAGAATGTTAAAAAGCAGGCAGGCATTCTGTGATTCGGGCGCAATCCCGAACCCATGTAAGAATATGTCACGCTGTTCGCAGAGAATGTTGCCAATGCCTTCGGCTGCGGCCCGGCAAACCGTCCGTTCCACCATGTCGGCGTCAATGTCGAAGGCGCGCAGCGTGCCGGAAATGCGCCGCGCCACGGGCAAGGTGAACGTGCCATAGCCGCAACCCAGTTCGACCCCATCCCGCAGTCGGATGTCGATTCCGAGGCGGTCGAGAATCAAGGGCACGTCGAACAACGTCTCCCAATACGCTTCCTCTGGCATTCCGCTTTCGCGCAATTTCATGGTGTGGGCGACGTTTCGAGTTCCACAGGCATCCCGGGACTTCATTCAACCCGCGCACTGTCGTAAGGCATCAATAATCCAAACCATTCCCTCGGTATCCAAGCCGCAGTACCGCTCAAGCTGCGCTCGCACCTTCTGGCGCTCCGCCTCCGGCACGGCGCCATGCGTCACCCGCAGGTATTCCAAGCTGGCCGTGCCGCCTTCCTGAATCTCCAAGTGCTCGTAACCGTGTCCAGTGAGCGCTGGAAGCACCGCCTTCATGCTGTTGCTCCCGTGCTGGGCAGGATGGTGGTAGCGGAATCCACGGAAAGGCAGCAGGAGGTCAACCATGCGCCGCTTCACCTGCCGGCACCACGGCTCGTACTCCGGCAGCAGATGGCAGCATTCCTCCAGTCGGCCCTGCTCGAAGGCGGCATTGTACACGATCACTGATCCGACATCCGGCAGGATGGCATGCAGACGGCGCACGAATTCTGGTCGGGGATCGTTCCGGCCCTCGGCGAGGAATCCGTGGTGCTCCGGCTTGGCACCCGCCGAGCGGATGACATGGAGGGAGAACTGAAACGGAATCTGCTCGTAAGGCTGGGCGCCATCAAAGAGCGGGATGGCGGTGCCGAGGGTTTCAAAGTCGAGGTAGCTGAGCGGGTACTGCAACTGGCTCAGGAAAGCGGCCAGTGCCGTGCGATCAACATGGGGCTTACCGGACGCGGCAGTCTGGCGTTGAATCTTCTGGTTCGCCGTGAGACGGAAGTCTTCGGGGATGTCCTTGAGGGCGACAATGCCATCCGCCAAGAGCTTGAACGCTTTCTTTCCAGCACGGTAGAGTGTCGTGACATTCTGCTCGGGCAGGAACGCCCAGCATTTGTCCTGTAGCGGGCACGGGTACGGGTAAGAGCAATGCGGGCCGATCTGAATGTCCGGCGACTGCTTGCGCCGGATCACGCTGAACATGTCCTCCATGAGCGGCTCGATGTCTCTGGAGAGTGCGGATACGTCCTTGGTGACATCCGCGAGCTTGAAGAACTTCTTCGGGTCAATTGCGCCGTGCCGCACGTACTCGCTGTTGACGTGCATCACGCAGCAGCGGCGGATGTGCAGGCCCGCTCCGTGGTACACAAACGCCCGAAAGGCGAGGTCGAGCAGGTTCACGTCCTTGATCTCGGTGCTCGATTTGACCTCGATGATGTCCCACTCGGTCCTCCCGACGGGGAGCAGGATGTCCGCCCGAGCCAACCCGCCGTTGTACACAAAGCTTGCCTCGAACAGTGGCAGCCTCGTCTTCATAGCCTCCAGCGACCGCTGAAGCACCTGCTCGAAGTCGGTCACACCGGCGCCGACCTCGACGCCGCCGGGGTAAAGTGTCTTGGCCAGATCACCGACCTGCTTGCCTTGGTCGAGGATGGCCTGCTGCGCGGCGTCAGGTTCAGGGACTTCTTTGGTGTTGCAGGCAAACCAGAGCAGCTTCCGGCACTGGTGTCCCTGCAAGAATTTCGACTTGGACAGCCGCACGGATGAACTGGTTAATGGGTTTCGGTCCACAACTCTCCCTGACCGACCAGTGGCGGGCGGCGCTGCAAGGTGCCGGGCGCACCGAGGTCGAGCATAAACACGACGAGCAGCTTTTCGCCGCGCCAGTCGACGATATTGAACTCGCCCCGCACGACTTTGATGCCTCCATCACGGAGGATGTTCCGTAGCTGGAGAATGGCCGCTCTCGTGTCTGAGGCAAGAGCAAACGAGCGGCGCGTCAGCCACGCCCGCCAGATGGGGTGTTCTTCCATGCACTCGATCCGCCGCGTGGCGATGCCGGCCTTGGCGAACACGCGCTGGATGCGGTGGTGCCAGTAATGATCGTTTTCGCCGTGCAGCATCTGCATGACGCGACCCATCGACACATCGTCGAGGTTAATGGGGGGCGGTGTGGTTTTCTTGATTCGCATCCTGCTCGCGGCTGGAGAGCGTATCGGGCGCTGAGGCTCTCTCGGTTTCAACGCTCTGCACGAATCCTCATGGGATGGGCGTTTCTGAAGATTAGATTTCATAGCTTTCCTCTAAAGGCCGTGACGGAGCCGTAACGAGTTTTGCCATCTTCTTGGAATGAGCGTCCCTCAGATGGCTGTAGGTTTTGGCGATGAGCACGCCGCCGTCCCGGTGGCCCTGCCAAGCTGCCAGTGTTTTGAAATCGACACCCTGTTCGATGGCGCGAGTGATGAACAGACGACGAAACGTCCTCGCTGAGAACTTGGGATAGCCCAGTCGCTCACACGCAGCACGCAGTCCTTTTTTGGGATCACGAATCTTGAACACTGATTCACCGCGCTTGATCTGGCCACGGTCACGGAGCTTCTCAAGGAGTGGACGTACGGCCGGGAACATCGGAATCGTGAAGCCGGTGTCTGTTTTTTTACGAAAGAGCGTAATCTCTCCCCTGACGGCGTCCTCGCCATCCCTGTCCTGATCGACCTTGTCGAAGTCGATGTGCTCTCCCATCAGGTGAGCAGTCTCTGCGGTACCAGCGCCGGCCAAGGCCCAAAAGTCGACCACGTCGGCTGAATCCTGTGCCGATTCACTAAACCGCTGCGAGCGCATCTCTTTGACGATGGCATCGTATTGCTCCCAACAGGGTGTTTCGCGGATCGGCTTCTCCCGCTTGAATTCCTCGATCCCGGCTGCCGGAGATTCGGCGATCACGCGCTCCTGCAAGGCGGCTTCAAAGAGTTGTCGCAGGAAGCGGACGTATTCGTTCAGCGACGATTTCTTGAGCCGGTCGCGGTGTTGTCCCAACCATGCACGCAGGGCGTTGGATGTAACCTCACGAACCTGCATTTCGAGGCCACCGGTCCACGTGTCTTTGAAGCGCTTGAGGATCGACTTGCGTGTCGCAATCGTTTTTGTGTCGAGCGTCTTGAGGTTGACTTCGTAGATGTGCAGCAAACCCGCGATGGTCATCTTCGCCGCCTTGGGGTCGATTTTGCGGCACTTCTCGATTTCGGTCGGCAAGCGGCGCTTCGCCAGCGCCTTGTCAGGGGTCTTGAGGCTTCTCCATTTCAGCTTGCCCTTGTCGCGAAACACGGCATAGTAGATGCCGTTAGACGAGTACCGGTAGAGGTTCTCGGCGACCTTGCAGAACTTGCCTGTTCGTGAATGGGCCTTTGACACGCCCACGAGCCTACAGTATAGAAGCTCTGTATAGAAGCTAAAAATCACTACCAAGCAGTTTTGGTCGTAAGTAGCTCGTAATGAATTGGATGGGGTCGTAGCTCAGTTGGCAGAGCGTCTCGTTCGCAATGAGAAGGTCGCAGGTTCGATTCCTGTCGGCTCCACCAATTCCAATCAAGTACTGAAGATGCACCGTGCTTTTGTCGCGGTGGGGGCCTCCAGAAGTCACCAAAACATACGGGCAGGATGATGTGTGGCCCTTTGTCAGAGCCGCACAACGGTCTTGCGCCCCGCGTCAGCAGGCGCCAACGGGCGATTGAGTTGCTGTCCTGTGGTCGGGTTTTCGACGCTGAGCTGTCCGTAAAAACGTCCGTTCCGGACCCTTCTCCACAAACCTCGGACTGGCTGCTTGCGCCCATCGAGAACCTCTGCGAAGCTCGCGGTGCGATTGCGACGCGAGATGAAGTTCTTTGCGCTACTTCCTTCGGTAACTGTGGCTCTCATGTCGTTGCAGTGGCACAAACAGAAGCACCTTGCCAATTTGCGTTCTACAATCATCTCGCAAGTAATTGTCAGTCAACGGTAGCCGGTGTGGTGAAATGGCAGACACAAGGGACTTAAAATCCCTTGGCCGGTAACGGCCGTGTGGGTTCGAGTCCCACCACCGGCACCACTTTGCATTTGGACCAATATAATCAATGGTTTTGGCTGTTTCAGGCCGTGGCTTTGATTGGGAAATTGTGTGTAAAATGTACAGCGGGCTCTGGAGTGAGGTGTTCGAGGACCGGAAGTCCTAATACGCCGTCCAGCCCAAACCCGCGGAGGACCCCGCTCCGCAACGCGGACCTGGCGGCTTCGGCACCGGCCGCCGGCGTGGCCTCAGCCCGG
Organism: uncultured Verrucomicrobiota bacterium; assembly: GCA_964371005.1. Taxonomy (GTDB): domain Bacteria; phylum Verrucomicrobiota; class Verrucomicrobiia; order Limisphaerales; family MWDV01; genus MWDV01. The sequence continues at coordinate 7,737 of CAYJNU010000112.1, read as the reverse complement.
GGCGGTGGAATCCCATTGGCCCGGTGGAATCCGTCGTGATGGATACGAACCAGCCGTTCGTGGGCAACCACACGCCGCTGGTCAAGTTGGCCGGCGCGGAGTCGCGCGGTATCCGCCAAACCGGACCCAGCTTCGTCCAGGGCCAAACCTACGAAGGCCGCGTGCAACAGGCCGGCGGCCCATCCGGTCCGGATTGGCCACCCGATAATGGCCCAGGCGCTGCCGCAGGCTCTTGGCGCTCTTGGCCTTCCCCACATAGAGCACCACCCCGCTGGCATCCTGCATCAGATAAACGCCGGGGCACTCGGGCAGTCGCCGGAAGAACTCCTCGCCCAGCCGCTCGACGAGCGGCCGTGGATCTGGGAACAGCAATGTCTGGGGCGCCGGCACGGGACAATCTAGCGCGAAAACCTCGCACAACTGAAGTCCGTCGCTTCGCTCCAGTCGCCAACGCAACCGGGTGTCCAGTAGTCGTAAAGCCAGCCGATGCCGAACAGTCCCACCGTCAGCACACGCAGTCGGCCCGTTCCCCGCTTGCCCGGGTAGAATCGGTGGATGCCGAAATGCCCGGGGAGGGTGAGCAGAATCCACATGCAGGAGCTGTTCACAGGACCACCACAAACTCACCACAAAACTGTCACGCCTCGCCTACTTGGTTGCCTGATGCGTCTTGGATTCGAGGACGTGTTCCATCACGGACTCATATAGCGCGAGTTGGATGTCCAGAATTTGATCGGGAGTGACGCGGCAAGAGCGTTCCTCGCGCAAGCTGTGAGGGCATTCGAAAGTGAACGCGACCGCCCCGCTGATGTGATATAGGGCGCTCGTGAGATTGAAAGCGGGAGGAGGATTCCCCCCGTCTGGTTTGGTTTTGAACGGAGCTTTGTTCGGCAGGCCCAGGCTGGCCAACCGCTTGGAATAACGCTCGGCCAAGCGGCTGATTTGCTCTTGGACTTCCAGAGGCAGGTAGGCCGGTCGCAGGACTTCGGGGGCGTAGTCGTGGCTGTGCAGGGAGACGGCGCAATCCGGCGCTTCCTCGCGCGCCACGCGCAGAATGGCGCTGGCCTCGGAGGACATGGGCGCGAAGAACTCGTCGTGCATGGGGTTCACTCCCGCGTCGTTGAAATAGCAGCCGAGGAAACCGACGCGGCTGCCGACCATCGGGTGGACACGCTTGACGCCAGGCCATCCGCACAAGGTGTCATCGTTCCACGTGCCCTGTCCCCAGAACTGCACGTCTTGAAGTTCCATTTCGTGGAGCATGCGCGGCTCGAAGCGCGCCAGACCGTCGGGATTCCCCGATGGAATAATCAGCAGCCGGCAGCGCTGGCCGAGCGCAAGGGTTTGCGGCTGGGCTTTGCCTCGAAGGTCTTTGCCCGTTTCCATGATTTGGATGAAATTGCCCAAGCCGGTCAGGCCCTCGACTTCGTGGCCGTGAACCGGGCCGACCAACAACACGACCGGTTTATTGCGCGCGGCTTTGTCGCGATAGGCCGACGGCTGGCGTGCGCCATCGGCTGAATTGAAGTTGGCGTCCTGGGGCAACGACTCAAATTCGCCGTAGCTGATCAAGTGAAGCGGCCGTCCGCCCGGACTGACGGCAACGGTCTGGACCTTTCCCAAGACCAAGCGGTTCCAGCGCTCAGCCAGTCCCTTGTCTCCTCCCAGCCAAAAGACAGGGACTTCGCGTTTTGGAATGCGAGCACGAGCCTCCACGAGGGTCAGCTTCTGAGCTTGCACTGGCGGCGCGGCGGCAGATTGTTTCCCGGCGACCGAATCGTTGCGCCAGTAATCGGCATGGTAGGTCGGGCCGTCTTTTTGCCAAATCTTGGTGACGATATCAATGTCGCCGTCTCCATCCACGTCCCCCAGACAGGCGTCGTGCCAGCCGGGGTTGTCTTCCTGAATCACCTGCGGTGTGAAGGTTGGTGGTTTTGACCCGGAGTTGATCCAGATGACGCCCCGTTCCTTGAGCCCCTTGGCTTTCATGGGCAGCTTGCCCTGCTTGGCCCAATGCGCGAACGCCGAGGGGTCCTCCTGCTCGCCGGCGAAAATGTCCAAGTCTCCATCCTTGTCGAAATCCGCGACGCCCAGCGAATGGAATGAGCCTGTCCCCGGCACATTGCCCGGCGAAGTCGGCGGGTCCGGCAATGGAAAGCGGGTCCACTTGGTTCGCTTGCCTTCGTTCTTCACCCAGTAAACATGACTCGATCCCGTGTCGCAGTCGCTATAGACGATGTCGTTTTGGCCATCTCGATCCAGGTCCATCACCCAGGTTCGGGCGCTGGTCCCGTAACTGGCGTTGGTGATCACGAGGTGGGGCCAGGAGTGTCGCGCCCACTGGCCAACACCCTTGCCCGGATTCTCAAACCACGATCCGGCGATTACCAGATCAAGATCGCCATCCCCATCCAAGTCGCCGGCTCCTTTGGGAGTTAGACCGCCGTGATGCCCAATCCCTTCGGCAACCGTCGTCACCGCCAGCGAATGTGCCGTATCGAACCACAGCAGTTTTTTGCCATCAAACGTCACGATGTCCGGCCGGCCATTCCCGTTTATGTCGGCAGCCATGATGTCATGCACCTCGTGACCGGAATGTTCGTATTCGTGCACGGCCCACGCACGATCTGGTGTTTCGCGCAGTGTCCCTGGATTCTTGAACCAAGCCTGGTTGAAAACGAGATCGGTCCATCCATCGCCATCCACGTCCAGCGCCGCCGCCCCCAACCCCTGATAAATGTCCGGCGAATCACTGATCAGGTGTTGCACCCACACCGCGTCGGTGCGCCGTTCATACCACCAGAAGCCGTGAGCATCCTTTCGAGAAAGGGCGCAGTCCAAATCGCCGTCTCCGTCCAGATCCGCCAGCGGAATGCCGGCTGTGCCTCCGAGCTTGCCGGGCAACGGATCGGCGATGGTGAAGTGTTGGAATCGCATTTCAGCCGCGTGCAGACTCGCCATCAAGAGCGAGCCGGCGGCCAAGACGAACAGGACGGTCGGCAACGCTGTTGAGGCGATGGCGGGATTCTGGACGGGAATGAGTTTTTGCATGGACGTTGCGCCAACGCGCCCGGTCAAGGCCCGAGCTGGGCGCGGTAGAATCGAGTTTTGTAGTTGGTTGAACTGGTATCACAGAACCGGAACGGCAGCCCCGGCTCGAGGGTCGTCAGCAGTGGCGCCCAGTCAATCAGGTTGGACGAGGCGTGGATCGTGCAGTCCGGGCCGCTGTCTCCGGAAATCAGCAACTCGAACCGGCCGTTCGCGTCAAGGCCCGGTTGGCTCAGGATTGGCGGAGCTGGCGCGTTTACGGTGACCCAGAAACTTTGAGTGGCGCTCAAGGCCGGCCCGCTCGAACTCACAAACAACTGCGGCGCAGCATCGGCATTTCCCTCTTTCGAGCCGTAATACACCAAGCCGTCGGCCGTGCTGTTGGCTGCATGGAGTCGCAGCGAGAGTAGTCCGCTTCCCGAGCGGGCATTCTGGACGGCACTTGCCAACGGCACTTGCGTCGCGACGCCTTCCTGCGGCGTCCAGGTTGCCAGGACGGTGGATGATGCAGGCTTGTTGGCCCAGGTGAGTGCGGTTTCGGTCCAGGCGTTGTCGGTCACCAACGCGAGGGCGTGTGTGCCGGGAGTCAAGGCTACCGTTGGAGTCAGGCGCAGTGTGGCGCCAGTGGTCGTGCCGGCGAGTCCGCTGAGGTCGAAACGAAGAAAACTCTCGCGGGTCAGTCCGGGGTTGGCGCTGAGTTTGACCATCAAATTCGCCTGCGAACCGTAATTGGCGTGGGGGTAACTCTCGATCACGTGTGCATCGCCCATCGGCAAGAGGTTTGTCTGCCGTCCGCCCTCCTGCTGCACCACGACGGTGAATAGATTGCTCGTGCCGGCCTGAGCCATTGTCGAGCGCCAAGCCAGGACCCCGCTGGCCGGATCCATTGCGGCTCCGACCGGGGCCTCCGGCAAACTGAAGAACAACCGTTGCGGTACTGCATTCGGGTCGTACGCCTGGTTGGTGAGCGAAAGCGTTGCTCCCGCGACCAAGGACCGATTGGTCAGCGGTGAGAGTACGGGCGACAGGAGTGGAGCATGTACGACCACGGTGACTGAATCGGAAAGCCAGGTTGCCCCGACGTTGTCAGTTGTTTTGGCCGTTAATCTGTAGCTGCCCGGTGCCACATTGCTCCACGTGAGGCTGTAGGGGAAACTGGTCTTTGTGCCGATCAGGTTGGTGCTGCTAAAGAACTCCACCTTGCTGATCGTCGAGTTGGAGGAAGCCGCCACAGCCGCGATCGTGATGTTGGCCGGGGCCATGAAGCTGGTGCCGTTGGTTGGGTTGTTAATCTGGATCGTGGGAAGCTGGCTGGGCAGAAAACGGGTGCGCAGGTAATTCTCGACATCCACGCGTTCTGCTGCGGACAGTGCGCGCGTGTAAGCCAGCACCTCGGCGATGTCGCCGGGGAAATAATTGCTGCCGGCGCCACGACCGAGATACGCGGTGTTGACGGTCGCGGCAATCGGCGACAGCTTGCCTCCGGCGCTCATCGCGAGGTGGCCGTTGATATACAGCGAATCGGTGGTCCCGTTGTGTACGCCCACTGTCATTGTGAAGCCGTTGCCGATCGAGGATGGGCGTTGATACTTGAACAGGTTGCCCGTCTGGGTCGTGCCGAATCGCATCACCACGTTGCTCCGGAACGGACTCAAGTAAGTCCAGCCCCAGGACGCGGTTTCTTCCCAGAAGATCGGCGCGTAGTTGCCCTGGTTGGCTCCCGGATCGCGGCTGGCGCTGTTGGCCGAAACCAGAACAATCGTCAGTCCGGTGGAGCCGTTGATCGGCAGATTGAAGTTGAGGAGATCATTGACGCCGTCAAAGCGGAGCACCGGCTTGCCGTTGAGCGTGTTGATGACGAGCGTCGGTTGGTTGGCGGCGGTTGTTTGCGTGGCGTGGCGATTGTTGCCGGATTGATCAGCCCATTGCGAGACAGTGTTTCCGTTGAGAGTGATTCCTGTATCGGCCTTGACCCAAAACGCCAAACCTTGCGTGGGCACAACGCCACCGCTGCCTCCTGCAAGGGTGTTGGTGGTGACCAAAGCGCTCGCTGCGGATTGATTCGCCGCCGCATCGAATGCTCTGACCGCATAGCTGTAAGCGTTGCTTGGCGCCAGTCCAGCGTCTGTGAAGCTTGTGGCGGTGGAAATGCCTGCTTCGGCACCGTTGCGATAAACCCGGTACCCGGCGATCCCAACGTTGTCTGTGGAAGCGCTCCAGCTCAGCGAAACGCTGCTGGCGCTTGCGCCAGTGACGACGAGATTCGCCGGTGTCGTCGGTGACTGGGCGTCGGGGGGCGGAACATTGTTGCCGAGATCCTTGATCCGGATGTTCCGGAAGCGGGTGACGGCGCCGATGGGCCACTCGGCCACGGTCGGGTGAACTTGCAGCGCGACCATCCCGGTGGCTGCGAGCCGGACTAGCGTGTCCTGGTAGTCCTTGATTTTGGTCCCGTTGATCCACGTGATGATGCGCGGCGGATTGTTCGTTACTTGGACGCGAAAAGTATTCCAGCCGGTGGGATTCCAGATGTTCGGCCAGTCGCCAACGGCGAAGTACTGCGGGTTGCCTTGGATGGAATTGGTGCCGGTCAACGTAAAATTCCAAGAGCCGTAATCCCCAATGCCAGCGAGGTAGATGCCACCCATCGGATTGTTGGTCTGGTAATCTATGGTGATTTGGTAGGCCTTCCCATTCGTCGCCGTTCGCGTGTAGAAACCCGTGTCCACTCCCCAGTCCGGCCAGACCTCGAAGGTTGCCTCGAAATCGCCGAAGGACTGATCGCTGAGCAGCAGGCCGCCGTTGCCGCTGCCCGGGGGATTCTGCTGGCCGATGATGACGCCATTGGTCACCTGCCACAAACCGCCATTGCTGTGCCAGCACATCAAGTCAGTTTCATTGTCGAGCCGGACGATGGTATCGTTGCGCCAGTAATCTGCATGGTAAGCCACTCCGTCTTTGTTCCAGATCTTGCTGACGATATCCACATCGCCGTCACCGTCCACGTCCCCGATGGCCGCATCGTGCCAGCCGGGGTTGTCTTCCTGAATCACTTGCGGCGTGAACACCGGCGGATTTGCGCCGGAGTTGGCCCACACGACCCCGCGCTCCTTGAGCCCGGCGGGCTTCATCGGCAACTTGCTGCCGCCCATTTGGTCCGGATCCTCCTGTTCGCCCGCGAACACGTCTAGGTCGCCATCGAGATCGAAGTCCGCCACGCCCAGTGAATGAAACGAACCCGTCCCGAGGACACTGCCGGGAGAGGTGGGTGGATCCGCCAGCGCAAAGCGCGTCCAGTTGGTGCCTCGGCCTTCGTTCCGCACCCAATAGACGTGGCTGTAGCCGGTGTCGCAGTCGCTATAGACGATGTCCTGATCGTCGTCGCCGTCCAAGTCCACCACCCAGCTTCGGATGCTCGTGCCGTAGGAGGCATTGGGAATCAGCAGGTGCGGCCAGTTGTGGCGAGTCCAGGTGCACACGCCATTGCCCGGATTGGCATACCAGTAACCCGCGCCCACCACATCAAGATCGCCATCGCCATCAATGTCGCCCGCGCCGTTGGGCGTGATGCCGCCGTGGTGGCCCACGCTTTGGGCAATCGTGTTGGAAGCCATGCCCAGCGGGGGATTGAACCAGCGCAAACTGTTCCCATCGAAAGTGACGATGTCCATCCGTTGATCCCGGTTGATGTCCGCCGCCAGAATGTCATGGCCCGATCCGGCGAAGTAGTTGGTCGTCCAAGCGCTGTCGGGTTGCTGGCGCAACGTGCCCGGATTCTTGAGCCACACGCCGCTGAAAACCAGGTCCGCCCAGCCGTCGTTGTCCACGTCGAGGCTGGCCCCGCCGAGCGCCTGCGGGAGCGACGCCGAATCGCTGATCAGATGCTGCACCCAAACCGAATCGGTGCGGCGTTCATACCACCAGAAACCGTGAACATCGCGCCGCGTCAACGCGCAATCCAGATCGCCGTCCCCGTCCAAATCCACGAGCGGAAGACCGCCGGTTCCCCAGGAGTTGCCTGGCAGCGGATTGCGGATGGTGAAATGCCTGAAGCGGACCAAACCGGTCGCACCGCTGCTGCCAGAAGTCGTGGCCCCAGTCACCGAAGCGCTGGCCGCGGAAAGGTTGCCCGCGGCATCGAACGCCTTCACCGAGTAGCTGTTGGTCGTCTTCGCGGCCAACCCGCCGTCCGTGTAGCTCGTGGTGGTAGAAGTTCCCACTTCGCCACCGTTGCGATAGATCCGATAGCCGGTCACGCCAACGTTGTCAGTGGAGGCCGTCCAGTTCAAGAAGATGCTGTTGGTGGTAGCCCCGGTTACAGCGAGATTGGCTGGCGCCGTCGGAGCGTTGGTGTCCGACCCGCCGATGTAATTCTGCCAGCCTGAGAAGGTGGAGCCTTGGGACACCGCCACGACGGTCGCCTTCACCCGAAACGGCAGCCAGTTTGTTCGTTGTGCCCAAAATGCCCAAGAGCGTGGATCGGTGGAATAGCCCTACCGAGCCAGGAGAACCCCAGGCTGGCCCCAATGCGGGATTCCCCAACGATAGAATTTATTCCGGTCAGTGAAGCTCACGCCGCCATCTTGTTTCCACCAACTGGAAGGAACAGAGCTGAAGGTGACCACGCTGCCCGGTCCGGCAAGCGCGGCACTGATGGTCGAAGCGGTTTCGGGGTGGTCGCCCGGCGTC
>CAYJNU010000111.1:0-19031 GCA_964371005.1 uncultured Verrucomicrobiota bacterium | reverse complement strand
GGCGCCACAATAGAGTAGCCACATGACAGCCATCGCCGTTGAGTTGGATCGCAGACTACAACGCCTTGATCCCGAGACCGCTGCTTCGGTCGAACGGCTGGTGCAGGATGCACTGCATTTGGCTGAGACGCGCAAGCCGAACGGCTCCACCTGGCCGCCCGGCTTCTGGGAGCAGATTCGGGCAGACTGGGGAACAGAGCCGTTCGAGCGCCCGCCGCAGGGGGAATTCGAGAAGCGCGAGGAGTGGTGATGGCCTGGTTGCTGGACACCAACGCGTGGATTCTCCATCTTAAGAATCCCGGTGGCCCGATTGAGCAACGGCTGAATCGGCTCACGCCTGCGGACATTCTGCTATGCTCGGTTGTCAAAGCCGAACTCTGGCATGGCGCTCACAGGTATGAGCGACGGGAGCGACGCCTTCTCGCACTGCAAAACCTGTTCCAACGCTTCGTTTCGCTGCCATTCGATGACCCGGCCGCATGGCACTACGGCACCGTTCGACACGATCTGGAATCGCGCGCCCAAGTTATCGGTCCCAACGACCTGAAGATTGCGGCCATTTGCCTGGCGCATGGCTTGACTCTGGTCAGCAGCAACACCGAGGAGTTCAACCGGGTCGCCGGTTTGAAGGTGGAAGACTGGACCAAACCCAAATGAGCAGCATCGGGACTGGGATGCTTTCCCTCTTCAAACGTCCTGGAAGAGCACTCGCTCGCCAACTGTTGCCGGCGTGTCTGTTACTTGGATTTGCCTTGGCAGCACAGGGCACCGATGTGCCCGGCAGCGTGGGGCAGAAACTGAAGCCGATTCCCGCTTGCCCAGACTTGGTCGCTGCGGCGAATCTCAGGCACATTCCGCTGGAGGGGCTGGACACGATCTCTGGCACCAACAGCCTAAAACCTGGGGATTCTGCAAGCGTCCTGGTGACATTCATCCAAGCAAAGAAACGAACGCAGTGGCTTCTGTATCTCGAAGTGACGACGCCTGATCCATCAAAGCCGGCGGCCAAACCCTCGAAGTTTGTCGTGAGTTCAAGCTTCGGCTCGCCGATGGAGTTTGTGTCACGGCCAACTCCCGTGAAACTGCGCATGTTCGGTCCTTTTGCCGTGGCGGGTTCGGCCAAGCAGCCCAAGTCGGAGGAAAAGGAGGCACGATTTACCTTGAACGAAGATTTCTTGGGCCTCGGGTTGGATCAAACTGCGGCGCTCATGTACCGCTGGAGTCAAACGACGAACTTCGACCAGGCTGTGACTTCCAAAACCCTGGTAGCGATGAAACCCACTCCGGCCGAACAACGGGCGCTGTGCGCCACGTTTCCAGCGCTCATGTCGTATTTCAACATCGTCCAGCGCACCGAAGGATTGGAGGACCTTCTCCGCAAGTTGATCGAATCGCCGTCTCTTTGGTCGCTGATCCGGCATGGCGGCGTGCATGTGGACCTTTCCTTTGGGAACGGGCTTGCCTCGGCCCCGGCAGACCCAGCAGATTGGAATGTGCCGGCGTCCGCACCGGTCTATTATTTCCCTTGGTTGCTCCGACTGAATGACAAGCCGGCACTGACCATCACTTTGGTCACAACCAGACCACGAGCACCATTGCTGATCTGCGGCGGTGTGGTGGGTTTGCTGGCCGAGAAGATCGGAGACGAACACACTTACATGACGTTGAGAGTTGTCAGTGCCAAGTGTAAGGAGGAGCACGAAGAGTGACCATCGGCGCGTTTCTAACGCGCCGTGAGAGGGCAACTCGGTTCGGAATGTAACTGCGGCGCCCAGGCGACATCCCCGTCTGCATATTCTGGTTCGGCGGGGATGCAGTTTGGTTCTTTGGCTCGGCGAAGGTTCGACTCGACTCCGAAGCGGCTCAGTGGATAATCCCGCCCGACAGTTAAACTGAAAGAAAACGCAGACCAAACCTAGTGCAGCGCATGAAAACCTTGATTCTCGCCTTGTTCGTCCTCCTGGCCACGGTGACAGTCTGGGCGGCTGAGGCCGCCGCCGTGCCCAGTCCATCCATCGCCAAAGACTCGCGCTGTTTCGAGTTGCGCACCTATTACGCTGCGCCCGGCAAGCTGGAGGCGCTGAATGCGCGGTTCCGCGATCACACCACTGCCCTGTTCAAGAAACACGGCATGGAGATCGTCGGCTTCTGGATTCCGACGGACAAGGAGCAGGGTGCAGAGAACACGCTCGTTTACCTGCTCGCCCACAAGAGCCGAGAGGCGGCCAAGGCTTCCTGGGACGCGTTCCGCAAAGACCCGGCGTGGGAGAAGGCTCGCAGCGAATCCGAGGTGAACGGGAAGTTGGTGGACAAGGTGGAGTCGGTTTACCTGGCGGCCACGAATTACTCGCCGCTCAAGTAACCAGGTGACGGTTAGCCGAAACGCTCCAGTGGATACAGCTTTGTCGCCGACGCGTGCAAGCCGCCCGCGCCGTGATGTCTGCTCAACGTATTTCATGAAGCTCGAACGACGCTCGTTGGTTTTGGTCGCCACCGCCGTGCTTGCCGCTGCCCCTGCTCGCGCCAACCTCACCTTCAACTTGATCCCTGAGGCGGGCATGCCGCAGTATGCGATCGATGCCTTCACCGCCGCCGCCAACCTCTGGTCCGCGAGGGTGGCCGACAACATCACGGTAAACGTGGAGATTGGCTACGGCTCGCTTGGGCCCGGGATCATCGGTTCGACCAGTAGTTCATTCATCGAACGCTCCTATCCGGAACTGCGGTCAGCCCTGGAGCACCATCGCGCGTCGCTCGACGATTACTCGTCGTTCGCCAACCTGCAGACCGGGGCCATCTACAGCCGATTGATCAACCACACCAGCAACAATCCCAACGGCCCGAACAGCGCCACGCCTTACGTGGACACCATGGACCGCGTGGGCCTGACGACGGCCAACGCCAAGGCGCTCGGCTTTCTCGGACCGGACAGCGCTCCCGACGCCACGATCCGGTTCAGTTCGGACTTCGCTTTCGACTTCAGTCACGGAAGCGAGATTGCCTCGGGGCAGTTTGATTTTGTGGGCGCGGCGGCACATGAAATCGGGCATGTGCTGGGTTTCGTTTCCGGCGTGGATGACATTGACACGCTGGGCGGCGCGTATCCCGGCGGTGATTTCAGTTCCAATTTGATTGACCTGTTCCGTTACTCAACGCTCAGCCTGGCCGAGGGCCCCGGCATTACCGACTACACGGCGGATACGCGCGAGAAGTACTTCTCGGTGGACGGCGGCACAACCTCGGTGGCGCTGTTCGCAACGGGCGAGATTTACGGGGACGGTCGGCAAACCAGTCATTGGAAGGATAGCCAGGGCATTGGCCTGATGGATCCCACGCTGGCGTATGGCGAACGCGTGGACCTTTCCGCCACCGACCTGCGATTGTTCGACGTGCTGGGCTATACCATTGTTCCGGAGCCAGGCACAATCGTGCTGTTCGCCGCCGGAATCGCGTGCTTCGGCCTGCGGAAGCAAGGTGTCAACCGGTCGTGAAGCCGCACTTTTCTGCATCCCGCCGCGGGCGCAATGTGCTTCCTGACGTGCCATGCTGACGATCGCCGGACTCCAGAAATCTTTCGGCCCGCGGCTGTTGTTTGACGACGTGTCGCTGACGCTCACGCCGGGGGAGCGGGTGGGCTTGGTTGGGCCGAACGGCGCCGGCAAGTCCACGTTGCTAAAGATCCTTCTCGGACAGGAATCGCCAGATGCCGGCGAAGTGACCTGCATTCGTGGCACGCGGCTCGGCTACCTGCCGCAGGAAAGCCAACCGGGCGGCCATGAGACGGTCCTGGATCTGGCCGTGCCGCACGCTCACCACCAGGAGCCGGACGGCCAGACGCTCTCGCGTGCCAAGCAGATTCTCGCGAGCCTCGGTTTTCGCCAAACAGATTTCGAGCGGCAGGCCGGCGAGCTTTCCGGCGGTTGGGTGATGCGGGCGCGGCTCGCGCGCTTGCTGGTGGATGAACCGGACGTGCTGATGCTCGACGAGCCGACGAACCATCTCGACCTCGAAACGCTGCTCTGGGTGCAGGATTTCTTACGTGCTTACCGGGGAGCGATCTTGCTCATCTCGCATGACCGCGAGTTCTTGAACCGCCTTTGCACGCACATTGCCGAGTTGCGCCAGGCGCGCATTCTTCGGTACACCGGCAACTACGACGATTATCTGCGCCAGCGCGAAGGCACGGAGGCCACGCTTGCTGCCACGCAGAAGGCGCAGCTTCGCGAGATCGAGCGGCTGCAGAACTTCGTGGACCGTTTTCGGGCGAAGAACACCAAGGCCACCCAGGCCCAAAGCAAGCTCAAGCAAATCGAGCGGCTGAAGGAAGAAATGGTCGAAGCGCCGAGCGGCCCGGAGGCGACGGTGGGCTTCAGCTTTCCGCAACCGGAGCGCAGCGGGCAACGTGTGGTTACGCTGGAGAAGGTGGGTTTTGGCTACGGCGAGACCCGCGTTTACGACGGGCTCAACTTCGAGGTCGAGCGGGGACAACGCATCGTGCTGGTGGGCCCCAACGGCGCCGGCAAATCCACGTTGCTCAAATTGCTGGCGGGTGTGATCGAGCCGCAGATCGGTGAGCGCAAGCTCGGTTACAACGTGAACTTCGGTTACTACGCGCAGCATCGGGTGGCGATGTTCGGTGCGTCGCACTCAGTCCTGGAGGAGGCGCTCGACTCGCCGCGCCAGGTGGGGGAGCAATTCGTCCGCACGGTGCTGGGCAGCTTTCTGTTTCGCGGCGATGACGTGTTCAAACCAGTCGGCGTTTTGAGTGGCGGCGAGAAGAGCCGGCTCGCGTTGGTGAAGCTGCTGTTGAATCCGCCGAACCTGCTGCTGATGGACGAGCCGACCACGCACCTGGACCTGGCCAGCGTGGATGCGCTGATCGAGGCGCTCGAGCCGTACGCAGGAACGCTGGTGTTTATCAGCCATGACGTGCATTTCATCCGGGCCATCGCGAATCACGTCGTGCGCGTGCAGTCGGGCCAGCTCCGGCATTTCCCTGGCGGTTACGATTACTACCTGGACAAGACTTCGCAGCGGGCGCGCGACGGGCTCACCAGCGGCGGGGCAACGCGACCCACCGGCGAAACGGGTTTGAACTCAACGCCTGACGACAAACCGTCGCAGCGAAATGAGCGCAAGGAACAAAAACGGTTGGCCGCCGAGCAACGCCAGGCTCGCTCCCGCCAGCGGCGCGAACTGGAACACCGGGTTCACGCTCTCGAAACCGAGATCGCGGGGCTGGAAGTCCGGGAGAAGGAGCTGGTGAAGGAGTTGGAATCGCCCGAAGCCTACGCCACCCCGGGCCGGGCGATGGCGATCAACAATGAGCTGCGTGAGCTGCACGAGCGACTGCCCGTCGCCAATGCGGAGTGGGAAACGGCGGCGAACGAACTGGCGCAGTTGGATTCGAGCAGCAGTTGACCCTCAGCCGGGTTTGACTTCGACGAATTCGCGCTGGATGCCGCCTGCCGAAGCCGTGCAGAGGAAGTAACCTTTCTCCTTCGTGCCGTCGTGGTTGTCACGGCTGATCGCGCAACACCGGTTGGTCGTCAACACCGTCCGCCCCACGACGCGCTCGGTGAATCCGTGGAAATGGCCGTCGAACACGGCCACGAGGTTAAACTCCAGGAGGCGTGTGAGCAGGGCGTCGGCGTTCAAGGGCCGCATCCGGACTCCATCGCCCAGCGGAAAGTGTGTGAAGACGACCGTCGGCTGTGCCCGATCCAACTTGGGCAATGTATCATCCAGCCATTGGAACGTGGGCGGTTGGATGTAGGTCTTCTCGTATTTCGTGCCCTCGGTCGTATCCAGTCCGATGAACCGCCAGCCGCGGTGCTCGAAGTGGTAATTGAGACGGCCCGGGAACAACGTGTCGTAAGGCTGCCGGTCTGTCGGCGCAACGTAATCGTGGTTGCCGATCACGGTGTGGAACGGGAGGCCGAACGAGCGCAGCGCATCACGCATCGCGCCCAACTCGGCGGCGGTGCCGTGCTCAGCCAGATCGCCCACCATCAGGCAGAATTCCGGCTTGGCGTGAAGCGACTTGATGCTGCTGGCGACGCGCTCGAACCACGGGCCGCACTGCGGACTCCGGTAATGCGCGTCGTTGAGGACCACGAACGAGAACGCTCCGCCCCGGCCGTTGCCGGCGAAACGGGCGCAGCCAGGCCAAAGCCCCAGCGACAGCAGCGCGCCGGCGCTGAGCTGAAGCCATTCGCGCCGCGAGGATGGAGTCGATTGCATGGAATGCATAGGAGGAGAATCTACAGGGTTGCTGGTCCGGCTCAAGGCTGTTGCGAATCTGCCGTCGTCAAGCCTCGATCCGCTTTGTCCGATTTCGCAAGCGGACGTCCCCGGAACGCGGATGGTCCGCCATCCGCAGCAGGTGATTTGGGAATCTCGCGCAACAGCTCCCCACGGTCCCAGGCCGACCGGCGTGCTGCGGACGGGGACCGTCCGCGGTTCGGTTTGGCGGCAACGGCTTGCTGGACAACCCGGCTCGCGGTGCAGAGGCTCGCGTCCATGAAGCAGGAGAACCTGCAAAACCTGCCGAGCTAGAATGTTGGTCCACGAGTCATGCTCTATGCGAACCGGTATTGCTCTTCTGTGTGTCTGCCTCCTGAGCAGTTGCGCCACGAAACCATGCGCCGATAGGCCAAGGCCACCAGAGGTATTGCAGGGTAAGCAAAGACTCCATCTGTTGCACCGCGACATGACTGACTTGCAGGTATTTGACGCACTCGGCTTGGTACGCGGTTCGGTCTGGGAGGGAATCTCCGGCGGTGATTCCAACCGCTGGACGGTGTATTTCATGACGAATGGATACACGCTGAAGTTAGTTCGAGAGGGTGTTCCGAGACCGGCGACCGGGAACTTGATCAGCGTTACGCTGGGAGATGTAACTTGGACGGGCGATGAGAAGGAGAAGTCCCGCTGAGTGAGCTAGTGCGGTTGTCTGCAAATCCAGTCACTCCGATTGGTTTCCTCCCGGTTGCTTGCCAAATCTCGGTCAAGGGGCGGAGATTTCAGCGCAGGGTCTTGCTGGTTTCGGCGCGGGTGATGAGCCAGTCACGTCCGTCTTTCTGGAAGACGAGTTTCATTTCGAGGAAGACGTTGTCGGGCTCGGTCGGCACGCGGGCTTTCACGTTCAGGAAGACCTCGGCGGTTTGCCGGTCCGGGGCGAGGACGATCTTGATGTCGGGGAACTCGACTTTTGCGCCGTTGACGGTATTCCGCCAAGCCAATGCGCCTTCTCGGACTTCGTTCCGCCCGTGGGCCGCGACCCGGCCCATGCCCAAGGCGTCCACATAGACCTCGACGTCGGGGCTGAGGAAGCTGCAAAGGCGTTGGACCTCGGTGAGGGCGGTGAGCGGGGCCTGGTTGGCGGGAAAGGTCACGAGGCTCTCGATCTCGTGCAGCCGCGCGCGGATGACTTTCTCGGGGCTGGGAAAGAGCACGCCCCACAGCCAGACGCCCCCAGCAATCAGGGCGGCAAGGAGGAGAAGCCGGCGGAGGTTTTTCATAGCAGGGGTTTGCCGACAATGAGGCGGCGGGCCATGGCGCCTTGTTCGTGCAGCGCAGCGGGCATGCCGCGGTTGTCGCCGACCACGTAGAATTCGTCCGGCCCAAGGCGCTTGGGGGGCAAATCCCAACGGCAATGCGTTCGGACGTAAGGCTCGTCGAGGGGTTGGCCATCAACGTAAGCGCGACCGTGGCGGAATTCGATGGTTTCGCCGGGCAGGCCGATGATGCGTTTGAGATACATGACATGCCGACCAGCCTCCAAAGAGAGGCAGACGATGTCGCCGCGGCGGGGATCGCGCCAGCGGTACGCGAGGCAGTTGGCCACGTTGAACTGCCGGTCGCGGTAGGTTGGCCACATGCTGATGCCTTCGATGCGAACCGGCAGGAGCACGAAGCCGAAGACAACGTAGCTGGCGACCGCCAGAATCAGGGCACGGCAAAGCGTGCGCCGGGGGTTGCGCCCCAGCACCACTGTCTTCAGCCAGCCGAATTGGCCACCGTTGTCTTGCATGTTGTTGCCAGGTTAAGACACCACGCCGTCACGGAAGTTTCAGAGAACCGGGCGGCGGCAGGCAAGGCCGAATTCGGGTAGCGGCCGAGGTAGCGGCCGGAGTGCGCCCGTCCTCGGGCGCAGCAACGTCCTGAAGGAAGACCGCGATCATATTGTTCACGTATCCTGGCGCACTCCGGTCCCTGAGCAGTGGTGAATTCGAAGCGCCAACGCGGCGCGTTGCAGGCGAACGCGAAGCGGCCAAAACAAACCGGGCGTCGAATCGAGTCCGACGCCCGGCGGGGTGGGAGGATGCGGGCTACGGTTTCGCAGAGGCGTAATGGCGGGCAACTTCGGCCCAGTTCACCACGTTCCAGAAGGCCTTCAGGTAATCGGCACGCTTGTTCTGGTATTTGAGATAGTAGGCGTGCTCCCAAACATCCACGCCGAGGATGGGCGCGCCTTCGCAGCCGGCGACGGCCTTGCCCATCAGCGGATTGTCCTGGTTCGGGGTGGAGACGATTTCGAGCTTGCCGCCGTGAACGACGAGCCAGGCCCAACCGCTGCCGAACCGACCGACGCCCGCAGCCTCGAACTTCGCCTTGAAATCGTCAATGCTGCCGAAGACGGCCTTGAGGTCATCGGCGAGCTTCCCGGACGGCGCGCCGCCCGCGTTCGGAGCCATGATCTTCCAGAAGAAGGAATGGTTCCAATGGCCGCCACCGTTGTTGCGCACCGGGCCGCGGATGGCATCTGGCACGGCGCTGAGGTCTTTGATGATCTGTTCCAGCGACTTGGCTTCAAGGGCGGCGTTGCCGGCGATGGCTTTGTTCAGGTTGTCCACGTAGGCCTTGTGATGCCGGCCGTGGTGAATTTCCATGGTCGCCTTGTCAATGTGCGGCTCCAGGGCGTCGTGGGGGTAGGGGAGGGATGGAAGTGCGTGTGGCATAATGTTCTGGTCGCTTTCTATGTTAATGCTTCGGGTCTGATGTATCCAAGACTCCGGGTTATGGTTTCAATGCCAGAAACAAAGCACCACTGGACCAATAGTCAAGGAACCACGTCGGGCGCAGTCGGCTTCACCTCGTCGCCAACTCGACGAAGTGCGGCAGAAGTTGCCGGCCTATCTGCTGGCTTTCCCCCGGTGAAACTGGGTGGCGAACACGTTCTCGCGCCAGACCGACGACGCGAAGGCCTCGCCGTAGGTGGTGCGGGTGGCCACGATCGAAGCATCCGCCGGCTGGGGAAAGAAGCTATGCACGAAATAGACGTAGCTGCCGTTGGCGATGCCGCGATACAGCGGGCAGTCCGGTTGAACCAACTCCAATTGATTCCACCCGATTTGCGGAATCTTGAGCCCCGGTTGTTCCGTGAACCGAACGACGCGCCCGGGAAAGATGCCAAGCCCCGCCGCGCAACTGTTGAATTCCTCACTCCGCTCGAACAGGGCCTGGTAGCCAACGCAGATGCCGAGGAACGGTTTGCCCGTACGGATGAACTCCCGCGACGCCTCCAGAAGCTCCTGGCGTTGCAGGGCGTTCAGGCAATCGTCGAACGCGCCCACGCCCGGCAGCACCACGGCGTCCGTGCCGGCCATTTCCTCTGGTCGCTGCACCAAACGGACGGCCGCGCCCACCTTGAGCAACGCTTTGTGGACGCTGCGGAGGTTGCCGCTGCCGTAATCGAGCAATGCAATCACGCGATCAGCCTAGTCAGCGTGGCCTCTCAAAGCAATCACCCGCGCGAAAAGCGAATTGACCAGAAGCCCGCCGCCTGACTGAATGAGCGCATGTCGAACGTTCCAGCGGATTTGAAATACGCGAAATCTCACGAGTGGGTGCGAGTGGCCGGAGGCGTGGCCACAGTTGGCATCAGCGACCACGCGCAACACGAGTTAACGGATATCGTTTTTGCGGAAGTGCCTGCCATCGGACGCAAGCTGAAGGCCGGCGAAGCCTGCGCGGTCGTCGAGTCGGTGAAAACCGCCAGCGACATCTATTCTCCCGTCAGCGGCGAAGTCGTCGAGGTGAACAAGGCCATTGTGGACACGCCGGCACTCATCAACACCGAGCCCTTTGCGGGCGGGTGGTTCTTCAAGGTCAAACTCGCCAACCCGGCGGAACTGGATGCGCTGCTGACTCCGGCCCAATACACCGCGCAGATTGGGACATAGCCGTCGCGTTCCACCGTTCCGTCTTGAGGCGGTATGAGCGCGTCTCCCGAAAGGTACTTGCGACTCACGTTTCTATTCGTGATAGCCGTGGTCTTCCTGCTGGTGCCTCTGCTCATGGGAGTGTGGTTGCCCGATGTGTTTCTTGCCAACGAGCACACGCTTGCGTCTGTCACGCTGACCAACGGTTACAGTTTCCGCGTGGTTCAGTATTGGAATCGTGGGGATTTCTACACGACGGAGCTGCGAATCACATCTCCTGACGGGCACGCTGAGGCTCATACACTGGATGGGGACGACAGCAAGAGTTGGCGATTGCCTCTGTCGGTTGATCAGTCTGGGAGGACAGCCACTGTCACTTTGGGAGGTGGTCGCGTCAGAAAGGTGGATTGGTAAGGCGACGAAGGCCTTTGTAGGAATTTGGTCCTCGCACGTTACGCGCATTTGAAACCTGGCCTTCTCGCCGCTAATCTTCCGCCGTGAATCCAAACCGCATTCGCCTGTTCATCAAGCCGTATTGTCCCTGGTGCCATCGCGCCGTGGATTGGCTAAAAGCCCGTGGCATCCAATTCGAGACGCTCGATGTCATCGCCGACAGCAAGGCGTTCACCGCCATGGTCAATCTTTCCGGCCAGCGCTTCGCACCGGTGATCGAGGTGGACGGGAAGGTCCTGGCCGACTTTGGCCCGGACGAACTGGCGAGTTTCTGGAAGCAATTTGAATCGTGAATGCGCCGCTGACAACCGAAGCCCAACCACGCCCGCGCCTGCCTGAGTGGCTGCGGCGACAGTTGCCCACCGAACCAGCGTTTGGGAAAACCAACGCGCTCCTCAATGAACTGAAGCTCCACAGCGTTTGTGAGAGCGCCAAATGCCCGAACCAGTGGGAATGCTGGAGCAAAGGCACGGCGACCTTCATGATCGGCGGCGACCGTTGCACGCGCGCCTGTGGTTTCTGCGCCGTGACGACGGCCAAGCCGTTCCCGCTCGAGCCAGACGAGCCCAAGCGTGTCGCCGAGGCCACGCGGCGGATGCGTCTCCGGCACGTCGTCATCACCGGTGTCGCGCGTGACGATCTGCCGGATGGCGGCGCGGCGCATTTCCGCCAGACCATTGAAGCGGTCCGCCAACTCAGCCCGGGCATCGTCATCGAGGTGCTCACGCCGGATTTTCTCGACCGCGACGCCTCCATCGAGCGCGTTGTCTCCGTGCGACCGCACATCTTCAACCACAACCTGGAGACGGTGCGGCGACTCACGCCCAAAGTGCGGTCACGCGCGACGTACGACCGCTCGCTCAGCGTGCTGCGCAAGGCCAAGTCCATGGGAGCGGGCCGGGTCTTCACGAAATCCGGCTTGATGCTCGGCTTGGGGGAGGAGGAAGGGGAGGTCCTGACTGCGCTTCGCGATTTGCGTGCGGTGGATTGCGACATCCTCACCCTGGGCCAATACCTGCAGCCCAGCCTGAAACACTTGCCGGTGGTTGAATACGTGACTCCCGAACGTTTCGCCACTTACGGGGAGCGGGCGCGGGAGTTGGGCTTTGTCCACGTCGCCAGCGCGCCAATGGTGCGCAGTTCCTATCACGCGGACGATTTCTCCGCCGCGTCAGGGCACTAGCCCTGTCTGCTGCTTGCGCAGGAAGTAAACGGCGGCTGCGATGACCCCCATGGCGAGGATGAAGGCCAATGCGGTTGCCAACTGTTTCAACAGTTTCGCCCGTTCCATCGTGGCCAGGGTGCGCTGCTTTTCCGCCGCCATGAACACTTCAAACTCACGCTCCACCGAATGCGTGGAGGCGGTTTCCTCGCGCAACTGCAGCGTCAACCAGCGGGATTGCTTGCCCCGCCACAGCGCCGGCAGTTTGTTGAGCGCTTCCACAGTCGCGGTGGTGAGACCGCAGCGATTCCAGAACGGCGCTGCTTCGCAGGTCCAGATGCGCAGCAGGCCGTTGTTTCGTGCGACTTGCTGCACCCTTTCCCACAGGTCAGGGCGGACCGCGTCGGCAAGGGAGAAATCCGCAAATGCCTCGTAGTGGATCAGCCCCTGCTTTTCTGAGAACTGAAGGCCCACCGCGCCCACCACGCGACCCTCCGTGTCCAGCGCAACCTGGAACTCCGTCAACTGCCTCTCCAACTCGGCCAGCGGATAACCCATCGCGTGCCACAACACCCGCAACTGCGCGAGGTCATCCACCGTCGCGCGGCGCACGTGATACGCCACCGGGGTCATGAGTTGGGTTTACACGGGGCGCTTCGCGGCTTTCGCGGCGGTGACGTATTCCTTCGCCCGGCGGGTCAACTCGGGCCAGTTGTCTTTGGCCAGGATTTCCTTCGTGATGAGCGACGAGCCCACGCCCACGGCCGGGCAGCCCGCTTCGAACCATTGCCCGATGTTCTCCAGCGTCACGCCGCCGGTCGGGATAAAACGCAAGTTTGGCAACGGCGTGCGCAGGGCCTTGATGAAGGCAGTGCCCAGGACCTCTGCCGGGAAAAGCTTGATGAAATCCGCGCCCGCCTCGTGCGACCAGTTCGCCTCGGTCGGTGTAAACGCGCCGATGACGCTGACGCGGTTGGCCGTGTAGATGATGGAGACGAAGTCCGGCCGCGCGAGCGGTGTGACCACGAAATCCGCGCCGTAGGAGAGCACCGCACGGCAATCATCGGCGCTGACGACCGTGCCCGCGCCGATCACCGCGTCGTGGGAGAACTTCTGAGAGGTTTCCTGGATTGCGGATAGTGCGTCCGGCGTGGTGAGCGTGATCTCAATGGCGTTCACGCCGCCGGCGATCAGCGCCTCAGTTAAGGGAATCACCTGCTCCCGCCGCTGGGCACGCACGACGGCGATGATCCCCGGGTCGGTGAGTCTGGCCAAAATGTCATTTCGTGTTCGCATAAATCTGGCGGGGAATCTGGCAAAATCGGGAGCGTATGTCTGTAAAAACTTTGGCGCGCTCACTGGCCCGCAAGCGCATCTCAAGACCTGACTGACGGAGCTCGACCAGCGGCGCACCTGCGCTTGGAAGCAACGGAACAGCACCGCCGGCTGCTCGTGGGTGAAAGCCAAGGGCGCGGAGTACCTCTTCCCGAACATCTCGCCTGCGTCAAACGATCAGTGATGCCCGCCGCGCCCCTACGCGTTTGGTCCATCGTGTTTCTTGGGCACTTCGCCACGAATGCGGAGATCTTCAACGATCAGCAATGCACCCGCCTCAAACACGTCTTGCCATCCAGTCTCACTGCTTCAACGAGTCAAACCACGCCTTGGCCAACAGCAGGCTGGGCGTGGCGCAATCTCCGTGATCCCCGGTGGGCATTGGGTCGATGAGCGGCACCTGCGCGCCCCGGCTCTGGAAACTGGCTTGGGCAACCAGCGAGTTGATCTTGATCACGTCCTGATCTCCAGCGCAGTGATACAACCGCATTGGCGAGCGCGGTGTCCAGGCGTAGAGATCATTGTCGCGCAGGGCCTGGCGGAGGATGTGGTTGGCGTTGGTGCGGAAATCGGCCAGAAGTTCTGGCTTCAGAATGAGCAGCGGGTCAGCCGGGTCCTTGGGCATGGCGTCGTTGATGGCTGAGCCGGAGGAGTTGCCGTTCATGAGCGGCGGCAAGGTCGTGTTGTAGGGCGGTTGCAGCAGATCGGCAAACGTCGGCGCCAGGTGATAGACCGATTGGTACGCGGCCAGCAGATACGTGAAGTAGTATGGATTTGGCTGCGCGCCACCCAAAAGCATGTTCGTCGTGGTCACGCCTGACAAATCGTACGCGCCCGCCATCGGCGCGGACGCCGTGATGGTGAACTCGTTGGTGTGGTAGGACTCCAATTCCCGGTGCAGCGCCATCGTTGCGTGTCCCCCCTGCGAATAGCCGCAAAGGAACAACTGACCGTTCAACGGAATGCCGTTGCTGGCGCATAGCGCTTGCGCCGCTCGCAATGCGTCCACACAAGCCGTCGCCTCCGAACGCGCGTGATGATACGGATGCAATCCCGGCGCACCGCCCATGCCCAGGTAATCCGGCAGCACCGACGCGTAGCCCACGCTGGCCAGAATCACGCCGATGCCCAATTCTCCTGAAACGATCAGGTTGGACGGCGCGTCGTTGGTACGGGTCAGCGTCCCATGTTGGTAATTGAGGAGCGGCAGTGACTTGCTCGCGCCCACCGGCACGGCAATGGCGGCCGATGCAGTCGTCCGCGCTCCGAGCGGGTCGATGGTTTCATACACCAACCGGTAAGTTGCAACGCTGTATTGCGGCGTGAGCGTGACCCCGGCCTGGGACAGCAAAAAGGCGATCACCGCCGGGATGTAGGTGGTGCCATACTGGCTGCTCAGGAGTCTGCCTCGTTGAGCTGCCGGCACCGCGATGACGCGATAGAACCGGGCCGCGTTCGTGGATGTCGCTGGTTCAACCCACGAAGTGGCGGCGACGGGCCACGGATTCGTCGCGGGCGGCAGCAGCCACAGCCCGTCCGTCAAACCCTCTCTCGCCTGAACCGTGTAGGCCGTGTTCGTCCCCGCGCTGCTCCAGGCGAGCGACATCCCCGCCGGGGAGAGGGTCGTGTTGGTGATTTGCAGCGAATCCGCGCCCCGCGTGCTGGAAACGCAGATCGGAAGTCCGACGACCACCATCGCCGCAACGGCTGAGAAAACAGAAGGCCTCTTCATGTGGGAGAACAGGTAGCACTTGCCCACGTCTTGGGCAAGGCGGTTTAAGCAGGGCAGCGGCACTCCAAGACCGCCGCGCTTCATGTCAGGAAGTCGAGCGCCAGAATCTTCGCCAGCTTGTCCACCGCCAGCATCAATTCACTTCGTTGCTTGATGACTGCCTCGTCGCCGGCGAAGTCAATCGGTTGCGCCATGATCCGGGCGTAACGCCGGCTCAGCGGCAGCGTCTCGTCGGTTTCACCGAGTTGCCGCACCAGCCGCCGCACACGGTTCGCAGCCCTGGCCGCGACGGCGATGGATTTCAAGGCGGCCTCCGCTGGGAGTTCGTTCGCCATGACATGCTTGAGCAAGCGGCACTCAAACGTGTGGCAACGCTCCGGCCGGTCCGCATAGATGCGGCACAACTTGCCATCAAAGCACACGCAGGGTTGGACAAAGCGTCGTTTGCCGCCTTTGGCGAGCAGCCTCACGCCCAGCGTCTCCAGTCGCGCTGGATCGTCGCCCCGCAGCAATTCCACGTCCGCGAACAGCACGCCGTTGCAGCACAGGCCGCAGGCCCAACACAAATAAGCCACGGGATCAACCGGGGGACTGCCGGTCACTTTCATGAGTCGCCGTGCGCTGTCATGGATCGCGTTGCCAGTTGCCACCGCAAAACCGCGTGACAACGCCTCGCTCCGCAAATAAACTCAGGCCGCATGCAAAGGATAGTAGGAATCTGTGCTGTTGCGCTGCAATTCATCTTCCTGACACCCTCCGCCCCCGCTGCGCGCGCTGCGGAACTGCCGGTCGAGGTCTTTTTCCGGGACTATGAGTTCATTGATGCTGACCTCTCACCTGATGGCCAATGCTTGGCGTTGATTGGTCCCTCCAAGGGCCGGCGGAACGTGCTGGCACTTGACCTGCAACGTCACGAACTGACTTGGCTTACGGGATTCACGGATCGGAATGTGTATTCGATCAGGTGGGCCACGGACCGGCGTCTCTTGTTGAAGATGGAGCATGAGGGTTTCGGGACCGGCGGCTACTACGCAGTCAACCGCGACGGATCGGAGCGGGAAATTCTCGTCGGCACGTGGGCGGACAAGAAGTCCTCTCAGATTTACATTCCACGACTTCTTTCAGTGTTGCCGGAGGACCCGGAGCATGTCCTGGTTTCAGCAATTGACACCGACTTCCACATTGGCCGCGACGAAGCGGCATTCCCCCACGTGGAGTTGCTCGACATCTTCAGCGGCTTCGCCACCCTCGTTGAGAAGAATCCCGGCGACATCATCGGATGGCTGCCCGATAACAGGGGCGTCGTGCGGTTGGCCGTGGAACTGCGGAAGGAGAAGCTGCGTTTCTTGCATCGGCCCGACCCCAAATCGAAGTGGGAGAGTCTCGTTGAGTACCTTGTGTCAGACGATTACGCCTGGCCCGTGCGGTTCACACCCGACAACCGGGACCTCATTGTCCAGGCCTCCAACGGCCGCAAGACGACGGGATTGTACCTGTTCGACATTGCGAACCGCAGACTGGGGGACTGCCTTGCCCAGCATGCCGAATTTGACATGGAGTCCACGCTGTTCTCGTTGAAGGACAACCGACCACTGTGTGTCTTCTTCAGTACCGACCGCCCGCAATGTCAGTGGTTTGACGCGCGGTGGCAAGCCGCCCAGGCGGGTATTGACAAGGCGCTCCCCCAAATGGTCAACCAGCTCGTATCCATGAGCCGCGATGAGATGAAGGGCGTGTTCCTTTCGTTCAGCGACCGCACCCCCGGAACCTATTATCTGTTCGACATGGCTAACCACCACCTGGAGGAATTGAGGAGGGTCGCCAGTTGGATCAAGCCGGTGGAGATGTCGCCGATGAAAGCGATTTCGTACAGGGCTCGTGACGGTCTGACCATACATGGGTACCTGACGCTGCCCCTGGATTCGGCGGGCACGAACTTGCCGCTTGTCGTCCTGCCGCACGGCGGCCCGTGGGTGCGGGATACCTGGGGATTCGATCCCGAAGTCCAGTTCCTGGCAAACCGTGGCTACGCCGTGCTCCAAATGAATTTCCGCGGCTCCACCGGTTACGGTTTTGCCTTTGAACAGGCCGGCCGCAAGGAATGGGGACTCCGGATGCAGGATGACATCACTGATGGTGTCCAGTGGGCCATTCGGCAGGGAATCGCGGACAAGAACCGGATCTGCATCTTCGGCGCGAGCTACGGGGGTTACGCAGCCATGATGGGTCTCGTTCAAACGCCGGAACTTTACAAGTGCGGCATTAACTATGCCGGTGTGACCGATCTCCGCTCGCTCCTCAGAACAGACGCCTACCAGCGACCGCGACGCATGGGCCACGAGAAGATGGCCGTCGGGGACACCAGGGAGGACAAGGAGCGACTGGAAGCCACCTCGCCCATCAACCACGTGGACAGAATTCGCGCCCCTGTCCTGCTGATCTACGGCGAAGAGGATCCGCGGGTGAAAGTCTCTCAGGGCAAGCGGCTGGCCCGGGAGTTGAAGAAACACGGTAAGGAGTACGAGATGATCCTCGAAGAGAAGGAGGGGCACGGTTTCCACATCGAGAAGAACAAGATCGAGATGTACCGCAAGCTGGATGCGTTCCTCAAGAAGCACCTCTGAGCTGAAGCGCTTCCGCAGGACCACGGTGCCGTCACAGCGGTGAACACCGACACTTGCTGGCCTCCGCCCTTCGATCTCCGACGCCGGTCTCACCGCCATTCGTGCTTCGGATACCGCCGCTGCAACTCCTGCTTCAGCTTCGGGTAGTGTTCGCGCCAGAAGTTCGCCAAGTCTTGCGTGATCTGCACCGGCTTCATGCCCGGCGTCAGGATATGCACCACCACCGGCACGCGGCCCAGCGCGATGCGCGGGGTCTGCGTCACGCCATAGAGCTCCTGGATGCGCAGGGCGATGTGCGGTGGGCCGTCCGGCGCGTAAACGACCTTCGGGTGCCGCCCATTCGTGAACTCCAGCCGCTCCGGCGCGTGCTTGTCGAGCAGCGCCTGTTGTTGACCGGAAAGCCATGAACGCACCGCCGATCGCACCTCACGGTCCTTGATTCCTTTGTAAGTGAATTCGCCATGGCACAATTGCTCGACCACGTTGCGTTTCGCTTCCTCGCTGAACGGCGGCAATTCCAGGTCCGGACACCATTTCGCCAGCAGATTCAGACGAACGATCCACTGCTCCACGGCATGATCCCACGTCTTGAGCTGCAGTCGCCCGGCCAGCACTTCCTCCGCGAGCAACCGGGCGGCAGGATCGAGCGGCGGCGGTTCAACCCGGCGAATGTCCAACGCCAGATCCCGAAACCGCACCTGTTCTTCCGCGTACACCCGACGCGCCGTCGCATCGAAGAAGACGCGCATCTGGCTGTTGATGTCGTCGGGGAACAACTCCCGCAGCCAGTCCGGCTCGACGACCGTGGCCAGGGTCAACAGCGTGTTTACTTCCTTGTCTCGGCCTTCGATCTCCCGAACTTCGGCCGCCACGAACAGCTTGGCGTCCTGGGCCACGCTTTCACGCGTGAGCGTGCCGCGCCGGCCATGCACCATGTCGCACCGCAGCGTGCCCGAGTCCACGCGCCGCGCCAGGTGATCCGAGAATCCGGCCAGGATGCACTTCTGGAGCGCCGCATCGTCCATGGCACACGGGCTCACGTCCAGGCGCTCGCGTTCGGCGATGCGGAGGAACTGCTCCAGCAACGGCGCGACCTGCCGCGCGGTGACGGCGTGGATGCCGAGTTTCCGGCACGCGTCCAGCCGGTAATCGTTCTTCTTCGCGTAGTTCCACGCGCGCATGAGAATCCAGAAATCGCTCGGGACCTTGTCGCCCAGCAGAACGTCGCGAAATTCGGTAGTGGCGCGGTCCACGTTGCGCAGCAGCAGGTCGCGTCCTTGCGTGAGCGCGGCAACCAGTGCGGCTTGATAGACGCAGCCCCGCTCTTGCGCCGCCAGCAGCATGCGCGAGTAACGCGGGTGCAGTGGGAAGGCAAGCATCTTGCGGCCGAGCGGGGTGATGTGTAACGCAGACTGGCGGTCTGCGGTATCGCCGATTGGCAATCGGCTGGCCGCCGGAGAAGTCGCCGCGTTCCGCTGGGTGCCAGCCTGCGAAACGGCAGGTTGGCAACCTGCGCCACGAGACGGTGCGGTCACCACGGTCTTGAGCGCTCCCAAGTC
>CAYJNU010000110.1:3921-19035 GCA_964371005.1 uncultured Verrucomicrobiota bacterium | reverse complement strand
AGACATCGCGCGGCCGTAAGCGGACCAGGTAAACTTGGTTACCTCGAACGTTATGCCGCGTTCCTTGCCCTCAGCTTCAGTCAAACCACACCAAGCCAGCTCCGGATCGTTAAACACGACGGCCGGGATAACGATGTTCTCGAAGCGGCTGTCTTCGCCATGGATCACCTCCACCGCGATGCGGGCTTCCTTGTGCGCCTTGTGTGCCAGCAGCACCCCGCCCGCAATGTCGCCGATGGCGTAGATGCGAGGGTCGTCGGTTTGCTGTCGGGGGTTGACCTTGACGAAACCTTTCTCGTCCAGTTGCACCTTCGTGTTTTCCAGGCCGAGGTCGGCGCTGTTTGGCCTCCGACCCACGGCGACAAGCACGCGGTCGTAAAGCTCTTCCAGCTTCTGGCCGTTATACTCGATGACGACTTTGATCTGTTTGCCTGCGGTTGCCATGCTGAGGACCTTGGCCTTGAGGCGGATTTCCTGGAATTCCTTCTTCGCGTTTTGAATGACCGGTCGCGACAAATCCGGATCCGCACCAGCGAGGACGTTGTCCAACGCCTCCACGAGCACAATCTTGCTGCCCAGCGCGGCATACACGGTACCAAGCTCCATACCGATGTAACCGCCACCCACGACGAGGAGGCGCTCAGGAATCTCTTCGATTTCCAGCGCCTCGGTAGAGGTCATGATGCGGGGGTTGCCCAGGTCGAAGGCCTTGGGCAAGGCTGGCAGCGAGCCGCTGGCGAGGATCGCCGTTTCATACTTGATGAGTTGCTGCCCCTGCTCGGTCTCGACGCGGAGGGTCTGGGAATCCTCAAAATAGCCGCGCCCTCGGATGACCTGCACCCCGCGCTTCTGACCGAGAAACGCCACGCCCCCGGCAAGCTTCTCGAGGATGGATTCCTTCCACGCGCGCAGCTTGGCCAGGTCCACCGTCGGGGCGGTGAAGGTGATGCCACGATGCTCCGATTCGCGGGCCACGGTAATCTGGTGCGTGGCGTAGAGCAGCGCCTTCGAAGGGATGCAGCCGCAGTTCAGACAAACGCCGCCCAACCGCTTTTCACGCTCGACGAGAATGACCTTTTTGCCGAGATCGGCCGCATAGAACGCCGCGGCGTAGCCACCCGGACCAGCACCGACAACAACGATTTCAGTAGTGATTGGATCCATAGAAAATCAATAACGACACGTCAGCTTCAACCCAGCAACGACCGTGAGCGGTCAAATCTGCACCGCCGCTTCGGGAAACTCCTGGAGCGCCTTCACAAAATCCACCATGAACCGCGCCGCGGTCCCGCCGTCAATGACCCGGTGATCGTAGCTCAACGCCAGCGGCACGAGCAGCCGCGCCTCGATCTGGCCGTCGCGCACCGCGGGTTTCATTGCGCCCCGGCCTATCCCGAGAATGGCAACCTCGGGTTTGTTGATGATCGGCGTGAAATGCGAACCACCAATGGCGCCCTGGTTCGAGATGGTGAAAGAGCCGCCCTGCATTTCCTCGCGGCTGACCTTTCGGTCGCGCGCCCGTTGGGCCAGCGACTCCAGCTCCTTGGCCAGGGCGAGGATGGATTTCTTGTCCGCGTCACGAAGGATTGGCACGAGCAAGCCTTGCTCGGTGTCCACGGCGATGCCGAGGTGCATGTACTGCTTGAGCACGACGTCTTGCGTGACTTCATCCAGACTGGAGTTGAAGATCGGATGCAGCTTAAGCGTCTCCACGAGCGCTCGAAGGATGAGCGGGGTTACCGTTAGCCGGCTGCCCTTTTGCTCGTAGGCGGGTCCAAACTGCTTTCGCAGAGCGTTGAGGTGGGTGAAGTCCGCTTCGTCAAACTGCGTCACCTGCGGGATGGTGTTCCAGCTTTCCCACATGCGCCGGGCAATCGTCTGGCGCAACATCGAGGTCGGTTGACGGGTGATCGGCCCCCACTTGGCGAAATCAATCGGTTCCGGCGCGGGTTTTGCCGGAGCAGCCCCTGGTGTCGCCGCCGGGGGCCTGGGTCTGAGGGCGACCTTCTGAAGCTTCTCAATGTAGGCGCGGATATCGCCCATCACGATCCTTCCGCCCACCTCGCTCCCGGGAACGCGAGCCAAGTCAATGCCCAGTTCGCGGGCGATGCGACGAATCGAAGGGGACGCCACCGGCGCGGCGACTCGCTTTGGAAAACTTTCTTCCTCGCCCGTCACGGTCGAGGTTGCGACCTCGGCGGGAGGCACGGAGGCTGGCACGGTTGCCGGGGAGGCCTTGGCCGGAGCGGAAGAGGGGGTGGGCTTTGGGGTCGGTTCCGCGCCGCTGCCCACGGAAAGCAGACGATGGCCCACGCTGATCTTGTCGCCAGCCTTGACGAAAACCTGGCTTACGACACCGCCGGTGCTGGCGGGGATCGAGGCGATCGCCTTTTCATTTTCCAATTCAAGAACGGTCTGACCCTGCGTGATGGTGTCGCCGGGTTTGACGAACACGTTCACGACGGTGCCGGAGTCAGCGCCTTCGCCCAGAGGTGGCAGTTTGATATCCATGCGTTAAACGGCCAGAAATCTAAGCCACCCCGGGGCAATAGCAAGTCCGGGCGCATGACACCGAGCCGGCAATTCAGTGTTTTGCTGCTTCGTGCCGGGCGTAAAGCTCCGGATACAACTTGCGGGCGCAATCCGGACAAATGCCGTGCGAGAAGTCCACGTTGAGATTTGCGGTGAAGAATTGCTCGACGCTCTGCCAGTAATTGGCGTCGTTGCGCACCTTCTTGCAGCTCGCGCAGATCGGCAGCAACTGGCGCAGCTTCGAGATTTCAGTGATGTCCTCAAGGACCAGCAGTACCAGGCGCCGGCCATCGTGGCTGAACGGGGAAGCCGTGACCAACAACTCGACGGTGCGGACGGAATCACCGCGGGCGAATTCCATGACCGTGCGCCGTTGCGTGACCTTCTCCCCTTGAATCGCCGTGGTTACCGAATTCCGCAGGACGCACTCGCCGCAGGATGGTCCGTGGCCGCATCCCGCGGCAGAATCCGTGTGGTGCAGACAGTTGAGCACCTCACCCCCCCGCCGGCGGAGTACGGTTTCCGTGACCGGGCCCAGCATCGAAGTCGCGGCAGGATTCAACGCCATGATGCGCATGTCGTCGTCCACCACAAAGATGGCCAGCGGAATGGCCTCCAATGCGTTCATGAGGAGACTGTCGGCAGTCATCCAGGTTGGGCGTTCGTCGTTCATCGCGAGCGATTCAAGCATTATCGAAGAACCCTGCATGAGCTTTCTCTTGAAAGCAAATCGGGCTGCAAATCCGCGGGGAAAAAACTTGTGACGGTCTCGTCGGGAGTTTACAAGTCCCGCCGCAACTCGCGGCCACGGTGCTGGGCGCGGGCTCGAATTATGAATTACAGCCAATCCATGCAGACCTGCGCCGCCAGCCTGGCGGGCTTGATTTCGATCGCCGCGGTTCGTCTGGCGGCAGCGGCCCCGGCGATCCTGGAAGAGCCGCCCGTCGTCATGTCGCCCATCACGGTTTATGGTGGTGATTATCGCGTCTTACCGGGCGCGGCCTCACTCAACGTCCTGACAAGCGAACCGGTTCAAGGCGGCGCGTTGGCCACCACCCGCGACCTGTCCGCCTTGGCGCCGAACTTCGTCACGCTCGACGGCAACAACAATCGGATGCCCCGCTTCTCGGTGCGCGGACTGCGCGAGAACAATTTCGTCACGGGAGATGCCGTGGTCGGTCTCTACTTGGACGACGTGCCGTACGCGGACCTTTACTCGCGCAGCCTGGCGTTGCTGGATGTCGAGAGCATTGAGTTCATCCGCGGTCCGCAGGGGACGCTTTACGGCGCGAGCGGTCCGGGTGGCGTGCTCAACATCACGGGCCACCAACCCTCGAACCTCTGGCAAGGCCGGGCACGGTTCACTTACGGCAGTTACAATCAGCAGGCCTACGACGCCACGCTCAGCGGCCCCATCGTGACAGATCAACTCGCGTTCGGCTTCTCCGGGCTGTATTCGCAGCGCGACGGCTTCGTGCGCAACCTGCTGGATGGAGGACGACTCGACGACCAGGAGACACTCGCCGGTCGGGTGCAACTCCGGTGGACGCCCGCCGAACCGTGGGAGCTCTCGCTCTATGCCTCGGCGCAATGCTTCAACGATGGGTTTGTGCCGACGTATCTCGCGGGCAGCGACCAGGACTTCTTCCATGTCCGGCGCGACTTCGTCGGACACGTGGACACCAAGAGCTGGAATCTGGCATTCAAAGCCGCCTGGCACAACGATGCGGTGAAGGTCACTTCAGTCACCTCCTATCGGGATTGGCGACAGGACTTGGCGCAGGACTTTGATTTTTCAGCCAACGCGCTCGGCGCCACCGTCGGCGTGTTCCAACCCGAGCTTCGCCAGTGGACGGAGGAAGTGCGTGTTCATTCGCTGGATCAGGACGCTCCACTCAAGTGGAACGCAGGGCTGTACTTCGCGGCCGCGGACACGGAGACCGATTCCGGGCGCACGATTGACGTTTTCTTCTTGGACAGCTCGATGACCCACGCAGAACTCGAAGCGCGGACTTATGCGATCTTCGGTGAAGCGACCTATTCCGTGCGGGAAAAGTTGGATTTCGTCGCGGGATTGAGACTCACCGGCGATCAGCGCGACATGACGCGGAGCCGAAGCGGAGTGGACGTCCTGGGGGGCACCGGGCCGTTTCAGACGGGACCGTTCAGCGTGGATGACACCTTCGGCGCGGTCCAACCCAAACTCGGCTTGGCCTACCACTTCCAGCCGGAATGCATGTGGTATGCGACTGCGAGCGCCGGCTATCAGAGCGGCGGCTTCAACGTCTCTAACGACGCAGCGGCGCAGAGCGGCTTTGATCCCGCCCGCTCGTGGCACTTTGAGACCGGGGTGCGGACGCTCTGGGCGGAGGGCAGGCTCGAGTTGAATGCCGCCTTGTTCTACACCCGAACCGAGGACTACCAGGTGTATCGCTTGAGCCTGCGCGACCCGACCCAGGCGTGGTTGCTCAACGCCGCGCGGGCCAGCTCCTGGGGCGCCGAGACCGAGGTGCTGGTGCGTCCGACGAAAGATCTCACCCTCTCGTTGCTGGCCGGCTATACGACCGCGGAATTTGATCGCTTCTACGATTCCCAGAACAACCAATCCTTCGATGGCAACGAGATCAACTTCGTGCCGGAGTTTACCGCCACGCTGGCCGCAGAATACCAGATTTGGAAAGGCCTCTACGCCCGCGCCGAAGTCGTGGGCGTCGGGAAATACTACCTCGACGAGGCGAACTCTGCCGCGCAGGACGCTTACGCGCTGCTGAATGCCCGCGTGGGCTATCGCTACGAGAACTTTGAGATTTTCGCCTTCGGTCGCAACTTGTCGAATGAGGAGTATGCCAGCAACGCACTCGATTTCCGACCCTTTTCGGACCCGGTGCGCCAGCCGGGCGACCCACTGTGCCTGGGCGTGGGCGTGAGCGCGGAGTTCTGAAGGCGCACACATCTCCTCCGATGTTTTTGTTCAGTCACCCCGGCTGTCTGATCTGCCCGTTGCAGGGAGCTCACTGCCCACGTGAGCACGAGGGGGAAGTCCACGCGCGTCTTTTTGTGAACGAGGCGCGTATTTCATTGTCAGATCGTTCGTTGGCAGGTATCTATTTCGCCGCATGATCAAGGCTGTCCTCTTGTTGTTGGAACCCTTGCGCACGTGGGAGCAAATTGCTCTTGCGCAGCGCAGCGTGAGGGCCGTTTTGCTGACCTACGTGTTGCCCTTGCTGCTGATCACTTCACTCGCCGAAGCCTACGGCATGATGCAGTGGGGTGACTGGCGCGGCGATGTGATGGTCCTCAAGAAATTCGAGTTACCCGAGGCCATTGGCTTTCAGATCGCCCAACTGGCCGTGAGCCTGATCATCCTCTTTGCGGGAGCAACCATGCTCAAGAATCTGGGCGAAACCTTCCACGGACGGCATACCTTCCCGCAGGCGTTCACCGCGGTGGCTTACGGAATGGGCCCCTTCTTCACGCTGCGGCTGCTGGACGCCTTTCCGGCGGTGAATCCGTGGGTCTCGTACGTCCTGGGCGTGATGCTCACGACGGTGGTGCTTTACAACGGAGTCCCGCGGGTGATGATGCCGGACCCGCCGCAGGCCTTTGGGCTTTACATCATGGGATCCCTGCTGCTCGCGCTGACGGCAGGGCTGGGGCGTTTCCTGGTCATTTGGCTGCAACAAGGCCGCTTTCAGAACTTTGAGAACCTGCTCACAAACGCGGTGTCCACCGTGCTGCCCGCCGCGTTACGCCACTGGCCAAACTAGGAACCCCGCCTCTCACGCGGCGAGCTTCTGGACCGCCGCCCGGATGTTCCACTTGCACGAGCGCAAGGCCGTTTCCGCGGCGGGATAGTTCGCCTCCGTTAACGCCTGCACGATCCGCACCGCCCGATCGCGCAGCTTCACGTTCGACCCCTTGACGTCCACCATCAGGTTGCTGATCACCTTCCCCGCCTGGACCATGGCAAGGGTCGTGAACATGTTCAGCAGGAGTTTCGTCGCCGTGCCGGCCTTCAGACGCGTCGAACCGGTGAGGATCTCCGGACCCACGTTTGGTGCGATGACCACATCCGGCCGGTTGGCACTTGGAATCTGAACGTAAGGATTGAAGCACACCAACACGGTCTTCGCCCCGCAGCGCTTTGCCTCGGTCAACCCGCCCCACACAAACGGCGTGCGCCCGCTCGCCGCGAGGCCCACCACCACATCGTGCCGATCCACGTCGCGGCTCCGCAAGGCTTGGGCGCCGGCCTCCGCATCGTCTTCCGCGCCCTCCACGCTGCGCCACAAAGCCTTCCGCCCGCCGGCGATGATCGCCTGGACCTGTTCCGGGTCGCAGCCAAATGTCGGAGGACACTCGGATGCATCCAGCACGCCGAGTCGCCCGCTGGTGCCCGCGCCGAGGTAAAACAAGCGTCCGCCCCGCCTCAGCGCCCGCCCGATGGTGTCCACCGCGCGTTCGATGTTACGCCGCTCGGCGCGCAGCGCTCGCAACGTTCGCGTCTCTTCACTGAGCATCAGGTCCACCGCCGCTCCCACGGAAAGCCGGTCGAGTTGCATGGAGCGCGGGTTTCGTCGCTCGGTGGGAGACAAGCGGGAGGAACGGACGGACTCGCGCGCCTCGACCGGAGCCCCGGCGACCATCGCAGCCCGCATGTTTGACCTTTTCGTCATGGCCCGAAGTATCTGGGCGGTGGCGCGGCTATTCAAAGCAAATCCCCGATCCGCGCCGTCAGTTTCCTATCGGATGGTTCTCGACCAACGGAGCATGCATCGCCGGAGCCCCCCGACTGCTGCACCTTCTTCTCGCGGTGGCGGGACCAGTTCGCCAGCGTGAGTCCGCAGACCAAGGCGAGCGTCGCCGAAATTCCGTCGAGAAGTCAGCGGACGACGGTGCGCTGCGGTGGCTTTGGCCTTGGCGATCGCGGCATGCCGGCGATGATTTAGCAGACGCCGCGACGGGCAGATAGAAGACTTGGCCGGCGCCGGTCACGGCGATGCGCCGGCGCTTCCTCCAGCTCCCATTCGCAGACCGTTACGCGCAAACCGGGCACGACGGCCACCGGCACGATCAGGGGCTTTCCCTGCATGGGCCGCCGGTACAGCCAGACCAGCTTGCAGCCGCCAGCGCCGCGCGCGTTGAAGGCCGTCACACGATAAAACCACGGTTCATCCAACGGCGCATCCTTCACGAAGAAGATCGGGTTCCGGGCTTCGCCGACCGGTTCGTACACGCGGCCTTCCCGCGTGCGCTCGATGCGGAAGCCCGTAGCTTTCCCACCCGCGGGCGGTTGCCAACGCAGCATGAGCGTGCCGGGCATGCCAGGCCGCGCGTCCAGTTTGCGCACCGGCCCGGGCCGGGTGCGGACGGCAGTGTGTCGGGCGGATCGTTGCTTGAGTTCGTTTCGGTGTTTCATAACGCCCGCGATTCTACGGCGCAGGGTCGGACAAATACGGGGGTAGGGAGAAAAAAGGTGCAGCCGGATCGCGTGCCGTCCCGGCACGCAGCGCTCCGCATCACCGAGCGCACTCCGAAAACTGAGCGTTGTTCCGGGTTGAAAGTGCTGCGACCGGGGGACCGGTCGCGGTCCGACGGCGCGGTCACGGCGCGTGATACGGCGGCTGCTCTTCCTTGGCGGAGTAGTAATGCGCGGCGTCGCCGTAGGCTTGCTCGGGCGTGAGGCTCGGATGCACGGGCGCGGGCGGCGGTTCGGCGTAGGCCGAGGGCTTGCGGCGGGCGCGCTTGGGTTTGGCAGCGGCCACCAGCGGCGCGGTGAACTTCTCGTAAAGGGCGAAAAGGAATTCCACGCGCTGACGTTCGCTCGGGAACGGCTCAAGGAACTGGATGCCACCAACCAGTCTCGGATTATCCCAGGTCGGTCTGGGATTGTCATGTCCCAGCCTTCCTGTAGAGTGCGCGCATGACCATGCGGCAATTCTACGACTGGCAAAGCGCAGGCGGCGGCACGGACGTAGCGAAGCTCGTGCATGCCTTGGAGGCGCGCGAGATTCCGTGGTGCATGATCGGCGGTTTGGCGGTAAACCATTGGGCGGAGGAACCGATGGCCACGGCAGACGTGGATCTGGTGATCGCTGCAGAGCGCGTGGAAGAGGCGACCGCGACTCTGCAAGAGTGCGGGTTCACCGCCGAACGTTTCGAGTGGTCCATCAATTTCAAGGGCAATTCCCGCGTCAGCGTGCAGATCAGCATCGAGCCATTCTATCGCGACTTCCCTTCGCGCTCTGTTCCCGCGGACGTGCATGGCATTCTCATGCGCGTGGCCAGTCTGGAGGATACGCTTGCCGGCAAGCTCAAGGCTTTCCGCGACCCGCAACGCCGCCCGAGCAAACGGCAGAAGGATTTGGCCGACGTTGCCCGGCTGATTGAGGCGCACCCGACGCTCCATGATCGTGTGCCGGAGGAGGTTCTGAACCGGATTGGCCTGTAAGGGCAGGACGGCGATGGTGACGGCGACTCACTTCCTGAGCTCGGACGTCGCAGACTGGGCGACTTGCCGAACGTCGCCTGGAAGCCCGCGTCCGTGCTTCGGGCCTGCTGCGCCTTCTCCTCGCGGTGGCCGGACCAGTCTGCCACCGTGAGGCCCAAGGCCAACGCGAGTAGCACCGGCACTCCAGCGAGAAGCCAGATGGCGGCGTCGCGCTGCGGTGTCTTTCGCTTCGGCGATGGCGGCATGCCGGCGATGATCTAGCAGAATCGAGAAGAAGCGGACAGCAGATCCGGCCAAGACCTCACGCCTTCGCCACATCTTGCCACTGCCACCCAGCCGGCAGAAGCAGTAGGGGCGGTTTCGAGATGCGCCCGGCCCCTACCCGGTTTGATATTTCATGCTGACCCCGCCACAAATCACTGGTATCTACTACACAGGCAGCGGGAGAATGGCTGCCGAACAACGCATGAGAATACTTGGTGGGGAAAGGAATGGACGAGTCATGAAGGACCCGGTTGGCAGCGGATGGGAGAACGCCACTTCAGGATACTGGACGTGTTTGCTGCGCATCGTGTCGTTGGTGTTGTTTTTCGCAACTTGCGCTTCGCTCTCTGCAGCGAGCCTGCAAGAGGTGTACAGTTTTCCGTCGATCCCCACTCCTATCTCGGGACTGGTCTTGGCTGGCGACGGGGCACTCTACGGGGTGACGTCCGGCGGCGGGGCACATGGATACGGCTCGGTTTTCCGGGTGGGCACGAATGGAGTCATGTCAACGATGGCGTCTTTCACGTACACCAATGGAGCGAATCCGGTTGGGA
Organism: uncultured Verrucomicrobiota bacterium; assembly: GCA_964371005.1. Classification (GTDB taxonomy): domain Bacteria; phylum Verrucomicrobiota; class Verrucomicrobiia; order Limisphaerales; family MWDV01; genus MWDV01. The sequence goes on along the minus strand of CAYJNU010000110.1, from coordinate 9,234 downwards.
CACTGACTGTGGGGCAAGATGGGGCGTTATACGGGGTAACAGAACGAGGAGGGACAAATGATTGCGGCACGGTCGTCCAAGTGACGACCAACGGGGGGCTGCGTGACTTGACCTCCTTTCAGCAACGCTATTGGACGCATCCCTACCCGCAGGCAACTTTTGCATTGGGCTCGGACGGTGCGCTTTACGGCGCGAAGAATGGTTTTGGCGCAGAGCTCTTCTGCATATCGACGAGCGGTCTAATCACGACGCTGGCCTTCGTTCATGACGTATGGGGTTAGGCACACCTGTGCAGGGGGACGACGGCGACTGGTATGCTACGGCGCTTTCGGGTGGCACAAACGACTGCGGCGCCGTCATTCGAGTCTCCACCAGCGGAGTGGCGTCAGTCCTCGCCTCGTTTCCGGGCCCAGACTACGCGTATCCTTCTGCTCGGCTGACGAAAGGCTTGGATGGGGCATTCTACGGAACTACGGACTTTGGCGGCGACCAGGACGGGGGCATGGTTTTCCGGGTCACGACCAAAGGTGACCTAACGGTCCTGTATTCGTTCCCCAGAGACTGGTTCGATGATTGTGAAGACTGTTGGTGGTACCCGGAGGGCCAATGCCCCGCCGGCGGCTTGGTGCTCGGCCGCGATGGAGACCTCTACGGCACAACTGCTGTCGGCGGCGAGGGCGGAGGCGGAACGCTGTTCAAGATTACTACCAACGGTGTTCTGACCACGCTTGCCTCCTTCACCTATTCGGACGGCGGCTGTGAGACGACACTGACCCAAGACGACAAAGGTGACTTCTACGGAGTCACAACGCAGTGGTATTACACCAACATTTTCGGGACGATCTTCCGTGTCGGCACGAACGAATTGTTGGAGACCCTTGCGTCATTCCCCTGCACCGGAGAAGGCTCAAAGCCGGAAGGCGAATTGCTCCTGGGCAGTGACGGCACGTTTTACGGAACAACTTCCCAAGGGGGCAGCAACAATTGCGGTGTCGTCTTTCGAGTACCAACCAATGGAGTCACCGAGACATTGGCATCATTTGGGTATTCATCCACTGGTGTCGGCGCTTTCCCCAGCGGAAGTCTGCTACAGCTTCCCGACGGTGCGCTCTATGGAACGACTCGCTCGGGGGGCGAGTTCGGCAGTGGGACGGTATTCCGGTTGACGACCAACGGCCTGCTGGAGAGGGTCGCCTCATTCACCTACACGAATGGTAGCGGCCCCCACTCGGGGTTGGTCATGGGGGGTGACGGCGCGATGTACGGAACTGCGACCTACGGAGGGGATCAGGGTTTTGGGACCGTGTTCCGGGTGACCACGAACGGTTTGTTGACACACTTGCTGTCGTTCGCGTGTACGAACGGCGTATATCCAGATGACGGTCTAACGTTGGGCAAGGACGGTGCGCTGTACGGTACGACTCAGTATGGAGGCATCGGAGTAACAAACCCATACTCTGGTTACGGAACCGTGTTTCGAGTGACGACGAACGGCGCTCTGACGACCTTGGTGTCATTTTCTGGAACCAATGGGGCGGGGCCTTCTGGTGGGCTGGCGGTGGGAAAGGACGGCGCGCTTTACGGGACCACGTTGTATGGTGGTCAGTATTGGTATGGCCCGGGCACGATCTTTCGCGTAACTCCTGCTGGTGAGCATTCGATTTTGGCTTCCTTGGAGGGCACGGCGGGGACTTCCCCCAGAGGGGAGCTGTTCGTCGCGGATGATGGGACTATTTACGGGACCGCTTCCTCGGGTGGTACAAACGGCGCCGGGGCCGTATTCAAGCTTACTACGAACAACGCGTTGGTCGCATTGTGCTCGTTTGCACAATCCTTGGGAGTGGAACCGAGCGGCGGCGTCATCATGGGGCCGGACGGCGCGTTGTACGGCACCACCGCGAAGGATGGACGCCGCGGCGGTGGCAGCGTTTTCCGTTTGGATATCACGCCTCCTCCGCCTCCCCCGTTGCGGATGCTCCCAATCGAATTCCCATGCGGCGACCTCTTCATGAGAGCGCCCTGCACGGGGCCAGCCAACGGGACCTACACAGTGCTCCGCGCGACCAACTTGTCAGGTTTGTGGGAAGCCGTTGGAAGCATCACCATTGGCGCGGATGGCACGGGCGACTACTATGACAGGAAACCACGTCCTGAAAGTGCCTTCTACCGTCTGGCGTCTCCATAACCGCGCTGGTCTGAACCGGTGTACGCAAAGGCATACAGAGTCTTCATTGTCGTGAAATAGACCGTTCCATTGGCCGCGGTGGGGGTGCCACTGATCGGATCGCCCAGGCTGGTTTGACTGAGCAGCTTCTTTTCCTTGTCGGCGGCGAAAACGAAGACCGTTCCGTTGCGCGTGGCGAACCAGACCTTGCCGTCGGCTACCAACGCCGACGCCCAGACTTCCGCGCCGGCATCGTGCGTCCAAAACGCTTTGCCCGTCGCCGCGTCCAGGCAGTGAATCTTGCGTCCGCAATCTCCGATGAACACCAGCCCGTCCCAGATCGCCGGCGAGGCCATCACGTGCTTCTCCAAGGCGTAGGACCACACCAGCGCGGTCTTCGTGACGTCGCCGCTGCCGGTTGTGTCAATGCACTTGAGCCACGCTTCGTTCTTGCCCCACCACAGATCGCCGCCGCCCGCGACATAAAGTCGGTTGCCGTCAAACACCGGCATGCCGTGGATGACGCTGGGGCTGACCTCGCGGTTGCTCTTGTAGCGATGCACGTCCTCCTTGGGTGCGGTGGGATCGAAATCGAATTGCCAGAGCTTCTTCAAATTCACGACTTCGCCTGCGGGAGGTGCTTTGCGTAACGGCTCGAAGCCGCGGACCACGCCGTCGCCGCCACAGAAGAAGATACGAGGCGTACCGTTCACTTCCGCCAGCGCCGGCGCTGACCAGGTGGAGTGGAAGATCCGGTCGCCAATGTGTTCGTCGTCGCGTGCGACCAAGCGACCCGTGGATTTCTCCAAGACAATCAGGCTGGGCGCATCCGGTGCGTGAATCTCCGTGTGCGAGTCGTCCAGTCCGTTTGACGTGTTGACATAGAGGAAGTCGCCGTCAATCAGGATCGAGGCGTGCGCGGAATCATGCTGCCGGACGCCGAGGTCCTTCACCATGTCGAAGCGCCAGAGGATGTCGGCGTCGGTCTTGCCGGGCTCGATTGGCGGTTCGCCGGGCGGGACACAGTGCTGCGCTTCCTCGCGGAACGGACCGTCATTCCCGTTGGCCATGCCGCGGGCGTCCAGACACATGACCTCCCCACGGTTGCTGACGATGTAAACCCGCTCCCCTTCGACCGTCGCCGGCGAACACGTGCCCGCCTTGGGCCAGTCCCAAAAGATGCTGGTGGTGATCTTGGTCACCGCGAGCTGCCAAACGAGTTCGCCGGTCTTCTCGTCGAGGCAGAGCAATATCCCGCGGTCACCCTTGTGGCGAGGATCACGTGGCCGCTCGTTGTTCGTGCCGATGTAAACTCGCCCGCCAGCGACCACGGGGGTGGCGTGGGTCTCCGTGCCGAGCGGGGCAACCCACTTGATGTTCCGGCCGGTCTTAGGGTCAAAGGAGTCAGGTAGGCCGCGCTCGTCGGAAATCATGTTGCGCGACCAAGGCTGGCCCCACTGCGGTTGGTCGGCGCCATGCGCGACGAAAACAAGTTCGCAGGCAGTCGCCAGCGCGGCGAGGAGGAGACGTGAGGTGAAGTTGGGCATCGGTGTTACTTCTTCGCGAGCACGGCGTTCACCCACGGCTGGTTGTCCAGATACCAACGCACGGTTTCGCGGATACCAGTCTCGAAGGTGTGGGCGGGGGTCCAGCCGAGTTCCCGCTGAATCTTGCCGGCGTCAATCGCGTAGCGGCGGTCGTGACCGGGCCGATCCTTCACAAAGGTGATCAACTTGCGCGAGTTACCGCCGAGCTCGGGCTTGAACTCGTCAATCAGATCGCAGATCAACTCCACGATCCGAATGTTCGCCCATTCGTTGTGGCCGCCGATGTTGTAGGTCTCGCCGAGTTTGCCGCGCGTGGCCACCTGCCAGAGCGCTTCAGCGTGGTCGCGTACGTAAAGCCAGTCGCGCACGTTCATGCCGTCGCCATAGACCGGCACCGGCTTGCGCGCCATGATGCTTTGGATCACAACCGGGATGAGTTTCTCCGGGAACTGGAACGGGCCGTAGTTGTTCGAGCAATTCGTAATCACCGTCGGCAGCCCGTAGGTGTGATGGTAGGCGCGCACCAGCATGTCGGACGAAGCCTTGCTGGCGGAGTACGGGGAGTTCGGCGCGTAGGGGGTGGTCTCGGTGAAGAAGCCGGTGGCGCCAAGCGAGCCATAGACTTCGTCGGTGCTGACGTGGTGGAACTTCTTGTTGTCCAACTCCTGCCCCCATTGGGCGCGGCAAGCTTCGAGCAGATGAAACGTGCCGACGATGTTGGTGGAGATGAAATCGCCGGGACCGGTGATGGAGCGATCCACATGCGACTCCGCCGCCAGGTGCATAACGTGCGAGACGGCATGCTTGCGCACGACTTCGAGCACGGCGGCTTTGTCGCGGATGTCGATCTGCTCGAAGACATACTTGGGATGCTTCGCCACGCGTTCGAGGTTTTCCAAGTGGCCTGCGTAGGTCAGACAATCGAGGTTCACGAGCTTCTTGACCTCGGGCCGGTCAATGACGTGTTGGATCAGGTTCGAGCCGATGAAGCCGGCGCCGCCAGTGATGAGAAGGTTCATAGGAATAAGAACGCGAGAATACGAAAGGTGGAATCAGTCATGGCCTGTCGAGAGCGTGCCTCAAGCTTTGTTCCCAGTGTGGAAGCTCGATGCCGAAAGTCCGGCGCAGCTTGTCGCACGACATGACGGAGTAGGCCGGGCGTTTGGCCGGTGTGGGGTAATCGGCGGTGGTGATGGCCTCGACCGCCTTGCACTTCCGTTCGGCGGGCGGCATCAGCTCGATGATGCGAGAGGCGAATTCGTGCCAACTGGCTTCGCCGCCGGCCCGCAGATGGTAAACGCCGTTCCACGCTGCCGGATCGGACGAGGCAAGAGTCTGCTTCAGAGCCAAAGTCGTCGCTTCGGCGATCATGCGTGACCACGTGGGGCTGCCCATTTGATCCGCCACGACGCGCAGCAACTCACGCTCCCGTGCCAGTCGCATCATGGTGAGCATGAAGTTCTGTCCGCGCGCGCCATAGACCCAGCACAGTCGGAAGATCAGGTGGTTGCAGCCGACCTGCTGGATTGCTTCGTCACCGGCCAACTTAGTGCGCCCGTAAGCGCTGAGTGGATTCGTGGCATCCGACTCAACGTAGGGCGC
>CAYJNU010000110.1:2515-3911 GCA_964371005.1 uncultured Verrucomicrobiota bacterium | reverse complement strand
AGGGCGCCGCTTTCGTGCCCTCATAGACGTAGTCCGTCGAGTAGTGGACCAGGAGCGCGCCCGTCTGCTTCGCGGCCTCCGCGAGCACCCCAGGTGCAAGGCCATTGATGAGCATCGCTCGCTCAGGTTCGCTCTCGGCCTTGTCCACGGCCGTGTAGGCGCAGGCATTAACCACGATCTGAGGCCGGTGTTCGAGCACCAGTTTCCGGAGCGCAGCGCCTTCGGCGAAATCAATCTCCGGATAATCGAGCGCCCAAACCTGGCCCAACGGCGCGAGCGTGCGCTGGAGTTCCCAACCCACCTGGCCGTTCTTTCCGAGCAACAGAATCTTCGGGAGGTCCATGGCTCAGGGGAAGAGCTTTCCCGGCGGCACATCCTTGAGGCGCATGCCACGCTGGTCCTTGTCGGAAAGCACCGGGTTTGTCACCGGCCACCGGATGCCGATGTCCGGGTCATCCCAAGCTACGGTCCCTTCGTTCAGCGGTGAATAGAAGTCGGTGCATTTGTAAGCGAACAGTGCCGTTTCGCTGAGCACGGCGAAGCCATGGGCGAAACCCACAGGCACAAAAAACTGGCGCTTGTTATCGGCGGACAGGTTCACGCCATGCCAGCGACCAAAGGTTGGCGAACCGCGGCGGATATCCACGGCCACGTCGAACACCTCGCCTTGCAGGACGGTCACCAACTTCGCTTGCGGCGTGGGATTCTGAAAATGCAGGCCGCGCAACGCCCCGCGCCGCGAGAAGGAGAGGTTGTCTTGCACAAAGGCCGCGGCGATCCCTGCCTCGCGATACCGCCGCTCGTTCCAAGATTCATAGAAGAATCCGCGCGCGTCACCGAACACCTTGGGTTCGATGAGCATCAAGCCCTCGATGTCAAAGCGGGTGATGTTCATATCACGCGTTTTGCCTCCGCGATGACTTCCTTTTCGAGGTATTCGCGGTATTCGCATTTCGGCATCTTGACGGTGAGTACTTCGAGTTGATCGAGGGTCAGGAAGCCCCGGTGAAAGGCCGCCTCCTCCGGGCAGCCGACCTTGATGCCTTGGCGCTTCTCGATGGTTTGCACGTAGGCCGAGGCTTCGTGCAGACTGCTGCTGGTGCCGGCGTCCAGCCACGCGAAGCCGCGCCCCAGGCGGTACACCCGTAACGCACCGCGCCGCATGTATTCGACGTTCACATCTGTGATCTCCAGTTCGCCGCGGGCGGAAGGCTTCAGTTCCTTGGCAATGGTCACGATGTCGTTGTCGTAAATGTAGAGGCCGGGCACGGCGAAGTTGCTCTTCGGCTGCTTCGGTTTTTCCTCGATGGAAATCGCCTTGCCCTCGGCGTCGAACTCGACCACGCCGTAGCGCTCCGGGTCGCGCACCGGGTAGGCGAAGATGGTCGCACCGTCG
>CAYJNU010000110.1:0-2505 GCA_964371005.1 uncultured Verrucomicrobiota bacterium | reverse complement strand
TAGAAAACGTTATCACCGAGGATGAGCGTGACGGCGTCTTTGCCGATGAACGAGGCCGCAATGCGGAAGGCCTGGGCGATGCCCTCGGGCCGGGCCTGCTCGCGGTATTCGATGCTCAAGCCCCACTGGCTGCCATCGCGCAGCAGTTGCCAGAAGCGCGGCAGATCCTGGGGCGTCGAGATCAGGCAAAACTCCCGGATGCCACCCTCGATGAGCGTTGTGAGCGGGTAATAGACCATCGGTTTGTCATACACCGGCTGGAGCTGCTTGCTGGCCACCAGCGTGAGCGGGAAGAGTCGCGAACCGGCGCCGCCGGCCAGGATGATGCCGTTCATGCGGGAGAAGTTAGGAGAGGCCGTCAAGGAAGCAAAGCGAAAGTTGCCGGTGCGGGCGGGGTGGGGCGGGGTGGGGGCTCAGTCACCCCGCATTGCCGTGGGAAGGGTATGAAGCCGCAACACGATATCAATTGCGTCGGGTATTGCATCTCGCTGGCGGCTGCTGCACACTGGCGTCGTCCGCAGCGCGCGTGACGGACCCTGAACCGCGGGCTCGGTCACTGGATCAAGCACTTATGTCGCAAACAACTCGGCGCGGGGAATCGGTCAAGCAAGCGCGCATCCTGCTGGTGGATGACCACGCGGTGGTGCGATTTGGCATTTCCCAACTGATCAGCCGGCAGCCGGATTTGCTGGTGTGCGGCGAAGAAGAGGATGCGGCCCGTGCTTTGAGCGCCATCGAGCAGACCAAACCAGACCTCGTCATCGCCGACATTTCGCTGAAGGACAGCAGCGGTCTGGAGTTGGTCCGCAATCTCAAAGCCCGACACCCGGGATTACCCGTACTGGTGCTGAGCGTGCATGACGAATCGGTTTATGCCGAGGTCGCCTTCCGCGCCGGGGCCTTGGGCTACCTGATGAAAGACGAAGCCCTGGAGAAGTTGCTGGTGGCTGTTCGCCGAGTGCTAAGCGGCGCCATCTACGTCAGCGATGCCATGGCCGTAAAACTCCTTCAGAAACAGATTCGCGGACAGAGCAATGCCCAGTCTTCGCCGGCGGAAGTGCTGAGCGATCGCGAATTGGAGGTCTTCCAGTTGATCGGCGGATGGAAGACCACGCGTCAGATTGCCGACGAACTGCACCTAAGCGTCAAGACCGTGGAGTACTATCGCGAGCAAATCAAACGGAAGCTTAACCTGAAAGGCGCGGCGGAGTTGACTCAGCACGCGACCGGATGGGTACAGCGCGAAAGTCCAACCTGAAACCGGTTTCCGCCCCCCTTGCGGTATTCGCTGAGTCGGAACTCTGGTGAGCTGGTGAACGTCGTTCCACCGCATCGCCCGACGGCAGCAAACCGGGCGATTAATGGGGTTCCTTTCGCGCGCGTCCCGGGACGACGCGAGTCTTGGAGCAACCCTCTTTCTTCCTCATTCATTTCGTCGCCAGGGCCCCATCCAGCCCGCGCGAAGACAATCGAATGGGCGGAGGAAACCGGGGAATCCCCTGGGCGTGATTAGGGAATGGCGCCGGGATGCGAACGCGTGCATACCCCGATTGCGCGCTAGGGGCACAGGTGGCTACGATGTAGGTCGTAACAGCATCGGAACTTGGGCAGCAATGAGTTGCTGAGTTCGCGGGGTAGGGAGTCTGCGAAGGCCGGTAGCCGCCACGATCGCAGTTACGAGGGCCAACTGGGTGGATTTCACCGGTGGCCGGGGCGATGTGTTTGAGCGTCAGCGAAACCGATGTTGGTTGAGCGGAGAAGTGAGAGCGAGCAGAACGTGCGTGGAGTAATTACAGCGGGACCAAACCGTTTGGGAGATTGCGCGAGTGACAGGCCGGACAGCGAGCCTTGTTGCCTTGTTGCTTTCCCTGGAGATTTACCCGGGCACCGAAGCATTCTCAATCGGCTTGCCCGCGCGGTATGGCTGAGGAAGACGGGTCCGACAGCATGAATGCTCGAGTGAGAGTACTTCTGGTGGATGACCATCCGGTGGTGCGCCGGGGCATCCGCTTCAGCTTGGCTTCGCACGCCCACATCGAGATCGTCGGGGAAGCATCCGATGGCGTGGAGGGGCTTTCGCTGGCCAAGGAGCTTCGGCCCGACGTGGTGCTGACCGACATTGACATGCCCCACATGAACGGCCTGGCGCTCGCTGACGCCTTACGCAAGGAAGTGCCGTTCGCTCGCGTTCTCATCCTCTCGATGTACGCCAACACCGATTACATCCTGCGCATCATTCACAGCGGCGCGAAGGGCTACGTACTCAAGGAAGCCGACCCGAGCGAACTGGTCCATGCCATCGAAGCGGTGCATCGGGGTGATGCGTTCTTCAGTCCAGATGCCGCCCGGGTCGCGTTGAATCAGTTCGTGCGCGGGCCGGCAGATGCTGCCGCCAAGCTGGAACTGAGCAACCGGGAGCGCGAGGTGTTGGTGGCCATCGCGGAGGGTCTGAGCAACAAGGAAATCGCCGACCGCCTCGGAGTCGGAGTGCGCACGATTGAAAGT
>CAYJNU010000109.1:0-19209 GCA_964371005.1 uncultured Verrucomicrobiota bacterium | reverse complement strand
ATACAATCGGACGTATGAAGAAAGTCGAAGCGATCATCAAACCGTTCAAACTGGAAGACGTCAAAGAGGCGTTGTCCGCACTGGGTGTCCAAGGCATGACGGTGTCCGAAGTCAAAGGCTTTGGCCGGCAGAAGGGCCACACCGAAATCTACCGCGGCAGCGAGTACACGGTGGATTTCCTGCCCAAGATCAAACTCGAGGTGGTGTTGCCCGAGAGCTTGGTGGGCAGTGCGGTGGAGGCGATCGTTAAAGCCGCGCGCACCGGCAAGATCGGCGATGGCAAAGTCTTCGTCAGCCCGGTTGAAAACGCCATCCGCATTCGCACCGAAGAAACAGGTGAACAGGCCGTGTGACCCCGCCAGTTCGGATTCGTCAACCGTGAACGCGTGACGAACCCAAAAACTGTCCGATGGCGACGGCGACGCGCCACGGGTGATCGCCTCCGCACTCGTTCGAGCCGCGCTCAGACCGTCGCGTAAGGCGATGCAGAAGAGGCTGAAAGTGGCCGGATTCTGAGGAAAAGCCGGGCTGTGAATAAGTCGTGAATAAGAGTTAATATGTTGTCCTCGTCAGCGGCGGTCGCTTGTTCTAAAAACGTGGCACAGTTCGACAGTCATTTCGGCGAGGCTCCATGTGAGCAAGAATCAGAAGGAACACTCGGAAAAATGACTTCTCTAACGTGTTGAACGTCAAATCGTTGAAACAGCACTGCACCGCTCGGTGGAGGACCTGCGCGGTGGTCGCTCAGGATTTTGTTGGCGAAACTGCTTTTTGGTGATAGAAGCGCCTCTCGCTTTCAACGTGAAAGCGGGCGCGAGAATGCCAGGTGAATAAAATGCCCGAAAAACGGGCCGTTTTGGTTGGTGGGACAAAACATGCAAGCTTCCGTTGAGAAGATTTGGGCCGCGGCGCTGGGACAGCTTCGAACGATGCTGAGTCCGGACATTTACCATCTTTGGTTTGCTCCCCTGAGCGCCCGTGCGTTGGAGGAAAACGTCCTCGTGCTGGAAGTCGCGAATGATTTCTGCGAGGTCTGGCTCAAGGACAATTACCTGCCGTTGTTGCAAGAAGTGCTAGCGGCGACTTCAGGGCGACAACTGCAAGTGAAGTTCAAAGTCGCCACCGCGGCGACCACGCCCGCTTCGTCGCCGACCGCCACACCACCGGCCAAGGGCAGGAATTCCGAAAACGGCGCCAACGCGCGCTCGGCGTTCGGCAATGACCTCGCCTTCAACCCCAAGAACACCTTCGAAGCCTTCGTCGTCGGCAACAACAACAACTTCGCCTACGCCGCGGCTCTGGCGGTGGCCCAATCGCCGGGCAAATCCTACAATCCGCTCTTCCTTTACGGCGGCGTGGGCTTGGGCAAGACCCACCTGCTGCACGCCATCGGCCAGCACGTCGCACAAGGACGGAAGAGCGCGCGCGTGGCCTACGTCTCTTCGGAAAAGTTCACCAACGAGTACATTGACGGCATCCAGAACAATCAACTCGCCAAGTTTCGCAAGAAGTACCGCCAGTCCGACGTGCTGCTCATTGACGACATCCAGTTCCTCGCCGGCAAAGAACGCATCCAGGAGGAGTTCTTCCACACGTTCAACGCCCTCCACGAGTCGCACAAGCAGATCGTGCTCACCTGCGACCGCCCGGCCAGCGAAATTCAAAACCTCGAGCACCGGCTCGTCTCGCGCTTCGAGTGGGGACTGGTCACCGATCTGCAACCGCCGGACGTCGAGATGCGCCTCGCCATCTTGAAGAAGAAGGCGGAACAGATGAACGTTCAGTTGCCCGACGAGATCATCAATTTCCTCGCCCACCGCATCCGCAGCAACATTCGCCGGCTGGAAGGCGCGCTCATCCGCGTGGCTTCATTCGCTTCCCTCACCGGCAAGAAACTGTCCTTGGAAGTCGTCGAAGGGCTGCTCCGCGAAATCCTGCACGAGGAAGGCCGCTTCTCGATCAACATTGAGACCATCCAGAAGAAGGTGGCCGAGCATTACGACATCCGCCTCGCGGACATGACCAGCAAGCGTCGGCCCGAGAACATCGCGTTCCCACGTCAAGTCGCCATGTTTCTCTCACGCCAGATGACCGAAAACTCGCTCAATTCCATCGGCGAAGCCTTTGGCGGTCGCGATCACGGCACCGTGCTCCACGCCTGCCGACTCGTGAAGGATCGCATGGAAGTGGACGCCAATGTCCGCCAAGTCGTCCACTATCTCGAAAAGCAGTTGATGCGATAGCTGCTGGCAGGCTTTCCAGGCATCTCTGTTTCTTTCGCAGCGGTTTTGATTCGACCGCTCTCGACTCTTGTCCATAATCCCACCGTGCCGGTCATCGAAGTTAACGGCCTGACGAAGGCGTTCCGCACCTACAAGAGGCAGCCGGGCTTCGTGGGCGCGCTCAAGGGCCTGTTCCATCGCCAGTACGCGCAGACCCTCGCCGTCAAGGACGTCAGCTTCCGCATCGAACCCGGCGAACTCGTCGGCTTCCTGGGCCCAAATGGCGCCGGCAAAACCACCACGCTCAAGATGCTTTCCGGCCTGCTCTACCCCACCCGCGGCGAGGCGCGCGTGCTCGGCTACGTGCCGTGGGAGCGGGCCGATGGCTACCGGCGGCAATTCGCGCTGTTGCTCGGACAGAAGAACCAGCTTTGGTGGGACCTGCCCGCGCGCGAATCCCTGGAGCTCAACGCCGAGATTTATGGCATCCCCCGCGCGCAGTTTGACCGCACCGTCGCCGAGATGACCGAACTGCTTGACGTCCGCGACAAGCTCGACGCCATCGTCCGCGAGATGTCGCTGGGCGAGCGCATGAAGATGGAGCTGATCGCCGTCCTGCTGCACCAGCCCAAGGTGCTGTTCCTTGACGAACCGACGCTCGGCTTGGACGTGGTTTCGCAGAAAACCGTCCGCGAGTTCCTGCGCGAACACAACCGGAGTCAGCAAACCACCATCCTGCTCACGAGTCACTACATGACGGACATCGAAGAGCTCTGCGAGCGGGTCATCATCATCGACCATGGCCTGATCTTCTTCGATGGCCGGCTGGGCGAGGTGCTGGATCGTTTCGCCGACTTTAAGCTCATCACCATTCGGTGCGCTCTCGGTGCCGCCACCGATGCGGGCGCTTTGGGGAAATATGGCGAAGTCGTGGAACGCACCGCCGCCACTGTTCAGCTCAAAGTCAAACGCGACCGCGTCATTCCCGTCTGCAAGGCGCTGCTGGACGAATTGCCGGTGCGCGACATAGATATTCAGGAAGTCCCGATTGAAGACGTCATCCGCCAGATTTTTGCCCGCGAACCGGCGCAGGGGGTCGAAAACCTCCAGAATTCGATTGCCAGTCCCGATGCAGCCGGTAGCATCCCGCCTCCCTGAGATTCAGGAACACGATTTACGGATGAAAACATACGACATTGCACTGATCGGTGGCGACGGCACCGGCCCGGAAGTGGCTGCGGAAGGCATCAAAGTGGCGAACGCCGCCGCCGGCAAGTTCGGCTTCAAGATCAATTGGCATCCCTTCGACTTCGGCGGCGAGCGCTACCTCAAGACCGGCGAAGTGCTGCCAGACAACGCCGTGGATGAACTGCGCAAGTTCAAGGCGATCTTCCTCGGCGCCGTGGGGCATCCGCAGGTCAAGCCGGGCATCCTGGAGAAAGGCATCCTCCTCCGCCTCCGTTTCGAGCTGGAACAATACATCAACCTTCGTCCCGTGAAGCTCTACCGGGCCCAGGATTGCCCGCTGAAGGACAAGGGGCCGGAACACGTGGATTTCACGGTTGTGCGGGAGAACAACGAGGGGCTCTACGCCGGCGCAGGTGGCAATCTCTTCAAGGGCACGCCCAGCGAAGTCGCGATCCAGGAATCCATCAACACCCGACGCGGGGTGGATCGTTGCCTCAAATACGCGTTCGAGTTCGCGAAGAAGCAGCGCGGCGGCAAGCCCTGGAAGGGACTCAAGCCCGAAGACGTCAACGCCGGCAAGACCGCGCAACTCACTCTTTGCGGCAAGACCAACGTGCTCACCTACGCGTTCGACCTCTGGTGGCGCGGCTTCCAGGAGATGGCCCTGAGCTATCCGACGATCAAGACCGATTACGCCCACGTGGACGCCATTTGCATGTGGTTCGTGAAAAACCCCGAGTGGTTCGACGTGATCGTCACCGATAACATGTTCGGCGACATCATCACGGACATCGCGGCGATGATTCAAGGCGGTCTGGGCGTGGCGGCCGGCGGCAACATCAACCCCGAAGGCACGAGCATGTTCGAGCCGATGGGCGGCAGCGCGCCGAAATACACCGGCCAGAATGTCATCAACCCCATCGCCGCCATCAACGCTGCCGGGATGATGCTCGATTTCCTCGGCGAGACGAAGGCTGGTGCGGCTATCGAAACCGCTGTGGTCAGCATCATCAACACGAAGATCAAATCGCTCGCCGCCGGCAAGATGGGGTACGGCACGCGCGAAGTGGGCGACCTCATTGCGGCCGCTTTGTAGCCCGCCGCGCAAATCATTTCAGGGACGGCGTGCGCGCCGTCCCTTTTTCATTTTGGAGTCGCCAGCCCGAACCGGCTTGCCCGGGGTCGTTGATGTGCTTACGAGCAAGCCATGCCGACGACCGGCTAGCGCAGCCAGGGCGCAATGCTCTCGCCGGCCCAGACTTCAGTCACCGGCTGACGTTCGCGCACCAACGCCGCCTGCCGGCCATGCACCATGACTTCCGCTGCCAGGGCGCGGGTATTGTAGCTCGATGCCATCACGAAGCCGTACGCGCCCGCACTCAGCAGTGCCAGATGGTCGCCCTCGCCCACCTTCGCCAGCGGACGGTCCTTGCAGAAGAAATCGCCCGACTCGCAAATGGGCCCCACCACGTCGGACTTCACCACCGATCCACCCCGGCGCCGTAGCGGCAAAATCTCGTGGTACGCCTCGTAGAACGCCGGGCGGATGAGATCGTTCATCGCCGCGTCCACAATGACGAAATTCTTGGTGCCGGTGCGTTTCACGTACTCGACCCGGGTCACCAAGATGCCGGCGCTGCCGGAAATGAACCGGCCTGGCTCCATCAACACCCGCAAGCCCAGCGGTTTGAGCAGCGGCAAGAGCCGCTTCGCATACAGCTCCGGTGTGAGAATGCCCCGCGCGGCCTTCGATTGCCACCAGGCCGGATCCCCGCTGGCCAGCGCAGGTTGGTACACGATGCCCAACCCGCCGCCGAGGCTGAAAAACTCAATGCCGTGCCGCGCCTTCAATCGTGCGGCCAGTGGCGCAATCCGACGCACCGCCTGCTCGAACGGTCCGACCTGCGTGAGCTGCGAGCCAATATGCATCTGCACCCCACGCAGGCGCAGGTTCTTCATCTTCGCGGCCCGCGCATAAACGCCTTCCACCTGCTCCAGCGCAATGCCAAATTTGTTCTCGTACGTGCCGGTGGTGATCTTGGCGTGGGTGTGGGCCTCCACGTCCGGGTTCACGCGCACCGCTACCGGCGCAACCTTGCGCAGGCGCGCCCCGATGCGGCTGATTCGCTGCAACTCCGGTTCACTTTCCGCGTTGAGACAATACACGCCGCGCCGGATCGCAAATTCGATTTCCGCCTCCGTCTTCCCCACCCCGGCGAACACGCACTTCCGCGCGTCGCCACCCGCGGCAATCACTCGCTGCAACTCGCCGCCACTGACAACGTCAAAGCCGCCGTCGAGATTGGCGATGCTGCGCAGGACGGATTGGTTCGAGTTGGACTTGACGGCGAAACAGATCAGGTGCTCGACATCGGCCATCGCCATGTCCAGACGCGCGAAATGTTCGCTGAGCGTCCGGTGCGAATAGACGTACAGCGGTGTGCCGAACTTCCGAGCGAGCGCCTCGATCGAAACGCCCTCACAGAACAACTGGTTTTCCACGTAACGAAAATAATGCATAGGTCAAAAGGATTCCTGGCTCGGTCCTGGGTTCAACAAAAAACCCGCCAGACTTCCATCCGGCGGGCTGGGGAGGAAATCCGGTTCTACGGCTCGGCGATGATCTTGGCCCGCTGAGTGTGATACTCCTGCGGCGTGATCTTGTCGGCTCGATAAAGCTCCAACAACTCGGCCAGCCGGGCTTCCTTGCTGCCGGAGAGTGAGGACGGCGGCGCCGCCATCGGCGCGAAACCGCCCGCGGACTGCATCTGTTTCTTCTCCGCTTCTTTCAAGGCCTGCTTCTCCGCCTCGGCTCGCGCCTTCGCTTCCTTTGCCTCAGCTTCTCTGGCTTGTGCGGCGCTCGCCTTCTCTGCCGCTTTCGCAGCCTCCGCCTCGGCTCGCGCTTTCGCAGCTTCAGCCCTGGCGGTCTTGGCCCTGACCGTTGCCGGTGGCGGCTGGGTCGCAAGTTGGTTCAACTTCTCGCGCAAGGCGGCGCGGGCGCGGGCAGTGGTCTCAGAATCAGGCGGCGGTGGAGACACCACCCAGCCAGCCGCTTCCTGCTGCTCAAGCTCACTCAGCTTCTGGCGTACGGCGGCACGTGCTTTGGCCGCGGCCTCGGTATCCGGAACACTGGCCGAAGCACAAGCCTGGCAGGTCCCCCCACAGGCGCATTGCTGGGCGTTCAACTCCTGAAGCTTCTGGCGCAACGCCTCGCGCGCCTTTGCCTGCGCTTCAGTGTCCACCGCGTGCAACGTCAGCCCGCCTGCGCAAAGCGACGCCACGCAAACCAAGGAGAGAGTTCTCAAATTCCGCATGCCCGGTTAATTACGGCAAATTCCCGCCGGGCGCAACAGCTTTCCCCAATGAAAACTGCCCAATCCACGCCGTCCGCCGGGGGTAGAGCCACACCGAGCGCAACAGAATCCGGCGCACCTCCGCCCGGCTGACTTTCACCCGCCGCGTCCCATCCAGCGGATTGGCGGCGCGGAGGCGCTCCAGCGTCTTGACGCCGATCAGGATCGGCCACGCGCACGCCAGTCGCACGCGCACCTGCCCGCGTGGTAACGCATTGGTGTACGCCCAGCCCGCCGCCAGATGCGCCACAGCGCAGTCGAGGTATGCGTGGTAAAGCGGGCGGAGTTTCAGCGCGGTGTTTGGCACGAGAAGATCGGCGGGCTTCAGGCCAAGCCCCGCGAGCCGCTCCGCCGGCAGGTAGCAGCGACCCTGGCGCAAATCCGCCGGCAGATCGCGGAGGATGTTCACCAATTGCAGGCCCTTGCCAAAGCGCACGCCACCCGCCAGCAACTGCGCATCGTCCAGCTTCGCCTGTGGGAACAGGTGCGCCCGGCACATCCTCGTCCAGAACTCGCCCACGCAGCCGGCCACGCGATAGGTGTAATCGTCCAGGTCCGCGTCCGTTTGCAGCGCGACGATGTTGTCCGCCGACGCGGTGGCAAAACGCCGCAAGTCCAACTCCTGCCCGCTGGTGATCGTCTCCAGCACGGAGCGAACAAGCTGAGCATCCGTCGCCGGCAACCGAGCCAACGCCATGAGGCTTTCCTCACAGCGTTCGAGCAAGGCGCGTTCGGCGGGCGAACCTTGGTGGCGGGCCAGTCCCCCGAAGTCCAGTCGTGCCAGCGCATCTTCGTCGCGCCGACTTGCAGTCTGCTGGATCGCAGAATTCGATTCTGTGGGGCTTCGGAGATTCGCGGCAACTCGGGAGGGGACGACGACTTGCCGATTGCATATCGGCGATGCCGCAGACTGCAAGTCTGCGCGACGAATCCGCTGGCGCAGCTTCTGCAACGCTGCCAGCCGCTGCTCTACGGAGACAATCCCCGTGTCCGCGATGGTGTCCGTGGTGCGCGCGAGCAGGTAGGCGAGGCCGATTTGCGGGCGCACCGCCGCCGGCAACACCCGCAGCGTCAGGTAGAACGAGCGGGAAGTCTTCTTGAGTAGTTGAAGAAGCTGAGCGTTCACGACGGTGAGACGCGAGTTTGACTATTCCGTTCCAGCCGCCGCGCACAACTGTCCACCCGGATCTCGGCGCGATCGTGCAAACCGTGGGCGATGAGTTCCTGATCATCCCTCGCCAAGCGCTCGATCAGGCCGATTAGGTTCGGCGTGCTCAGAACCGCCGGCATGCTGTCCGTGGCAAAAGTGATGTTGTGATCCGGGCCCAGGGTAAAGGCAAACTCACCGGTCTACCCGATCTTGGGGGCAGGTTTCATCTACGCGATTGGCGGCGATCAGAGTTGCAAGACGACTCCGGTGCAAGCGAGGACCGGAAACATCATGGCGGCAGCCTGCATGCGTCCCTTCTCTACGCCACGGCAACTGCTCCCATGTGCTCCATCACATACTCGTCGAAGGACTCATAGTTCCGAACCCCGCGCTTGGCGTTCGTCCGGCCCAGGATGGTATTGTCAATCCGGCCGTGCAAATAGTCCACCAACTCCTCAAACCGGCTTGCCGGAATGAAATACGTGGGCGCTTTGAAAGTGGCCTCAATGTTCTTGAAAATCACCGAGTAGTGGAAGCGATCCGTTCGGCCAAACCGCACGTCAGCTTCGCGGTACTCGTAATACCGTTCCACCAAATACTTCACGTAGTTCCGCTTGGCCAGATTTGCACCGATGCAGCCGGGCGGATAATAGGCCGCGCGCCGGCCGCCCTTGGCCACGCGGACGGTGGTTTGGTCGCCGACATGGACGTTCCCGCCAGCCGTAATGCTGCCCAGGTTCGTGAGCGAGTTCTTCGCTTTCATAGCCTCAGTGTACTCGATGCGGATGTTTTTCCAACAGGCGGTTCATGGTGGCGGCCAGGTGCTGCCGAAACGCGGCTTCGAATGCCGTGCTATCGGTGTAAACGTGATACAGCGCCCGTCTGCTGTATTTGCGTTTGAACGCCTCGATGCGGGCGAATTCCCCCTGTCCCTTGGGCCGCCTCGGCTTCGGTAGTCTGGCGAAATAGACCAGCACCTCCTTGCCCTGCTTGATGCCCCGGCGGATTTCCTCTTCCGTGCCCGAATCCGCCACGCCGGTAGGCGAACCGAACCGCGTTCGGAACAAGCCCACCACGATGTCGCTGCGATCCACGACCTGCTTGTTGATGAGCGCTTGGGGGCGGTCTCCCGCCTCGGGCCGGCTGTGGGTGCGCCAGTTCATGAATTCCACCCGGGCGCGGGCGGACGGCCCGTGGTCACGATTCCACTCCTCAATCAAGCGGGGAATGATGACCTGCTCGTTGGTCACGTCCGAGGGCGCGCCAACGAACAGGCGGAAAAGCTGAATCAGTTCCGGCATGACGGCGAGACTAGCGCCGTGAGTGGGCCCAGGTCAAACCCGCTTCTACGCTTTGAATACTGCTCGACATTTCTGCATCAAAGTGAGCGCCTCGGTTATCTCTGGCTCATAATACCGTTGAAACGACTTGCCAATCTCCTCGTGAAATTGGCGGATTCGATGTTCATAGCTGTCCACAAGCTCAAGCATGCGGACCTTCGCTCCTCGTGTGGCAATGAACTTCCGGCTGGGGGCAGTCCATCCACCCCATTTTGCCAAGTGGACCAGGTCAACGTACAACTCCGCCGGTTTCGCATGCGCTTCAGGCGAACCGATTTCTCCTGTGAGCCCGACAATCGGAATTGTGTAGTGGGTCATGTAATCTCGAAAGTCTTGCATGAATTGGGTAAATGGATCCGCTGCAAACCGGGCCTCAACTTCATCTTGGTATTCTCGGCGGTGTTCATCTCTCACGAAATCCTCTTTCATCAGATTCCGTGTGTGGTCCACGAGCGTCTTGATGGAGGTCAGGAAGTTGTGAAAATGGCGTATCACTTCGTCAAACAAGCCTTGAAGGTGTCTCCGCTGTTCGTAGCACATAACCTTCGCAGGATCCGAAGGATCTTCAAGCAGCCTGATCAGTTGGCGAAGCTGCAGACAATTGCCCGACAGGATCCTTGCAGATACGCCGTAAGTCCTGAGTGCTTCGAGAATACGAGTTCCGGTATGGTTCTGAATCCTCTCGAACATCCCGGTAGAGCCCTCAGCACTCATGAATCTCTCCGATTAGCCTGCTCTTCGTCGATGTTTGTTGAGTGGCATTCCGAGCCTCCGGCACACCGTTGTCTCAACAATGCCCGCCCACGCTCAAGCTGGGGTGCGTTCGCATCTTCTTCCGTGCGCAGGTGAGCGAGGTATTTCCCGACGTCATGCCCATGCGCTGCAGAGATGCGATGCCGCGCCGCTCGGATTTTCTCAATCGCTTTATCTGCGGCGTTCATGGTCGTTCAAGACAACTGCTCGCGCCACCGCGCAAGTTGCTCCCGCACCTGCTTTGTCCCCGGTGCGCCGATGAGGTTCCGCTTCGCCATCGCCGCGCGGAGATCGAACACCCTCAGGGCGTCGCGCCCAAAGGTCTGGTCCGCGGATTGAAGTTCCGCGAGCAAGAGCTTGTTCAACGGCTTGCCCGCCTTCTCCGCCAGCGCCACCACGGCGCCGACGACGTGATGCGCCTGCCGGAAGGGCGTGCCTTTGCGCACGAGGTAATCGGCCAGGTCCGTCGCCAGCAACGCCGGATCACTCGCGGCGGCTTCGCAGGCGGCGCGGTTCACGGTCGTGTGCCGTAGCATGGCGGCCATGAGCCGGACGGTCGCCCGCACCGTGTCGGCGGTGTCGAAGAGCCGTTCCTTGTCCTCCTGCAAATCGCGGTTGTAGGTCATCGGCAGGCCCTTGAGCAGCGTGAGCAGCGCCATGAGGTTGCCGATCACGCGCGCCGATTTGCCGCGCGCAAGCTCCGCCACGTCCGGGTTCTTCTTCTGCGGCATGAGCGACGAGCCGGTGGTGTAGGCGTCGGCGATCCGGATGAAGTTGAACTCCGCGCCGGCCCACAGGACCACGTCCTCGGCGAGTCGCGAGAGATGCACGGCCAGCAAGGCAGCGTGGGCGCAAAACTCGATGGCGAAATCCCGGTCGCTGACGGCATCCATGGAATTCTGCGTGAGCCGCGGTTTGCCATCGAGGTCCACGAAGCCGAGTTGCTTGGCCACGAACGCGCGATCCAGCGGCAGCGTCGAACCGGCCAACGCGCCGGCGCCAAGCGGGCAGACGTTCACGCGATCCAAGCCGTCCCAGAGCCGCTCGCAATCGCGCTCCAGCATCTCGACGTAAGCCAGCAGGTGATGTGCAAAATAGACCGGCTGGGCGCGTTGCATGTGGGTGTAGCCGGGGATCAACACGTCGGCATTCTGCTCGCCGAGCCGCACCAGCGATTGCTGCAAGCCCACGATCTCACCGAGCAACACCAGAATCTCATCGCGCAGCCACAGCCGCATGTCGAGCGCGACCTGGTCGTTGCGCGAGCGGCCGGTGTGGAGCTTGGCGCCGGCGGGCACACGCCGCGTCAGCTCGGCCTCGAGGTTCATGTGGACGTCTTCCAACTCCAGCTTCCAGCGGAACTTGCCTTGCTCAATCTCGCGGGCGATGGCCTTCAGCCCGCGGACGATGACGGCGTGCTCGGAGCGGGTGAGCAGGCCGATCTTCTGGAGCATCGCGGCGTGGGCCAGCGAGCCGGCGATGTCATGCCGCCAGAGCCGGTGGTCGAAGGAGATGGATTCGGAGAATTGCGCCACGTCGGCGCCCGGGCCGGTGGCGAAACGTCCGCTGCGGGAAACTGGAGACGACTTTTTCATGTGTTCAGCGCCCCGACTGTGCGCGGGCGCACACGGAAAGTCAGCGAAAAAGTCGTTGCCCAATCCGGACGCTTCACGGCGTAGCGCAGCCCGACCAGATTGACCTTGGGCTTCCCGACGTGGGCGAGCTGGAGTCGCATCATTCCGCCCGCCGCGGCCAAATCCGGCGCGCGGAACAAGGATGCTGGCGAAAGCCCGCCCACCAGGTTCGGTTGAATCCACACGCTGACTTCACGGACAGGACCGGCACGGAGCAATAAGCCGTTCAATGTCCTGTCGCCGTCGGCGCGATCGTCTTCACAGCGGGAGCGACCTGACTGGCAAGCTGCCCAGCCGTTGCGCCCGGTGCGGCATTGCCTCGCTCCGAGGGCCTGCCTAGGATTTCGGCATGAGCCAATATAAAGTTCTTGTTGTCGGCATGGGCAAACGCGGCATGCACCACGCCACTTCCTTCAACGCCAACCCGAAATTTCAGGTCGCAGGCATTTGCGATATTGATCAGAAACGTCTGGATGACGCCGCCGCCAAGCTCGGCAACCCCGCGAAGGGCATGGATGTCGCCGCACTGGCCAAAGCCGTGCAGCCGGACGTGTTCTGCTTTTGCACGCTCCCCATTCTCCGCACGCCGATGATCCAGGCGGCGCTGGATTCCGGCGCGAAGCTGATCGCGTTCGAGAAACCGGTGGCGCTCACCAGCGCCGAGGTATTGAGCATCCGCGACATGATCCGCAAGGCGGGCGCGAAGGCAGTCGTCAGCCACCAGCACCGTTACGGCAAGCATTACCAGAAGGTGAAGGAGATCGTCGCCAGCGGCGCGCTGGGTCGCGTTCACACCGTCTATGGCACGGCCACGGGTTGGATGACGCACATGCTGTCGCACATGATCGATTACTCGATGTGGTATAACGGCTACGCGCCCGGCGTTTGGGCGATGGCGCAGGCGGCGGGTCGCGCCAAGTTCGCGGACAACCATCCGTCACCCGATTACATCGCGGGCTTCGTGCAATTCGCCAACGGCGTGCGCGGCATCTACGAGTGCGGCGCGGGTGCGCCCGACCAACCGGAAGCCGCCAAGTGGTGGGGCAAGAACCGGATCGGCGCGCAAGGCACGGAAGGTTTCGCCGAAGTGCTCACGAACGGCGGTTGGCGCGCGGTGACGAAGAGCGGCGGCGCGCAGGGTGGCGACGGCGCGATGAACTATGATGCGGACATGCCGCCCTACATCCAGGAAATGGCGGACTGGCTGGACGACGACCAGAAGGTTCACCAATGCAACCTCGAACACGCCTGCCTCGGTGCGGAAGTCATGCTGGCGATGCAGCGCTCCGCTTGCGAAGGCGGCCAGATCGCCCTGCCGCTCACGACCGGCGCCGACGAACAGGCCATGCTCAAGGCGAAGGTGACAGACCGCCAGGTGCTGGTTTCCTGCGAGCAAAACAAGAAGGAATTCGGATTGGCGTAAGAGCCGGAATCCAGGCTCATCTCGCGAGGCCGCCCACAGGCGGCCTTTCTTGTTCGACCTGATCAGTGACGTCGTTTCGTCTCAAGGCGTTTCAGAGCCATCCTTCCGCTCGACCCAACGCAAGTGGCGGGGCAAGCCTTTGGGTTGCCCCACCAGCTTTGGAGGTTGTGCCAGATCGCGCTCGGGATTCGTTTTGGTTTCGTTTTGGCTGTGACATTTCTCGCCGGCTCGGGTGTAATCGGGACTTCATTATGCGATTCACAAAGTGGACGGCTGTGCGGTTGCTCGCCTTGGGGCTCAAGGTGACGCTGGTCTGTCGCCTCAGGAACGACCGGATGGCGTCGAGGGACTGGGGCGTGCCGGTGGGTTATCACGAGGACTCGCTCGTGGCGATGAACTGGATTCAGTCCGCGGCAGACGGTGATTGTCTGCCCTTCCTGAGTAACGCCTGGGAATAAACATGAGCGCCGCCCCGCAAGTCAGCCTGCTGATCCCTACCCACAACAACGCCCGCACCATCGCGGAAACCATCGAGTCCTGCACGCGACAGACGTTTCGTGATCTCGAAATCCTGATCTACGACGAGGAAAGCCGGGACGCCACGCGCGACATTATCAACGCCGCTGCCGCCCGCGACCCGCGCATTCGCGTGATGATCAGCGAGACGAACTCCGGCCCGCTCATGGCCTGGCGCAAGATGCTTTACGAGGCGCGCGGGCGTTACTGCACCTGGGTCTGGTCGGACGATCTGATCCTGCCCCGCTACGTCGAGGTGCTGCACGGCGTGCTGGAGAAAAACCCGTCCCACCTGCTCGCTGGCTGCAACGCCTACCGCTATTACTACCCGACCGATCCGAACATTCCGGTTCCCAAGGCGAATCTGGACCAACCCGACCCGAGTTGGAAATTGCTAAACGAGCTTTACCCGACGGCGAAAATCAAAGGCGACGCCTACGCCCTGGGCATCTTCGCGAAAGTCTATCCCGTCACTCAGATGTGCAATCTGTTCCGGACCGACGCGGTGAAGCAGGTTTTCGACGGCTACATCCACATTGAGAACCCGTACGGCTTCGATTACTCGCGCGCCGCCTACGGCAACGACGTGGGCTTCCTGAGCGAACTCGGCTTGCGTTCCGGCGAACTCGTGCAAGTGGGCGATCCGCTCGTGGTGGCGCGCTCCACGCCGACGAGCCTGACGGAGCGGTTGATCAAGAAGGACCGCTGGCAATACTGGCTGCAATACACCTGGTCGTTCTACCGCGGCTGGTCGCGTTGTCGCTCACTCTCGCCGCGCATGGACACACTGATCCAACTCGCCCTCGACCGGGTGAACTTCTGCAACATCCCTTACGGGTTGAAGAACCGTCTCTGGCCGAAGCACGCCAATCCGTTCCGCGCCACCCGTGCATTTTGGTTCATCCTGCGTCACGACCGGCACTTCAAGAAGGATGCCGGGCCGGACAGCATGGAAGCCTATCTCGCCCGCCGCGCCGGCGATTGAACGCGGCGTGGGCCCGGTGTAACCCTGCGGTCCCGAACCGCAATGCGTAGCTCGCAAGGCTCTGCCTCCCGAAGTCTGATCTTTAGCCACCGAGCAGCGCGGGCCCAGGATCGCTGAGCGCCCTGGTCCCGCTCAAGACCGATTCAAGTTTTCGAGAGTCTGAAGCGAGTCGAAGATTGTTACCGTCGGTTTGGCTGGCGTCTCGATGCCATCTCCTCGCCCCAACGGCTGTTGCCTGATCGCCGAACCGGCCCGTGCGCAAGAAGTGGATCGTCTGCTGAATGGCAGTCTTGTTCCGCATGAGGAACGGGTGGGTTGCGCCGAGGAGAATATGGTCGGTCATGCCCGCCAGTTTGGTGCGTTCGACGGACACTTTTCCATCGTCGCTACCGGGAATCATCATGCTGTTGATCCAGTTGATGGAGCGGTATCCGGCAATGACCCCGACGCAGCATTTCGCCGGGCCGAGTACGTTGGGCGTGGAATGTCGGTCGGTACCCAATTCGCATCCTGCCGGCCCGTTGATTTTCCGGAACAGCCAGAACGAACCCAGCCGGTCCACGACCTCGCTTCCTTGATTGGGCGGCCCGAGCATCACGACGCGGCCCAGGTTGGGGATGGTGTGTCGCGTCAGATGACTCCGCACCAGTAAGCCTCCAAGTGAATGGGTGACAAAATGAATCTTCACGGCGCCACCGCGTTGGCAGTCCGCAATGGCCTGCCCAAGCGCGTTTTCGCTGAGCGTCTCGATCGTAGCCGAGCGCGATGGATAATCCAGATTGAGGACCTCGTAACCGGCACGCAACAGGGCCTGCTCCATCGCGTGCATCGAACGACTGGTACGGCAAAGGCCATGAAGGAGGATGACGGATTCCTGGTTGTCACTGGCGCAAGCAAGCATGGGAAGAATGGTGGCGGCGATTAGGAGCCAACATCTCATCGGCGCACCCTCACCCCGCATCGTTCGCCGGCCTGGCTGAAATCTCCAGCATCCGCTCAATCGGCAGCCGGGCGCGTTCGAGAATCTCCTTGGGCAACTCAATCCGCGGAGCGAGGCGTTTCATGCAGTCGCGCACTTTTTCAAGCGAGTTCAGCTTCATGTATTTGCACTCGCTGCAACGGCAGTTGTCGCCCGGCAGACGCATCACGTCGAACGTCGGCGCGCAGATGAACTCTTTGCCCGGGCATTCCTTCTGCATCCGGTGGATGATGCCCGACTCGGTCACGATGACAAACTGCTTCGCCGGGTTCGCCTTGCAGTAGGTGATCATCTTCTCAGTCGAACAAACCAAGTCCGCGAGGTCGCGCACTTCCCGGAGCGCCTCGGGATGCACCACGACTTTCGCCTCCGGGAACTTCTCGCGCAGCTTGAGCAGGCTGTCGCGACGAAACTCGATGTGCGCGTAACAGTTGCCCTTCCAGAGCGTCATGGGGCGGCCTGTCTGTTCGATGACCCATTGACCAAGGTTCTCATCAGGCACGAACAACAGGTCCTTGTCGGCGGGCGCGGCGCGGACGATCTTCTCCGCGTTCCCACTGGTAACGATCACGTCGCTGAGCGCCTTCACCGCGGCGGAGCAGTTGATGTAGGCAATGGTCCAGAAGTCCGGGTTCGTCTTCTGCAACGCGGCGAGCTGGTCAGCGGGGCAACTTTCTTCGAGCGAACAACCGGCGTCCTTGTCTGGCAGCACGACGATCTTGGCCGGGTTCAGAATCTTCGCCGTCTCGGCCATGAAATGCACGCCGCAGAAGACGATGACGTCGGCGGGCGTCTGCGCCGCCTGCTGTGAAAGCCCGAGCGAATCGCCCACGTAATCCGCAATGTCCTGAATCTCGGGCACCTGGTAGTTGTGCGCGAGAATGACGGCGTTGAGCTGCTTTTTGAGCACGAGGATTTCGCGCGACAAGGCATCGAGCTGCGCCTTGGGCAACGGCTGGCGCACCGGGAATCGGTCCACCCCCGGCGGTTGAATGGCAATCGCTTCAGTCATCGCTGAAAGCTAACGCCCGGGGCGAAGAGCGTCAATGGAGGCAAGCGGTGGACAACTCATTCCAGCCCACCAAGGACGATCGCCCAGCCTTCCATTCTCTCCATGTCACAGAGGTGTTTGAATGCAAAGGGACAGACAACAAACGCAGCCCCAAACGAAATCCAATACAGGCGGCGCACCCAAAGTGGATTGGTTTTCCGAGATAGAAACAGGAAGCACGCTGATCCCAGCAGAAAGGGCGGCACGCCGAGCATGGTGCTGTAGGTCGCCTCAGCTTCCAGCACGCCGCCATCCATTGACTGCGGGCACCAAAAGAACCACATGATGGCCTGTAGCAATGCCAAGCTGAGCGACGCCCAGCCAATGACGAAAGCACCATTCCGCAGCAATCGCGGCAAGACCAGCCGACAGATGATCAGCGGCTGGAAACATCGCCAATCCCTTTTCACGGCGGCACGCTATCGCGCTTGGAAACGATTGTCGAGCCCCCGTCAGGTTGCCACGGCAGCATGAAACGCGTCCAAGTTCTCCAGCGGACTGCCGTGGGGCACGTCGCAGCCGGAGGAGAGGACGAAGTTGCGGTGCGCGTGGGTCGCTGCGAGGAGTGCGTTGGTCTTCGCCGTGAGTTGTTCCCGTGTGCATTGCAGGAACATGGCCGAAGGGTCCAGGTTGCCGCACAGCACAACGTCTGGCGAGACTCTGCCCAGCGCCCCGACCAGGTCCATCGGCGCGCCGAAATGAAACGCGCTGGGTCCAGATTCTAGCACGGCGGGCAGGTGGACCAGCTTGGCCGCACAGTTGTGCAACACGATCTGGAATTGCCCGTCCTCCACCGCCTGCACGAGGCGCTTGATGTAGGTTGCCGAGAACGCGCTCAGTCCGCGGGGCGAGAGCAGGCCCGCTGCCGGTTCGGCCATGATCACGCCGTCCGCGCCCGCAGCCTTGAACGCCTGCAGGTAGGCGGTGAGGAAGCTCGCGCATTTGTCCAGGACGGTGTGCATCAGTGCCGGATTGTCCAGCGTCAACCCGCACGCCTCGCTCAAGCCAACCAGCCGCCCCGCCAGCGAGAACGGCCCAATACAGCCCGCCAGCACCAGTGGTTTGTCCGGCAGTTTCCGAAGCAGCGAAACCGTTTCGAGATAGACCTGGGTCCGTTGCAGGCCGACGGGCGGTACGACGAGCGCCTTGGCTTGATCCAAGTTCGCCACGACGCTGCTCACGGCGGTGGGGATTTCGTCGTCGGCCATGTGGATTTGGCAACCGAATACCTCGGCTTCAACGCTCAGGTCCATCGCCGCCAGTGCGAAGGGCGTGCGGTAGCGATGGTGCAGCGTCGCCGAGGCCTCAAACTGGGCGCGCGGGTTCGTGACGATGTCGCGGACCTTCGCGCCGGTCAGCGCCGCGCCGGGGTAAACCGCAACCGGCATCGCCAGGCGATTGGCCGAACCCAGAACCAACTCGTTGAATTTTCCCATAGTGCTTTGGCCTCGCCGATTCAGCCGGCGGACAACCGGCCTGCTCCTGCCCCTGCCGACAAAGCCGGGGCGAGTATCGCAGGCATCAAATCAAATATGGCGCTCGCATCGCGCGGGAGCGCAGGCGGTTGGCTTCAGCATCGCCCACAAACTTAGCCTTGCGCAGATCGAACTTCAGGTTTCGTTTCAGTTGTTCGCAGATGTCCGCAGCCAGGCAGATGTTCATGGACCGGGACATCACGTCCGGATTCGCCACCGTGGAGCGGCGCGATCGGATGCAGTCAAAGAAATCCTGCACGTGATTCAGAGGTCGCCGGGTCCGGCTCGTGTAGTCCGCCAGCACTTTCTTGTATTCCCGCAGCATTGCCGGCGAGGAGACCTCAGGTTCGGTATATCCGTCGGCGGCTGCGACCCAGCCTTCCGGGCCCTCGAACCGCTCTCCACACGCCCCGTGCCAATACTCGCACCGCTCCCAAACGGAGCCGGTCACGCGGAACAAAACCAGTTTCACCCCGCTGGATAAGCGCGTCATCATCGTGGCATCCGGCCCCGCATACTCAAACTCGATGGAAGACACCTTCGTCATATCGAGTCCGGCGAGGGCCTGCGCCACCGTGTGTGCGCCCCACATGGCGACATCCGTGGCGAAATCATGGAAGTGGTACCAGCCAGAGTTCAGATAACCGGCGTTATAGGGCCGCCAGGGACAGGGACCGAGGAATAGATCCCAGTCCAGTTCCTCCTTGGGTGGTTCCGTTTCCGCCGGCAGCCAATCTCGACGCAAGCCGTCGCGCCAACGACAGTCAGCGTAAACCGTATGGACGTGGCCCAGCCGTCCGGAGCGGGCCGTCTCAATAGCAAACACGTGAGGCGGCTCGCTGAGCCGCTGGGCGCCGGTTTGATAAACCCGAGCATAGCGTCGCGCGGTTTCCACCACCAACTGTCCCTGCGCCATCGTCAGACATGCCGGTTTCTCACAATAGACATCCTTCCCCGCCCGCATCGCCAGAATGGAGGCCAGCGCGTGCCAGCGGTCGCCGGTCGCAATTAACACCGCGTCCACATCGGTTCGCGCGGCCAGGAACTGCCGCAGATCGCCATAGACAGCACAATCCTTGTTCCCCTGTTTGCTGTCCACCAGGTTCTTGGCCGCTTCGCGCCGGCTTTTCAGAACATCAC
>CAYJNU010000108.1:2399-19359 GCA_964371005.1 uncultured Verrucomicrobiota bacterium | reverse complement strand
GATTACGCCTGCGACTTCGTGGTGCTGGGGCGCTTCATGAAAATCCTCTCGCCGAACTTCGTGTGGCGCTACAAGAACAAGATCATTAACATCCATCCCTCGCTCCTACCGAGTTTCCCCGGCCCGCAAGCCTACCGGCAGGCTTACGAACAAGGCGTGAAGATCATCGGGGTCTCAGCTCACTTCGTGACGATGAACCTCGACGAAGGGCCGATCATCGCCCAGAGCTGCTTTGCTGTGAAACCTGGCATGACACTCGCCCAGATCGTGGCCACCGGCCAGAAGCTCGAAGCGCGCACCCTGCTCAAGGCCGTTAAGCTCTACCTCGCCAAGCGCCTTGACGTTCACTGGGGTGTGGTCAAAGAGGTCTAGCCGAAATCCGACGTACGAAACCCGAAACCCGCACGAAGCTCGAAGCCGCAGACTTGAAAAGGGGGGGCGGAGAAACGCGTCAAACGGGCGCGCGCGCTGGATTCCGTTTCTTCATGTAACGGAGGCCGTCGCGGATTTCGTGGTCCACCCAGCCCTGCCGCCGATAAAAGCCGCAGGCCCGCAGGTTTGGATCAACGGACGTCGTAAGCCAAGCTTCAGCACAGCCGCATGACCAAAGCCAGTCCTCTGCCATCGTGATCAAGCGCCCCCCGATACCTTTGGCCTCGAACCCAGGTAAGACGGCGATGACCCACAATTCGCCCGTGCTCCGGTCCGCCATGGAGAAGCCCACCACCTTGCCCCCGACTTCGCATAACCAACCAGCGTAGCTGCCACGCAGCTTCTCGCAAACCGCAGAGGGCGTTATTCCCAGCGCGGTCAATTCGTCCAGGGTGTAAGCATTCTCCCGCGTCGCGACACGCACGTCAAACAACGCCAGCACATCTTCAAGGGTGATCGCACGATAAACCATGTCAGACTCGCCCGCGCGAGGGCGCACCAGATCGCAACCATCTGCACGATTGCAACTCCGAAGCCAAGTCGGGTCGAGCTCCACGACTCGATCCTTCCCCGTTTAAAGAGGAGAGGAAGAACGCACGCACCACGGCCTTGTCTTTCGTGTCCTCGTGGAATCAGCCGCGCGTTGCCTCGTCCAGTACGACACCGTCGGGCGCGATCAACCGCACGTGCATGGGCATCTGACCCACCGCGTGAGTCGAGCAGCTCAGACATGGATCGTAACAACGGATGCCATGCTCGATCCGGTTGAGCAGCGGCTCGGGGATGGTGTCGTGCTGCTGGCGGATGTAATGCCGCGCGATCTGGGCCACCGTCTGGTTCATCGCCAAGTTGTTCTGGCCGGTGGCCACGATGAGGTTGACCTTCCGGAGCAGGCCATCGCGGTCCACGGTGTAATCGTGGAAGAGCGTGCCCCGCGGGGCCTCGCTGGCGCCCACGCCACGGAGGCTGTTGATGCCGGCATCGGCGCGGAGTTCTTCGCTGAACAGGTCGGAGTCCTCCATGTAACGTTCGACGCGCTCCAACGATGTGAGAATCTCGATGAGCCGCGCGTAGTGGTAGAGAAACGAGGAAGTGACCGCGCCGCGCCCGAGCTTCTTAAAGAGCTTCAACTCGGCGTCTGCCTTGGGCGTGCCCATTTGCTCGGCGACGTTCAAACGCGCCAGCGGACCCACACGATACATGCCGTCCGGCAAACCCATCGGCAGGTAGTAAGGCGACTTGAGGTAAGAGGTGTTCTGCACCGCCTCGCCGATGAACTCGTAGTACTTCTGCGGCTCGAGTTGGTCGGCGATGATGCTGCCGCTGCTGTCGGTGAACCGCAGCTTGCCGCCGTGGTGCTCCCAAGTGCCGTCCGGTTCGACGAGGCCCATGAAGAGGGACGGGAAATTGCCGAAGACCTGGACTTCGCGGCTGTGGCTCTTCAGGGTCTTCTTGAAAAGATCGAAGGCGATCTGCGTGGTGGCGTAGGCCTCGGGCAGCCACTTGAGAATGCGCTCCCGGTCTTCCGGCTCCATGGGACTGCGAACGCCGCCGGGCACAGCCCACGCCGGGTGAATTTTTTTACCGCCGAGTAGCTCGATGATCTCTTGGCCAAACTGCCGCAAGCGGATGCCGGCGCGGGCGAGGTCCTGATTCGCGCTGATGAGGCCGAAGACGTTCCGCTGCGGTTGCGGGGTATCCCAACCGAGGAGAAAATCCGGCGCGCTCAAGTGGAAGAAGCTCAAGGCGTGGCTCTGGATGAACTGGCCGAGGTTCATCAGGCGGCGGAGCTTGTCGGCAGCGGGCGGAATGCTGACGGACATGATGGCGTCGCCGGCTTTCGCAGAGGCCAACAAATGGCTCACGGGGCAGATGCCGCAGATGCGCGGCGTGATGCCGGGCATTTCAGAATAGGGCCGGCCTTCGCAGAATTTTTCAAAACCGCGGAACTCCACGACATGAAACTCGGCGTCCGAGACGTAGCCCTCGTCGTCGAGGAAGATACTGATCTTGGCGTGCCCCTCGATGCGGGTCACGGGATCAATCACGATGCGCTTTGCCATAAAACTCGATCAGCCAAATTTGATTTGCAGACCTGTCAGCCGCGGGGTCTCGCCCTCGAGCACCTGGGTCAGGAAGGCCCTGATATGGGCGGCGGCCGGCGGGCAGCCGGGGAGGAAGTAATCCACCTGAACGACTTCATGCACCGGCAGCACGCGCTCCAGCAGCGGCGGCACAATGCCATCCGCCTTCGGCAACACCGGGTTGTGCTGCGCATTTTCGATGTAGGCCCGTTGCAGCACGCTTTCCGCGTTGCCCAAGCCCAACTGGTTGCGGATCGCCGGCACGTTGGCCGTCACGGCACAATCGCCAAAAGAGACGAGCACTTTGGTGCGGGCGCGGATCCGGTGGAGAAGTTCCAGGTTGTCCTCGTTGCAGATGGCGCCTTCGATGAGGCAAACGTCCACATTGTCAGGATACTCCTTCACATCCACCACGGGGCTGTAAACCAGCTCGATCTGCCCGGCCAGTTCAATGAGGAACTCGTCGAGGTCGAGAAACGACATGTGGCAGCCGGAACAACCGCCGAACCAGACTGTGGCAACTCTTAGGCGATCCATTGCTTTTTCTCCCGTGCGGTGACGATGAATTCGAGCTTGCTGCGGTCGCGCTCCATTTCGGACACGGTCGCTCCCTTGTAGAACAGCGCGCCGGTGGGGCAGGACATGACGCACTTGCCGCAGCGGGTGCAACTGTCCGCCGAGCCCCACGACTGGTTGAGGTCGGTGATGATGTGCGAGCCGGCGCCGCGGCCGGAAACGTTCTTCGTGCCCGCACCCTCGATGTGCCAGCAGGCGCGCACGCACCGCGTGCAAAGAATGCAGCGGTTGTGATCCATCCCGAACAGGGGATGCGTGTTGTCCAATCCCCAGCGCGGAGACCGATATTCGTAGCGGACGTGGTCCATGCCCTGGCTGTAAGCGAGGGTCTGCAGTTCGCAATGACCGTTGGCCACGCAGACCGCACAGACGTGATTGCGCTCGGCGAAGAGCAACTCCAGCGTCATGCGGCGATACTTCCGCAGACGTTCGGTATCCGTCTTCACGTCCATGCCTTCCGCAACCTTCGTAGTACAGGCGGGCAATAGCTTCGGCGAGCCGGTCAGTTCCACAAGGCAGAGGCGGCACGCGCCGACGTCGTAAATGCCATCCAGATGGCAGAGGGTCGGAATCTTGATCCCGTTCTCGTCGGCGGCCTGCAAGATGGTGGCGCCTTCCTCGGCGCTGAGTTCCTTGCCGTCAATCGTCAATGTCTTTGCAGCCATAGAAA
Organism: uncultured Verrucomicrobiota bacterium; assembly: GCA_964371005.1. Classification (GTDB taxonomy): domain Bacteria; phylum Verrucomicrobiota; class Verrucomicrobiia; order Limisphaerales; family MWDV01; genus MWDV01. Next base: position 15,597 of record CAYJNU010000108.1, on the reverse strand, counting down.
TCAGGTCAGGTTTGCGCGGGTTGAGCAGCCTGGCGCGCGCCGTTGGCGGGATCGGGTTGGAGCAACGACTCGTATTCCGTGCGGAAGAAGCGCAACGTGCTGAGGGTCGGGTTCGGCGCGGTCTGGCCGAGGCCGCAAAGGCTGGTGTTCTTCACCATTTCACAGAGTTCCTCGAGCTGCTGCAGGTCGCGCGCGGTGGCCCGCTTCTCGACAATTTTGGTGAGCAGTGCGTGCATCTGCGCCGTGCCGGCGCGGCAGGGAACACACTTGCCACACGACTCGTCCATGCAGAACTCCATGAAGAACCGGGCGATCTCGACCATGTTCGTGGTCTGATCCATCACGATCATGCCGCCGGAACCCATGATCGAGCCCAACTTGCCGAGCGATTCATAATCCACCGGTGTGTCAAGCGACTCAGCCGGGATGCAGCCGCCGGAGGGGCCGCCGGTTTGCACCGCCTTGATTGTGCCGCCGTCCGGCGCTCCGCCACCCATTTCCTCGACGATGGTTCGGAGCGGCGTCCCCATCGGTACTTCGATGAGGCCGGTGTTGGTGATCTTGCCGGCGAGCGCGAATACTTTTGTGCCTTTGCTCTTCTCGGTGCCGATGCCCGCGAACCACTCCGCGCCGTTGCGGATGATGGCGGCAACGTTGGCATAGGTTTCCACGTTGTTGATCAGCGTCGGGCAATCCCACAGACCGCTCTCCGCCGGGAAGGGTGGGCGCGGGCGCGGTGTGCCGCGGCGTCCTTCCACCGACATCATCAAGGCGGTCTCCTCACCGCACACAAATGCCCCGGCGCCAATCCGGATGTCCACGGTGAAGCTCAAGGGCGACCCGAAAATCCCGCTCCCCAGAACCCCCATCTGTTTCGCCTGTTTGATGGCCGTTTGCAGCCGCGCGATGGCGAGCGGATACTCCGCGCGCACGTAGATAAAACCTTGATCCGCACCGACGGCGTACGCCGCAATGGCCATGCCCTCCAACACGCTGTGCGGATCGCTCTCCAACACGCTCCGATCCATGAACGCGCCCGGGTCGCCTTCATCGGCGTTGCAGATCACGTATTTCTTTGCGCCCGGTGATTTGGCAACGGTGCCCCACTTGAGGCCGGTGGGGAAACCCGCACCGCCGCGTCCCCGCAAACCGCTGGCCACGATGGCGTCAATGACTTCCTTGGGCTCCATCTCGATCAGCGCATCGTGCAGCGCCACATAACCATCCGCCGCGATGTAGGACTCGATGCGTTCGGGATCCACCTCCCCGCTGTTGGCCAGCACGATGGACATTTGCTTCTCGAAGAACGGATGGTGCAGATCAACTTTGGTCACCTCCGTTTGCCCACCCTTGAGTGTGCCGACAATCGAGGCGGCCGTTTCCGGAGCAACCTTCTCGTAAAGTTCGCCCTTGGGATCCACCTGCACGAGCGGTCCCTGGCAACAGAGCTTCATGCAGCCAACTCCGCGTACTTCGACCTCGTTGGCGAGGCCGAGGTCGGCGACGGTCTTCTCCAGCTGAACCTTGACAGCTTCGGCATTCGAGGAGACGCAGCCGGCCGCCATACAACAGCGCAACGTGAACTTCTTGCGCGAGCCCAACTCCTTCTCTTTGATTTCGAGCAGATCGTTGCGGTCCATGTTACATCCATTTCTTGACGTGTGCCACGGCGGCATCCGCGGTCTGGCGCGGCGTGACCGTGCCGTCGTACACCACCGCCGGCGCAATGCCGCAGGCACCGATGCAACGCGCGGTCAGCAGGGAGAGCTTGTTGTCGGCCGTGGTTTCGCCCGGCTTGATCTTGACGGCATCCTGAATCGCGGCGATGACCTTGTCCGCGCCTTTCACGTAGCAGGCCGTGCCCATGCAGACCACGCAAGTGTGGGCGCCTTTGGGCTTGAGGGTGAAGTAATGGTAGAAAGTGGCGACGCCATACACGCGGCTGGGCGGCAGCGCGAGCTTGGCGGAAATGAACAACAGCAGGTCGTCTTCCAGGTAGCCAAACAACTCCTGCGCCTTGTGCAGCACCTCGATGAGCGCATCATGCCGGTGCTGATGCTTCTTCATGTGGACTTCGAGGATTTTGAAACGCTTGTCCCCGCTGGCGTGTTCGAGCACCAGATCCACCTTCTTTCGCTTCCTGCCGGCCAGTGTCGCAATCATAGGCTTTTCCCGGACGCCCGCCGCGCCGCCTTACTCGGGGCAGCGCCGCCAGGGCGCAGCAATCTCAGTTCCGTCGGCAACCAATGTACGGGCCAACCACTCCGGCTGACTCTGCGGAAATTGCAATTTGATGGCTGTCTTTTGGCGAGCAACGTTTGCGCCTGATCCAATGGAACCAGTTCATTTCCATCTCGGTCCGGAGGGTAATCGGGCCCGGTTGGCGCGGGCCGCGGACCACGAGTTTCCGCACTCGTTCGGACACCGCAAACCGGTGTGGTTTGGCGCGTGCTGGTCTGTCTCCGCGATGGATCGGCGTTCCGGCAGGGTGATTCGCTTTGCCGGGATTGGCTCGCGCTTGTCGGACAGTGCCGTGCTGACGGCAGAAGACGAAGCCCCCCGCCAGCCAGACCGGCTGCGGGGGGCGATCTTGCTTTTGTTCTGGCGGCGCAGTTCTTACTTCTTGAACGAGCGCACGTGCTTCACGAGCGCCTTGATCTCCTCGTCGCTCAAAGTATCGCCGAAGCCCTTCATCTTGGTCTTGTCGCCCTCTTTGACGCCTTCCTTGATGGCTTTCACCAACGCCTCGTCTTTGAATTTGGCCTGCACATCGGCGCTGGTGTAATCCTTGGCGCCCAGTTTCTCGCCCATCTTGGTCTTGCCCGTGCCGTCGGCGGCATGGCATTTCGCGCAGTGCTTGTCCCAGTTTCCCTTCACATCCGCCGCCGAAACGGTGGCCACTGCGGCGATTGTCAACGCACCCAACAGAATAGTTCGCTTCATTTGTCTCTCACGAAATGCGGCTTCAATCTGCGCGGTCGCGGCTATTCCAATAACCCCAAAATCTGCGCGGACTGTACCGCTGGTTTCAAAACTCTCGCCAGACCGGCGGGCACCACGTTTCCCAGCCCGCGAGTCCATTGGCTAGATAGACGGCAGAATCGCAGGATTTGTTCAAATGCGCAATATTCCTCTTAAGCAGATCATTAGCAGATCGAAGGTGACTCGCATTTGCAGGCGTGAGCAATCCAAAGGTCGGCATCGGCAGTTCGTCCTGCCAGTCCGGTCGTTACCTTCGGATCCGCGCGCACGGTTTGGCAGGTCGCGCAGCCGGCGAACGGCGGCAAGTTGTGGTAGGACGAGTGCTCCATAGCTTGCCAGACATCGTGCGAATTGAGCGTCGTTTGAGGAAATGCCTCCCGGATTCCATGGGCGCTCCGCGACCCGGAGGGGAAGATCCCTGCTCGCGGGGGGCGAATGTAGCTTGAAAACGAGGGCCTGGGTTCTATTGTAGCCGCGGTTGCCCGGGCGAAGAACCGCGGCGCGAGGCGCGTTGTGAAGATTGCCGGGCGAGTACTGGATGATCAAGAACACCAAGACTTGGAATTCGTTCGACGAGATGCGCACGGCCGCCGAAGCGGGCGAGCCGGCTGCGCAGTGCTATTTTGCCATCTGCATTCAGACCGGGCAGGGCATCGCGCAAGATCATCAGGAAGCCGTGAAGTGGTTTCGCAAGGCCGCCGAGCAGGGCGATGCCACGGCTCAGTGTTACCTCGGTTTCTGCTATCAGATCGGCCAGGGCGTACCCCAGGAATTCAGTGAGGCCGCGAAGTGGTTTCGTGAGGCGGCCGAACAGGGAGACCCTGCCGCCCAGTTCAACCTCGGCGTCTGCTACGAGACCGGCATGGGCGTGGCACAGAATTACGCCGAAGCCGTGAAGTGGTATCACGCGGCCGCCGACCGCGGCGAACCCCAGGCCCAGTTCAACCTCGGCGTCTTTTACGAACAGGGCCAGGTCGTCCCGCAGAATTTCGCGGAAGCCGTGAAGTGGTATCGCTTCGCCGCAGAACAGGAATGCGCCCCCGCCCAGTGCAATCTCGGTCTGTGTTACGAGACGGGGCGCGGCGTGCGCCAGAACACCGACGAAGCAGTACGCTGGTTCATCCGCGCCGCGCGCCAGGGCGACAAGACCGCCCAACACAATCTCGGCGTCTATTACGCCCGCACCGAAGCCGCCCAGGAAAAGGCGCCGGAAGAAATGGAGTCGGACTCCTTGGGCGAGAACATCTGAGGGGTGAACAGAGCTCCGCGGGCAAAGCTCGGGCGCTCCTGTTCATCTGGGCCTTCCAGTTTGCCCCCGCGTGGAGGGTCATCCCGTAATCCCCGCCTCAGAAACCGCCCGCCTTCTGAATCTGCTCGAAGTAGCCCATCCAGAAACTGATGACCTTCCAAGCGATCAACCCCGCCACAATCAGGTAGAAGAACCGCGGCGTCCATTGTGCCACCGCTTCCAGCTTCCGTGAGCCCTCCTCCTGATAGTACCGATGCAGCCGGCGCAGGCTGTCATCGAGTTTTCCGCTCTTCTCGCCGGTAGCGTATTGGTTGGCGAACAAATCCGGGAAACTGCCGCTTTCCGTCACGAGTTCAGCCGGCGTCTGGCCGGCAGCTAATGGCTGTTTCCAGCGTGCCACGGTCTGTCCCAAAGCCGGTGAACCGCTCGCCCGCGCCGCCAGTTGCCACGCTTCGACCACCGTCACCCCGGCACTGATCAGCGCCTCCAACGCCGCCGCCAATCGCGCCAACGCCAGGTCCCGCCGGCCCGAGCCCAGCACGGGCGCGAACCGGAGCATCTGCTCCAGAAACGCTCGCCACGCTCCGCCGCGCCGCCCTTGAGCCGCGAACAGACCGAGCGCTACCAAAGCGTAGAGCGGCAGCAACACACCGAAGGTCTTGGCCAAATAGGTTTGCCAGTCGCCGGTCGTGAAGAATTGCGCGAACGGCAGGATGAAGATCGCGAAATGCAGGACGAGCACCGGATACGCCAAGCCCGAGAGCAAACGGCGTCCAAGCCCGGCCCGATCATCGTGATAATCCGCGAGCAGCTTGAAGCACTGTTCCAGCCGGCCGCTTCGTTCGCCGGCATCCAGCAGCGCCTGTTCGAAGTCCGTCATCCAGTCGCCCGCCACGATTGCCTCGGCGAGGGTCGAACCCGCGTGGAGTTGCTGTGCGACGCGGCGCAACGGGGCGCGGAAACTTCGGCTCGGAGGGTGGCGTTCCAGTTGCTCGAGGGCCTGAATCAGGCCCACGCCCGCGCCGGTCAGGGCGGCTAGTTGGTGGTACAGTTCCGCGCGACGGGCGAACTGGCCGGGGGTGACAAGGTAGGGCATGCCGCCCTGGGGCCGCGCCTACGCGACGGCCTTTTCGAGGCTGGCTTTCAGGTCGCGCTTACTTTTCGCGCCAACCAGTTGCTCCACCACTTCGCCCTGCTTGAAGAGCAGCAACGTGGGGATGGCGCGCACGTTGTACTGCGCGGCCAGCGACTGGTGATCGTCAATGTTGACCTTGCCGACGCGGGCCCGCCCGGCGAATTCGTCAGCCAGTTCGTCCAGCACTGGCGCGATCATCTTGCACGGACCGCACCACTCGGCCCAGAAATCCACGAGAATGGGGGCAGCCGACTGCAGAACCTCCTGGGCGAAGTTCTGCTCGGTCAAAGTGACAATATTGGGCGAGGCCATAAATCAAAAGCCGGGTTACCACCGTCGGGCGTTCGGCCCGCGGGAGGGTTATTCAATCGGCAACAGGAACGCGAGATAGGACGCAGCAATCACGGCCGCCAAGGCAGCCACCATGGCTCCGACCGCGAGCGCCTTGTCAACGAAACTGACCGTGGCGACCACTGGCGCCGCGGGGGCCGAGCGCATGGGCGCAGCCGGAGCAGCAGCGGCGGCAGGACGATGAGAAGCCGGCGCCGCCACGCCGATGCGCGCCGCCGCTGGGGCGGCGACGGGGGCGGCTGCTGAGGGAGCCGGAGCGCCTGACGGACCGCCCGGAGGCAGCGTTGGCAGCTTGATGGTCGGGGCCGCCGTGGGCTTCGGGGGCAAATTGATGCGGACGGTTTCTTTCTTCGGCTGGACCTTGCCGGTTTCCTTTTTCGGCGGCACGGCGCCACCCGGGAGATTCGGAATGTTTTCTGCCATAAAATCTAAGCGCGTTGCAGGCTAAAAGCCGGAAGCCCGGGTGTCAAATTCATATTCCGATGCTCACGACTCGCGGATCGTGGCCTGCAATTTCGGCTTCAAGTCAGCCACGAGCTTCTCGTGCGCCGAATTGACCTCTGCATCGGTCAGCGTCTTCTCCGCCGAACGGTATGTGAACGCATAGGCCATGCTCTTCTGGCCCGCGAGCACGTTCTTGCCGCGGAAAACGTCAAACAACTCCACCGCTTCAAGGTTCGCCGGCTTGGCTTGCTTGACGACTTGGAGCACGGCTTCGTGAGTCGTTTCCTCGGGAACCAACATCGCCACGTCACGGCGGATGGCGGGGTAAGCGGGTAGAGGTTTGAAGGACTTGCCGGACGCACGGCGGGCGATGAGCAGGTCCAGATTCAATTCCACCAGCGGCACCGCATCGCGGAGGTCGTGCTTCTTGGCCAACGTTGGGAGCAGCAGGCCCAGCTCGCCGAGTTGTTGTTTGCCGAGCTGGATCGTGGCGGATTCAAGGAACAGCGCCGTGCTTTCAGCGCGCTTGCTGTAGCTCATTCCCCGCACTCCGAACTGCTCCAGCAATTCCTCGACGAAACCCTTGAGGTCGCTGAGGTCGAACTTCGCGTCACGGTCGCTCCCGCTCCAGAACGTGGGCAAACGCTGGCCGGTGAGGGCGATGGCCACGTGACGTTCCTCCTTCAACGTGTTATCAGCATCCTGGTGACCGGACTGTTTCTTCTTCTGATCCGCCGGCGAGACGCTGGCCGCGCGCTGGAAAATGCGCCCGACTTCGAACAACGCCGCGTCGTAATTCTTGTGAGTGACGTTGTGGCGGAGTGAGTCAATCAGTCCGGGCAGCAGGCTCGGACGGAGTGCGTTCATGTCGCTGCTCAGCGGGTTGGCGAGCAGGACCAGGGTTTCGTCCGGCACGACGAGCCTGGCGGCGGCATCGGAGATGAGGGTCTGGCCCTGGGCCTCGTTCAACCCCATGCCGGCGAGCATGCGTCGCACGTCGGCAATTTGGTCGTGGGTGGCGTCGAACGGGTTCGAGCCAATGGCGCCGCGCGGTGGTGTGGCGGGCACCTTCTCCAAGCCGTACAGCCGCTCGATTTCCTCGATCAAGTCCGTCTCCCGCTTGAGGTCCACGCGCCAGGTGGGGATGCGGAGAGTAGCGGCGTCCGCCGTTTGGGCGACGACTTCAAGGCCGAGTGCCACAAGGAACCTGACTTGGTCTGCATGCGCGACCCTGATTCCCAACAGCGCGTCCGTCTTGTCGAAACGCAACGTGATCTGTTTCCGCACCGCCGCCTTCGGATAGGCGTCCACGATGCCCTCAGCGAGTTGCCCGCCGGCGGTTTCCAGAATCAACTGCGCCGCACGCCGGCTGGCCCAGTCGTTGATGTCAATATCCGCGCCGCGTTCGAAGCGGTAGCTGGCATCAGTGCGCAGGCCCACCGCCTTGCTCGTGCGGCGGGTGTTCGTGGCATTGAAATAGGCGCTTTCGATGAGCACATCCACCGTGTCATCTTTGATCTCGGTATTGAGCCCGCCCATCACTCCGGCCAGGGCGATGCCCTTCTGCTCGTCGGCAATCAGTAGCATGTCCTTGGTCAGCGTGCGCTTCTGATCGTCGAGCGTGACGAAGAGTTCGCCATCCTGCGCGCGGCGGACGACGATGGTCGGTTTGCCGTCCTGGCCTTTGGCGATCAGGTGATAGTCGAAAGCGTGCAGCGGTTGGCCGCATTCCATCATCACGTAGTTCGTCACGTCAACCACGTTGCTGATGCTTCGGATGCCCACTTTCTCGAGCGTGCTGCTTAGCCAATCCGGGCTCGGGCCGATCTTCACGCCCTTCACGACACGCGCGGTGTACCGCGGACACAGGTCGGGATCGTTAATCCGCACAGCAACCAGGTTCTCAGCCTTCTCCCCCGACACCGGACACTCGACACTCGGCATCTTCAACGGATTGCCGGTCAGCGCTGCCACTTCGCGCGCGATGCCGATGACGCTGTTCAAGTCCGGTCGGTTGGGCGTGACTTCGAGGTCATAGACCACGTCGCCGCCGGTGCGGCCGAGGTATTCGGCGAACGGCTGACCGATCTGGGCGTCTTCGCGCAGGATCAACAGCCCCTCGGCGTCGCCCGCCAGCCCGAGTTCCTTGGGCGAACACATCATCCCCTGGCTCACGACGCCGAAAACCTTCCGCTCCTTGATGACGAATGGCTCCTTCTCGCCGGGCTTCAGAGGCAGCGCGAAATTCGGAAAGATGAGCGGGACTTTGTCGCCCGGCTTGTGGTTTTGCGCGCCGCAGATGATGGTGCGCTCGCCCCGGCCATCGTTGACTCTGCAAACGGAAAGCTTGTCAGCAGCCGCAACCTTGTCGCGCGTGAGTATCTGCGCCACGACGATGCCCTCGAAGTCGCCGGCGATCTTGTGAACGCCCTCGACTTCAAGTCCGAGCATGGTGAGCCGCTCGGCCAGTTGTTCGGGCGACCAGTCGAAATCCACGTATTGCTTGAGCCAGTTCAGCGTGATTTTCATCGTCTTACTCGGCGCGGAGCTTACCGAACGCGGCGGCAAAAGCGAACTCCGTTTTGCCGCAATAGCCGGTGAACAACCTCGCGCACGAGGGCTAGGGAGGCCAAGGAGTGCGTGGAGAAGTCGTCCCTGGCAGGGTCTGGCCTTGCGGCTTGAGCAGCCGGCAAAGCCAGTCACAGCACTCGGCTCGACCGGGGCCGATGTGGCGACTACGGAACCAGAACCCTGATCCGATAGAACACCGGGCCGGAATCGGGTGAAACCACGTCCGCGTAGCTGTTCTCGGGTGGCGTCGCGGGCAAGGTGGTGATCAACTCGTAGAAACCGCTGTCCAAGCCGCTTGACTTCTCAACCGCATACGTTTTCCCCGCCACGCTGCTCCAGTGGATGGCCACGTTGCCGGACGACGGCGGTTCGAGCCCAACGACCTTGAGCACGCTCCCCGGGTCGCGGGGATCTGTGCCCGCAACGAATTCGTCCATATCGCGCATCCCGTCGCCATCCGCATCGGAGATGGCTGTGATGACGCCCACGCTCCCGAAATGCTCGCGTTCCCACCAATCCGGGACGCCGTTGCCGTTGCTGTCGAAGTGCAGGAACTGCGCAACGGCGACTCGCTGCCCCGCCGGCAATGCGTCGGCATAAACGGCTCGGATGCCATCGCCTTCCTTCACCAGCAGCCGCTTCCAGACCGGATCACCCGCGTCGAAGGTGAAACTCAGGTTCGTGCCGTTCGCGTCCGAAGTGAAGACGCCCGTGTCGGGGCCAGTTTCGCGCAGCATGAGCCACAACCCATTCGTGTCTGAATCGCTGGTCACTTGGACGGCCACGATTTCCTGCGAGGTGGAGTTGGTGTTCAAGTCGACATCCCACACCGCTACCACCGCCAGATTCGTCACCGTCGCGAAGTAGTTCGTATGGAAGGCGATTTCGCCAAACGCTCCGGCGGCGGCGTTTGGCGTTGCGGAGACTGTCGCCGAACGAACCGACTCCACGCCATTCGCGTCAACCGCTGTGACGGCCAGGAAGTAATTCGTGCCGTTCTGCAAACCGCTCAATGCGTGGAAACCCGCGCTGCGCGGCAGGTTCACCGCCAATTCGTCGGAATGATCCGTCTGCGTCCAGTAGTGGAGCCGGAAGCCCGCCTCTTGGTCCGTTCCCTGCCAGCCCACGTAAATGGCACGGTTGCCGGGAATGGCGGTGACGTTTTGCGGCGCGGGCAGGCCCGCTCCCACTGTCAGATCGCCGCTCCAAACGTGGCTTACGCCGTCCACGCTCATGCGCCCACTGGCAAGGTAGCTGGTAAACGGCCCGACGGGATCGTAGCGGAACATCCGCGCCGCACCGTCGAGAAACGGCCCCCATTTGATGGTGAGCGTGTTCGTGTTCCACAAGCCGCCTTCGCTGATGTTCTGTGGCGCGAGACCCGGCGCCAGGAATTCCTCCACGGTGTAGCAGAACGCACCCGCGGGCGGCGTGGAAGTCACCAGCACGCTCGCCGCGAACGACCAGTTGCCTGACACGCCGTGCGCCAGATACGGATGGTTGTCCACCACAACGATCCTGTCCCCCGGAGTCTGGGTTCCGAAGCCGTCAAAGCTCCCCTCGCCGTCCAGCGTGTAGATGCCATCTGTTCCGCTCAACCGGTAGGCAAAGGTTCGCGCCTGCGCGTCGAGGAATGGACCCCAGCGAATGGTCCGTGTTGTGGCGCTAAACACTCCGTTACCCGTGATCTCGCCTGGTGTCAGCCCAACCGGCAACACCTCGCTGACCGCGTAGCACTTCAAGGCCATGCCCGGCTGCACCGCGATCTGCACCAGCGGCGAGGGCGTGCCACTGCCGACGATCGTACGCCCGATGCCCGTCCCCGCCGCCGGCTGCTCATCACCGTAAAGCACCTGCATCGACGCGCTGGGCACACTCCACGCCCGGAACGCCTGTGCCCGCACCAGCGTGGTCGTGTTGAGATGAATCGGCCCGGCATACACGGGCGCGTTCTCGTCCGGCTCACTGCCGTCAGTGGTGAAATGAATGACCGCACCGTCTGTCGCGCAGGAGATCGTCACGTCCGCTGGGAAAATGCCGTTCGGCGTCGGAGTCAAGACCGGGGTCGCCACGACCGGCATCGTTGTCAAATCCACCGTGACCGTGGTTTCGCCCGTCACCGTCGCTGGCAGGCCGTCGAAACTCCCTTGTCCGGCGAGTGTGTAGGTTGCCGAGGGTCCGCTCACCTTGTAGGTCAGCACACGCGGCGTGGCGTCAGTGTACGGCCCCCAACGGAGCGTGCGGTTCGTCTCGTTCCAAACCGCGTCCTGTCCGGCCTCGTACGGCGTCAGCCCGGCAGCAAGAGTTTCTGTCACCGCATAGCAGCGCAGGCTCCCTTGCGGCGTGGCCGCGATGCTGATCGCCGGCAGGTAACTCCCGTTTCCGGAAACGCTCCGCACCAGCGCCAGCGAATCCGTTGTAAGCGGCGCGACGTATTCACCCACGGTCGCCACGCTGGGCAAATAACCGGCCCGGAACGCCCGCGCCCGCAGCGACGCCGGCGCCGTGAACTCAAGCGCGCCCGTGTAAAGCGCGGAACTCGGCGTTGGCAGCGTACCGTCCAGCGTGTAGCGGATTTCCGCCAGCGGATCCGCGCAGGAAATCGTCACCGTGACCGGCAGGTTCGATCCGAGCGCCGGCGATAACACCGGCACCGGCAACTGACTGGGGGGAGTGGGCACGCTGCCTCCGCCGTCGGTGGAAGCCACAACGACGCTTGTCCCCCGCGATTCGCCGCCGCTGACGCCATCCGCACTCCACGTTGCACGCACCGTGTATGTTCCCGGTTGACCGATCGCCTGATAACTCAGTACCAATGGGTTCGTTTGGCAATAAGGCCCCCACCGCACGACGCGGTTGGCCGCGCTGAAAATGCCGCCCGCCGTCACGTTCGACGCGCCCAAGCCCAAGGGCAGCCATTCTTCCACCGCCCAGCAAGCCGCGCTCGTTATCGGCGTGACAGATGGGTTGAGCGTGTTGGCAATGGCTGTATGACTGGCATCGGGTCCGAGGATATGCAAGGTCGCCACCTGGTTGCTGTCCAACGCGCCTTTGTAGAAGCGGAATTCGTCGAGGCTGAAATCCATGTAGGAGTCGGCACTGTAAAGTGACCGGCCGATGTAATTGATAATGGCATTGACCGAGGCGAGAGACACGGTCACGGCGTTGTTCTGCGCCACGAGAACACCGTTGGTGTAGAGAGCGAGATGGCCTGCTGGCGGATCATAGACCGCCGTCACATGCAGGTTCGCCAGTCCACTCCAGTCGCCGGAGGGACTTGGAACACTGTTTTGTTCGGCCGACCAGGGATCTCCCACCAAGTTCGTTGTTGTGATGGCAATGCGTCCGTCCCGGGGCTGACAAAAGATGTAGCTGAGCCCGTAAGTGCCATCCGTATCCCCAAAACCGTAGAAGAAACAGTGGGTTGGAAGGGTTCCGAAGCTGGCCCAAGCATCAACGGTTACGGCAGTGTAATTACTGAGGATTCCCGCTGGCAGATGGACATATTGCTGGCTGCCCGAAGCCAGGGTCAGTTGGCCGCTGCCAAAGGTACCACCTTGCGGCAACGTGCCGTCCCAAGCCGAACCGCCGACCGAGTCGCCGACGTTGAAACTGTAGCGATGTACCAGTTGCACGTTCACGGAGGATCCCGGCGTAGTGGTAAAACTCACCACCGGTGCGGAAGGCGGATTTGTGCTTACGATCCGCGGCACTTGAGCGACTGCGGGCAGCGGCGGGCCGTAGGACGCCACGCTCGCCACACTGGACGTCCAGCCGTCTTTGAACGCCCGCGCCCGCACCACACTCGCCGACACCAGATGCACCGCGCCGGTATAGAGTGTCGAGGCGGTCGTCGGCAGCGAGCCATCCAGCGTGTAATAAATCACCGGACCATCCAACGGCGGCCAGTTGGGTCCTGTCACGTTGTCAAACGTTGCCATACACAAGCTCGAGTTGTTGTGGGCGGTGACCGCCAAACCAATATACGCCGTGGACGCCATCGTGAACGTCGTTGATCCAGCTTGCGTCCAGTTCGCCCCGTCCGGAGAACGGTAGCCCGTGAATATATTCCCGTTGCGCACCAGCTTGACCCAATAAGGCGCGCTCAAGTTGGTCGCGTTGGCAAAGTCGCAGCCGCCGCCAGTGCTCGACCGATATTGCCAGGTCACACCGTTGCCCGGCGTCGCGGCGACGAAGGCGTTGGCAGAGTTGGCGTTCAAGCTTTCGCGGATCATGACACCGGCTTTGGACCAGGAATCAATGTCTTGCACAGAGGCGACGCGGGCAACGATGGTGCAGTCGCCGGTTACGGGCATATAAACAAAGCGGAAGGCGTCGGCCGTATTCCAAATATCATCTCCCGATGCAGTCACCGTGAACACGCCGCCGTCAAAACTCTCACTGCCAGCCACCCCAACCGATCCAATGTCCTGCACCATCCAGGGAGAAGTCGCGCAGGAAATAGT
>CAYJNU010000108.1:0-2389 GCA_964371005.1 uncultured Verrucomicrobiota bacterium | reverse complement strand
GTCACATTCACCGGCACACTGCTGCCGCTGGGCGGCGTGAATATCGGTGTAGCCACCTGCGGCGGTGGCGACGGCACGCCACTTCCGCCGGGAAACGAGATCGTCACCTGCGAGGGCGGCGGGCTGAAGGCCCAAGCGCCATCCACCGATGCCGAACCGTCCACCTGATGCGTGCCGGCCATGCCGGTCACTCGATAGTTCACGTTCGTGGTCGGCGTGTTCGTGAACGGCCCCCAACGCACGGAGTTGTTGGTAAAAACGCCCTCGCCGCTGATGGCCGTGACCTGCACCAAGACCGGCAACCGCTCCTCGATGCTGAAACACGCCACATTCGACGCGCCGGAAACGGTGACTGTGACCAGCGGTGCATCCGGTAGATCGTTCCTCACCGTGCGCTGGTACGACACGCCCGGCGGCTCAGGCCAGTCGAGATAATGTGCGGACACCGTGTCGCTCGGCGTCAGGCCGGTCTTGAAAGCCCGGGCGCGGAGCGTGGTGTAGTTCGTGAACACCAGCGCGTTGGTGTAGAGCGGGGCGCTCGACATCTCCGGCACCGTGCCATCCAGGGTGAAGTAGATGGACGAGCCGGGTGTGGTGTTGGAAATCGTGACCGTAACTGGTAGCCGCGTGCCGGAGGGCGGCGTGAAGAAGGGATTGGACACCTGGGCCTGGGCGAACGAAGCGAACGCCAGGAAAAGGGCCAACCACGAAACACGCGAAACACGCCAGAGTTTGACCGGGCAGGTGCTCTGGGTTAGCCTCCCGTCCATGCAGTTGACGATCGAAATCCCGGACAAGTTGGCCACGCAATTGGAGCCGGAGCGCGAGCACCTCGCTGAAATCATCGCACGCGGATTGCGGCGCACTTGGTCGGCTGGTTCCACATTGCGCCGGGAAGTGATTTCTTTTCTGGCCCGCCGGCCCTCGGGCGATGAAATCATCGCGTTCCACCCGTCCGCACAGGCGGCGGCGCGCGCGCAGGAACTGCTGGGCCGCAACCAGGCAGGCGCGTTGACCCCGGCCGAGGAGGCCGAACTGGACGAGATGTGCGAGGTGGACCGGTTCGTCTCGCTCATCAAAGCGGAAGTGATGGCGCAACGTTCGGGCGTGGCATGAGCCAGGCGCGGATTCCCCTGGCCCTCAAAGCCGCGGTTCGGGAACGCGCCGGAGGCCGCTGCGAATACTGCCGGATGCCCGAGGCCGGCGCCTTCTTCGCCCACGAGCCGGACCACGTCATCGCCACCCAGCACCGCGGCCCCACCGAACTGGCGAACCTTGCCCTCGCCTGCTTCCAGTGCAATCGCCTCAAAGGGCCAAACCTCGCCTCGGTGGACCCGGAAACCCAACGGATCTTGCCGCTGTTCAATCCGCGAACCGACGCGTGGTCCCTGCACTTCCGCACCGAGGGCGGGCGAATTATCCCGCTGACGCCCATCGGTCGCGCCACCGCCGCGCTGCTGGAATTCGACGACCCGGACCGCAAAGAGACTCGGCAGAAGTTGTCTCAGGCCGGCCGCTATCCGTAGCGCAGATTCCCGAACCTCCCGTATCGCCGATTCCCAGATCGTTAGGTCGTTGGCAGTCGCGCGATCCGCAGGCTGGGAAACCCGCGATCCGGCGCAGCGCCACATGGCCACCGCAGTCCAGAATCCACCCGGTCCGCGACGATTCCAGACGGAACTGATGGACTCGAAAACCTTGGCTGCGGGCGCGGGAGGCCCGGTCAGGAAGGATGTGAGCACCTTGAACACGCGAAATGCCTTTTGTGTATTTCGAGTATTTCGCGGTGGCTCAAGACGCGCCGGGTTTCCAGCAGACGGGCCGCGTGCTGCCGTCGTTGTGATACGCGCCGCCGCTCTGCGACTTCAGATAGCCGGCGCGGGTCACGTAATCCGCCGGGATGGGATTCGGGCCGGGACTCCACGTCTGGTCGTTCTTCCACGCGGCGGCGTAGGCGGTGTATTCAGCATCGCTGATCACCCAGTCGCTGTTCACGTCCGCCGGGTGCGGGATGGAATTGCCGAACTCGTAGCAGCCCAGGTCCACCGTGCCATTGGCGATGCGCGGCCCGCCGTCCAGATCGGTCGCGGGCAACTCCGGCGCGCCGTTCGTGCCGGCATTGACGCAGGGCGACGTGCTGCGCAGGTGGTAATCTCCGTTCACCGGATCGAAGAACTGAGGATCGAGATCCAAGTTGTCCTGCGCGATGTCCCAGACGCCAGACAGGTCGTGGGCATTGTTAAAGAGGAACTCCTTGCGCGAGCCGGTGCCGCCGAGCCAGACATCGGCCCCATCCCCACCAGCCGTGTTTCCCCAGATGATGTTGTTATAGACATTCAAGACCTCGGTAAAGCCCTCAACCTGAAAAGCCGCACCACCACCCCTGCCG
>CAYJNU010000107.1:0-19486 GCA_964371005.1 uncultured Verrucomicrobiota bacterium | reverse complement strand
CCTGGCCGGCCGTCCCCCCCGCCCCCCCCCCGCCCGGGCCGGCCCCCCCCCCCACTCCAAAACGCTGGCGCGACACTCAACCACGGTTGGCTTTCTAGCTGCCATCAAGTTCATGCGCATGACGTCGCCCTTCATCGGCGCGGTGTTGGGGACGGATTGCCGCCGCCTTCGTCCACATCACTCGAAGTGCTACGAACGCGTTGGTATTCGACTTCCCCAGCACCGTTGTCAGGCAGCCTCGGTCCGGCGTACATGACCGCGATCTCGGCCAACGCCGCGCTGGTGTCATTGCCAAAGCCGGAGAGGGCCGTGAGCTTGAGTTGTTTCGCGGTCACTATTTGCGAGAACTTCACAGTCTGTGGGCTCCACGTGGACGCCAGATCGCCCGAGGCGACTTCGCACCACGCCTGCCCATCGTCGCTTGCCTCCAGCCTATACCCGCGGATGTCTCCAGCATGATCACGATCGTTCTGCCGGTTCAGCAACGTGACGCCGTTCATTGGCACAGCGTTGGTGAAGGTGATCGTAAACTCGTGCGGGTGGGAACGTCCATCCGCATTGCGCCCGCGCCCACCCACGCTCCAGAACGTGTTTGGATCGCCGTCGAACGCCGCGCCGCCATTCGCGGATGCCGTCGTGCCGAGCTTGCGCATGACCAACGAATCGAACCACAGCCCGCGCATCTGCCCGGGCGCAACCGATACTCTGGGTTGGAATCGGTCACTCGCCGCGTAATCAAGCAACGAGCGGCGCAACTGCCGGGCAACCGGCCGCTCATCGAGGTTGCGAGAGAGATCAAACGAGCAGACCAGCAACTTGCCGTCACCGACCCGGCACTCGAAGACCGGGGCGAGTTTCCAGTTGCGATTCCAGTCGTCAATGGCGGCGACGATGGGCTTCAACTCGCGAGGCAACCCGCCGATGTTGATCGCACGCGTGCCCTTGGTGAGTTGCGTCCACTGCCAGTCGCAGTTCGCATCGGTTGGGAAGCCGGCGAGTGCGGGATGCTGAGCGTCGCACCACAGGCCGAGCATCCGCCCCCATTGCGGATTCATCAGGCGATTCCAGAACACCGGCAGGTTGTCGAGCGGCGGGCTGGACCAGTCGAGGTCGGAGTTGCGCGGGAGAAACAAGACTTTGCCGCCGGAGGCGAGTTTCCTTTCGGCTTTGTCCCACGAACTTGTGACGAGCACCGCTTCGCCTGCGTCAGGAGAAACTTGCGCCGGATAGAGCCAGAAGTTCCAGTCGTTCTCGTGTTGACCCACCTTTGCGGCCAACCGATACGCCGCGGGTGCCGCAAGTTCCGACAATGCAACGGTGACTTTGCCGAGGGGTCCGCTCCTGCCGATCGCGAGCGTAACAGGTGCAAATTCGCCCTTGGCCACGGCCTTCCCCGCTGGGCTCAGGACCTCCCAACTCACCACCGCGGTCGTCAGTGGCGCTTCCCCGTAATGCGCCACCTCCAACGCCGCCTCAAGCGTCTCGGCTGTGGTGAACACGCGCTTCGTCAATCTCGCCAGTGGCACGGTCGCCCCGCAGAAGCGCCGCCAATCGTCCGCCTTCACGTAGCCCTTCGTCTCCCAAAACGGATCCAGCACACCGACCAACGCCGTCCCCTGCCCCGTGTAATCGTGCAGGTCCAGCAATTGGAATCCGCCCAGCCCGGGCGTGCGGAAGTTGGCCTCGATCTCTTCCTTGTAGCAGGCGAGTTGGAATCGGCCCGAAGCGCGGGCGAATTCCTGGTTGAATTCCAGCACGCCGTTCGCTGCCGCGGAGTCGCGGAAGATCTCGTAGTTCGCAGGGCGGGCGTAGCCGGTGAATTTCCGGATCACATCGAAATCGGGGTACGCGCACCATTGCCCGAGTTCGTGAGACACCACAGGCACGTTCACGCCGCGCAGCGAGCGCGCGTAGTCCCGTCCGAACCAAGCCCGCTCCCCGCGCAGCATGTTCAACCCGATGCGATGCACGGCGAGGTAGTCCGCCCCCTTGACCGTCCCCGGTTCGTCAATCAGCGACCAACCGGTGTCCGGGGTGTAAAGCCGACGCGTGTCTTCTGAGCGGAAGTGCTCCACCCACTTGGGTAGCGCATCTTTCCAGCGTCCCTTCGCCTCGTTGCTCGCGGAGAGGAGACAGAACGATGGATGGTTGCCGTAGGCCCGGAGCATCCGCTCGGTTTCCTCGTAAAGCATCCGCTCCATCACTGTGCCCGGGCTGATTTCGTTCCACATGCCCGGCTCCGGTTGGAGGTAAATGCCGATTTCATCCGCAGCCGTGAACGCGGCTTCCGGCGGACAGAAGGAGTGGAAGCGCACGTGGTTCAACCCCCATTCTTTGCACGCCTGGAACAGCCGCCGCCAATACTCGACGTCGCAAGGCGGATAGCCCGTCAGAGGAAAGTCGCCGCCGTGATGCGTGCCGCGCATATGCGTCGGGCGACCGTTGATGACAAAGTCCTGCCCCACGGCTTTGAACTCGCGAAAACCGAATAGCACCGTGCGCCGCTGCTGCTCTGGCCAACCGCCCAGCGTCACGGTCAACTCAAACAGATGCGGCGTGAATTCGTCCCACAGCACCACCGCATTCCCGCAAGTGACCTCGGCCTCGAACGACATGCCCTCGGGCGGGCACACCACGGTAAGGTTGGTCGTGGGAAAACGTGGGCGGGCATCGAACCGGTCCAGGAGACACAGCCCGACTTCGTTGGTAACAGGGCGTCCACTGACATTGCCCAGTCTGCCCCGGATAATCGCGGACTTGTTCTCTGCCTTCGGGAACACGCGCACATCCTCGATCCACACCAACGGCGTGCTGCGCAATTCGATCGCGCCCACGATCCCGTTCCACGTGCTGCCCAGTGAGTCGGAAACCGAGTGGGCATCCGGCCGGTAGGGCATCAACATCCGGTTGTCCACGCGGATCGTGAGCCGGTGTTTGCCCGGGGTAACTACCCCAAAGTCATGCTCGTGCGGCACGCAAAGCGAGTTGTTCGTGCCCACAAGCCGGTCGTCCAGCCAGACGCGCGTCTCCCAACGCGGGCGTTCGAGGAACAGCACCAGCCGCCTGTGCGCCCAATCGTTCGGAACCTCGATGTCCCGCTGGTACCAAGCCGCCCCGAGGTAGTGCCGCGGTGGTTGGCAGATAAACGGGACCTTGACGTTGCCGGCGTTGGTGTAAGCCCGATAGTCCTCGCGCAAGAACCAGTTCCGGTCGTAAAGCGAGAGCACCCAAGACGTGGCCGTGCTGACTTCGTCGCCGTAGCCTTGCGATTGAAGCACACCAGGCAATTGGATCGTCCCGCGGAGGTCACGCCCAAACCAGCGTTCCGAAATACCGGCGTCCGGACGATCGAGCGCAAATCGCCATTCGCCGTCGAGCGACAACGTATCCGCGCCCGTCAGAGGCAAGGTGATCCCGACGACGGCCGTTAAGAACATCCAAACCAGTCTGCCGGGCCCGCGGTGTTCAAATGTAATCGTCATAACCGGACAAGCTGAAGACCAAGGTAGGCGTACGCCCTCACGCCACAAGGCTGGAAAACTATGCCACGCTGCAGACGCAGCACTCATACTCGGCGGCGAACCGTCTGCAGGTCACGGCCCCGAGACTAGTCGATCGCGGCGTGGGGATTCTCCCTGCCGCAGCTTGCCTTGGCTGAACGGCGTGGCTAGCATGTGCCAGCCTCAGTCGGTTGCCGGAAGAATCGTGGCTGCCGGTGGGACACGGAAAGAAGCAGATATGCCATTTGTGAACGCGCAGTCGCGGCGGTGCGACCACAAGCGGATGGCCTTTACCCTGATCGAACTCCTGGTGGTGATTGCGATCATCGCAATCCTCGCGGCGCTGCTGCTGCCAGCCCTATCCAAGGCGAAGGAGAAGGCCGCGGCCGCGGCTTGTCTGAACAATCTCAAACAATGGGGAACCGCCACCCACCTCTACGTCATCGAAAACAGTGACTTTCTCCCTCCAGATGGCACGCCTAACCCTTCGGATTCCTCGACCAACACGGGCTGGTATATTCAGCTTCCGGCCGTTTTGGGTTTGCCTCGCTACCACGATCAGGCTTGGCGCAAAGATGCCGGCGCGAACCCGGGGCGCTCGGTGTGGATTTGCCCCTCGAATCCGCGGCGCAGCAATGGGAACAACCTGTTCCACTACTGCCTCAACGAGCACGTCAACGGAACCGGTGAAGACAACCGCCCCCGCAAGTTGTCCTCCGTTCCGAGTGCCGTCCAAATCGTCTGGCTGTTCGACTCGAAGAATCTGCCCGCGGTCGGCTACTGGAACTACGTCCACACCAACTTGCACAGCCGCGGCGCGCAATTCACGTTCTTGGACGGGCATGCCGCGCGGTTTGGCGCGTCGGCCTACTGGGATTTCTCCATGCAGCGGGCACGCACGAACAACGCGGAGATTCGATGGATCCCGGATTGAATCCCTGCATCCAGCGGTGGGGTCACAACTTGTGAATAACCCGGGAACAGGTTGCGAGGAACTTCCCGGCTAACCGCTTGCTTTGGCCAAAACGGACCGGTAGTTTCAACTAGGTTCATTCCAGAGAACTTTGTCTGTGCCGCGTGGTTGCGGGGCACGTTTGTCGAATCGTATGTCTGAAGCTGCGCCCAGTTCGCACGTGCGCCCCGTTGACTCGCGGGCGTTCACCCTCATTGAGTTGCTGGTGGTCATTGCCATCATCGCCATCCTGGCCGGCATGCTCCTGCCGGCACTCTCGAAGGCCAAGGGCAAGGCGCAGGCCATGAGCTGCCTCAATAACATGAAACAGTGGTCGCTCGGCTTCAAAATGTACGCCGACGAAAACAACGACGTGGTGCCGGAGGAGGGAAACACCAGCCTGCCCATCGTGGATGTCAACAGCGGCAATGCCAGCGAGGCGTGGTACAATTCCGTGGTAACGACCGTGGGCCAGCCGAAGCTGATGGACCTCTACCTGCGCACGCCCGCCGCTCCACCCTTGCCGGGCAGCAAAACCATCTTCTCCTGCCCGACCTGCCCATTGCCCAACACGACCTACGCCAACCCGCCCACTATCGCCCGTTCGTTCTTCATGTACGGCATGAACGGTCGCCTGTGCATCAACCGCGGTACGCGCGCCTCGCAAGGCATCGGTAACACCAAGTTCACGACTATTCGCAAGCCCGTGGACACCATCTTGATCGCCGAAGTGGACCCGAACTCGTCGAACAACACCGGCCCGGCCCAGTCCAACGTGACCGGCCAATACGCGGTGGCCCGGCACGACAAGCGCGGCAATTTCGCCATGGCCGACGGCAGTGCCCGGGTGGCCCGCACCAACGAATTCCTGCGCACGTCGACGGAGTCAAATGGCGTCTTTCCCCGTAATGGAGAGATTGAATGGGCAGTTGACCGCAAGATGTACTGGTATCCGTCGGCAGACACGCCGAATTAGACGGACGGGCGTTGGAACGTCGTTGTGAATACAATGTCCTTGAAAAACCGTGTCTGCCGCCCATAGTCGTCCGAGAAGTCTGACCGAATCCCGAGTTTTCAAGAGCAACTGAAACATCAAAACCTGATTGATCCATGAAAAAGACCCTTCTTGCCCTTTTGTCCCTCGCCGGCGCCGCCTCGATGGCGCGGGCTGATGTTCTTGTCAACGAGCCGTTCGCCTACAGTGATGGGGACCTGACCGCTGTCTCGGGTGGCGTTTGGGGAGCTCATAGCGGTGCCGGAGCGCAACCGGTGAAGGTCACCGGTGAGCGCGCCTCATTCGGGGTGAGTGGGGGTAGCGCGGAAGACGTGAACATTTCCCTGGGGGTGACGAACACCACTGAGGATGTTTATGCCAGCTTCGTTTTCAACTTCTCATCACTGCCCACGGCGACGGAGTATTTTGTCCATTTCAAAGACGAGGGCACCGGTTTCCGTTGTCGGGTCTTTTCGACGACCTCTGGTGCGGGCGAAGGCCAGTTCCGGGTGGGCGTTCGTAACGGTAGCTCTGGCACGATCACATACATTCCAACCGACCTAGCCTTGAACACAGACTACAAACTCGTCGTGCGACTTCGCGGCAGCACGGACTCCACGATTTGGATCAATCCCACTTCCGAATCAAGCGGGGTCAACCGCGCCGATGGTGTGGACGTGGCCTCCAATCCTTTCAATGGCTCTTCAGCCTTCGCGTTGCGTCAGGCCAGCGGCATGGGCACGTTGACTCTGGACGATTTGCTGGTCGGCACCCAATTCTCGGACGTGCAAACCGTGGGCGGCCCGCCCACCATCAGCGGCGTGGATGACCAGCACGTTTCCGCCAACTCAAGTACGGGACCGGTCTCCGTTATGGTGGACGATGTCGAAACGGCTCCAGAGAGCCTGGTTTTGGCAGGCGTTTCAGACAATCCCTCCCTGGTCCCGAACGATCCGGCGAGTATTGGGTTTGGCGGCAGTGGGACCAACCGCACGGTCACCGTCACCCCGGCCGCAGGCCAGCAGGGCACTGCAACGATTCAACTCACCGTGACCGATGGCAACAACGAGTCGTCGAGCAGCAGCTTCAAAATCTATGTGGGCGAACCAACCATCTCTGCGGTGGCAAATCAGACGACCGCCACCAACACAGTCCTCGGTCCGCTGGCCATCACGGTGACGGATGCAGAAACCCCCGGCAGTCTGACGGTGACACCATCGTCTTCAAATCCTGGTCTGATCCCGGACGCGAACATCGTGGTGACCGGAAGCGGATCGAGCCGCTCGGTTACCATCACGCCGGCGACAGACACCGCCGGCTTGGCGAACATCACGTTGACGGTCAGCGACGGGACGTTCAGCGTCCCGTCGAGTTTCGTGGTGACAGTATATCCCAAGCTGGGTCTGCTGATCACCGAACCTTTTGAGTACGCGGACGGTTCGCTTGTGGGGAATGGTGGCTGGGTCAACCACAGCGGCACCAATGGCGACGCCCAAGTGATTGGCGGTCAACTCGCCCTGACGTACGCCCGGTCAGAAGATATCAGCCTGGGGATGCCCAACCCCTATTTCTATTTCGCCACGAACAGCGGCGTCATTCTTTACAAAAGCTTCAAGGTGAATTTCTCCGCGCTACCCGGAACTGGTGAGTATTTCGCCCATTACCGTGATACCACCACGTTCAATTACCGCGCCCGCCTATTCGCCGGCACCAGCAGCGCCGCTCCTGGCAACTTCCGCCTTGCCATTGCCAACGCCGGTTTCACTTACGCCGCAGTTCCGCGCGATCTCGAAACCAACGTGACTTATCTTGTCATCACCCGCTACAACACCGGCACGGGCGAAAGCACCGTCTGGGTCAACCCGGCGTCTGAAATAGCCGGAGGAGCCAGCGCAACCGACCTGAACACGCCGATCGATATCTGGCACACGAGTTTCCGTCAAAACAGCGGCATCGGTACGATGACCGTGGACGATCTCAAGATTGGCACGCAGTGGGGCGACGTCTGGGAAGCCACCGCGCCGGGGAGCGAAGCTCTGACCGCTCAGAAGATCGGCAACGATCTTGTGCTGAGCTGGACAAACCCCGCGTTTGCTCTGCAAACCGCATCGGAGGTTTCTGGCATCTACACAACCATCGTTGGGGCGACGAGTCCCTACACCAACGCCATATCCGGCGGCCCAGTGTTCTTCCGCTTGAAGTACTGAACGAGCGGCTCAATGGATTTAGTCTGCGCAAGGGCGGCCTCGGCCGCCCTTGCCGTTTTCCAGGTGGCGCAACGGCGCTTGCGGAGAGCGCCGTTATGGCCGGCGAGGGGTCACGGAGTTCGCGGCACGAAGTGCGGAAGATTCAACTCCGCACCGCACCACCACCGGACCGCGACCGGCCGTTTGGGGGGCCCGCAAAGCGACGTCAGAAAAGTGTTTTCATCCGGCCCGACTTCCCCACAATCATTGCCGAACATCATGCAACGCGCCGTTTTCCTGGACCGCGACGGAACGCTCATCGAAGAGCGCGACTACCTCCGTTGCCCGGAGGACGTGGCCTTGTTCCCCAGCGCGGGCGCGGCCTTGCGACGTTTGCGGGACGCGGGCTTCCAACTGATTCAAGTGACCAACCAGTCTGGCGTGGGCCGTGGTTACTTCACGATGGAGGACGTGGAACGCGTCAATGCCCGCGTGGCGGAGGAGTGTGGCCGGCATGACGTGCGGTTTGAGAAAGTCTATGTCGCGCCGGAATCGCCCAACCAGCCCAGCCGCGGGCGCAAGCCCTCGCCGCAGTTCCTTTTGGATGCGCGTGACGAGTTGGGCTTGGACCTCGCTCAGAGTTACATGATCGGAGACAAACTCATTGACCTGGAGTGCGGCTGGAATGCCGGGGTGAAAACCGCTATTCTCGTGCGCACGGGTTACGGCGCGGAAACCGAGCGCAAACACGGCGCGCAACTGGGCCGGGCCGTGGTTGTGAACGATCTGGCGGCGGCGGCGGATTGGATCTTGCAGCACAGCGTGGGTTGAACAGCTTGGTTTCAGGTTTCGAGGTTCGCATTTTAAAGCTTATGTGTGGCATCGTTGGTTACGTCGGCAAACGGGACGCCTCGCCCTTGTTGATCGAGGGCCTGCAACGTTTGGAATATCGCGGTTATGATTCGGCCGGGCTCTGCACGCTGGACGGCGGCGCTTTTCATGTGCGCAAGTGCGTAGGCCGCGTGGCGCGCCTGGCCGAGTTGACCGGGCGTAATCCCGCCCGCGGCTCGCTCGGCATCAGCCACACCCGCTGGGCCACGCACGGGCCGCCTTCCGATGACAATTCACACCCCCATCTGGACCAAGACGCGCGGATCGCGGTCGTCCACAACGGTGTGATTGAAAACTTCGAAGGGCTCAAGCAGCGCTATGCCCAGGCGGGCCACACCTTCAAGTCCTCCACCGATACCGAGGTGCTGGCGCATCTCATCGGCGACCACTACGCGCGACTGGACAAGACGTCCGAAGGCGACGTCCATCCGCTCGCGCAGGCGGTGATGAACGCGCTGCCCGAGGTGGCGGGGACGTATGGCATTGCCGTGATTTGTCTGGATCACCCCGGAGTCGTCGTGGGAGCGCGGCGCGGCTCCCCCTTGATCGTGGGGGTGGGCGACGGCGAGAACCTGCTGGCCAGCGATGCTTCGGCCATCGTTTCGCACACCCGCCAGGTGATCTACCTGAACGACGGTGAGGTCGTGACGCTCACGAAAGATCGGTTTGAAGTGCGCACCTTGGGCAGCGGCGTGGCCAAGGTCAAAGTCAGCCAGCTCGACTTCACTCCCGAGGCGGCGGAGAAGGGCGCATTCGCCCACTTCATGCTCAAGGAAATCTTCGAGCAGCCGCAGACGGTGCGCAATGCCTTGCGCGGCCGCATTGACCACGAAGGAGCGATGGCACGGTTTGGTGGGCTGAACATGAGCACGGCGGAGTTGCGCGCCATTGACCGTGTGGTGATCGCCGCATGCGGCACGAGTTGGCACGCCGGCCTCGCCGGCGAATACCTAATGGAAGAGCTCGCCCATCTGCCCGCCGAAGTCGAATACGCCAGCGAATTCCGCTATCGCAACGCACCGTTCGACAAGAACACGCTGCTCCTGGTCATCACCCAATCCGGCGAGACGCTCGATACGCTCGCCGGTTTGCGCGAGACGAAGCGCCGCGGGCACAAAGTGCTCGGCATCTGCAACGTCGTGGGCAGCACCATTGCCCGAGAGGCGGACGGAGGCATCTATCTGCACGCCGGGCCAGAAATCGGCGTGGCGTCCACCAAAGCATTCACGTCGCAAGTCACCGTCTTGACGCTGTTCGCGCTGTTCATGGGCCGCATCCGCATGCTCGCGCCGCAGGAAGGCACGCGCCTGCTCCGTGCGCTGGAGGCCATCCCCGATCAAATCCAGCGAGTGCTGGATCAGAACGACCGCATCCGGGAAATCGCCATGAAATACCAGGACGCGTCCGACTTCCTGTTCCTCGGGCGGCAATATAATTTCCCCGTCGCGCTCGAAGGCGCCCTCAAGCTCAAGGAGATTTCCTATATCCACGCCGAGGGCTATCCCGCGGCGGAAATGAAGCACGGCCCCATCGCCTTGATTGATCCGCACACACCCAGCGTGTTTGTGGCGCCGATGGACCAGGTCTATGACAAGACCCGGAGCAACATCGAAGAAGTAAAGGCCCGCAAAGGTCCGATCATCGCCATCACCACGGAAGGCAACACGGATCTGGAGGGCAAAGTAAACGATGTCCTCTACGTCCCGCGCACACTGGATTGCCTGAACCCACTCCTCACCGTCGTGCCGCTGCAATTGCTCGCCTATCACATCGCCGTGCTGCGCGGCTGCGACGTGGACAAGCCCCGGAACCTGGCCAAGAGCGTGACGGTGGAATAGAGTCCGTCGCTCCCGGTGAAGTGTGGGGGGTGTCCGCGCGGCCTTCGAACGAGCCTGCGACGTGATTCGCGCCCGCTTTGTTCCTCGACTGTCGGCATGAGCATAACCAGTCTCGCCGCCTCACCACTGCGCCACGCGGTTGCGCTTAAGGAGCAGGTTGAGAAACTGCCAAAGGAACTCGCCAGTCTGTTGGGTGCTCCGGAAACGCCAGCGCCTACCGCTGCTCCCAAGAAGAGGAAGGGCAAGATGAGGGCGGCCGGCCGGGCAAACATTTGCGCCGCTCAGCAAGCACGCTGAGCCAGGATCAAGGGACCGGCAAAGCCCTCCGAGCCGCCAAAACAGAAGATGTTCACGCTGAGCGCGGCAGCCAAGGCGGCGGTGCTCAGCAAGGCCGCCAAAGCGCGCTGGGCCAAGATCAGAGCCGCGAAGAAGCAGTAAGTTCCGCTGTCTCCGTGAGACTCAGGCGTAATGTCCGCCCGCGGATGTCGCGCGTTCGCTTTTCGGAAGTGGCCTTCGGGATTGAACGGCGGGATCAAACCATGCGTCCGCAGGGCCGGCTACCGGAACGAGGCGCGGCGGGCCTCAGTGATCGTCGCCTACGGGAAAGGCCCGACCCGCTGGAAAGGGTGGAAGGTTCGCCACCCGTCGTTCCGCGGCGCCGCTCGGCGGACAGATCACCATGGCGATGCCCCCCTTGGTCCGCATCCAGACGGTCTCGAAGTCGCTCCGTAACCACTGGCAGAGATAGCCGCGACCGCTCCTGCCGAGCGCGGAATCCGTCACGACGACGCGGCCATCGTCGGTGACCCCACAGAGCACCACGATATGATTCCCCATCGAGCGATACGGCGGTGACTGGCAATCCCCTTCCCGCATCCGCATGGAACAGAGAATCAACTGGTTCTCCGAGAGAGCACGGCGGACGGCGGCCCAGTCGCGAAACCGCTCAATGTAACCATCGCAGCCGAATTCCCGGGCCGCGCCAATCACACGTGGCCAAAGACCGGGGTAATTGTATTCCGGATCGTTGGTGAACCTGACGATCTCCTCCAACCGAACGGATTTCCCGTAATACTCCAGGGGCGAGGCCAGGGCGGCGGATTGGCATCGGTCCTTCATCCACTGCCCCTGCGAGTTCAACTGCCGACGCAGTGGCACATCAAGCACCCGGCCGGGCGGCTCCTCAGATTCGGCTGGTGCGCCGACTCTCTCCGCGGCGGGATGGTTGTCCGTGACCACCACGGTTAGCGCCGGTGGCGACAGCAGGGGTTCCGCTCCCGCGGACACCACCTTGAAACGAAAGCCCGTAGCTTTGGCGGTCAGCTTGAGCCAATCCATATCCACCGTCCCTCGATCGAAGGTGGGACGCTGACGATTTGTGATTGCGCCCTTCACGTCACCCCAAAACCCCGCATACAGCCAATCCGTCTCATCCGTCGGGCCAAAGCTGGCCTTGAGGTAAAGGCGGAAGGCGTCGCCGGGACGCTGGAGGTGCCACGAATAGATCAGTTCCTCAAACGCAAAAGGCGGCTGCACCAGCGGAGAAACCCATTCCGTTGCCCCTGTCCTTTGAAATGCGACAGCGGGAATCCGGTGACGCCAATCGAGAGGGGCATTTGTGGCTGGCGTGGCGGATGAGGAGGCAACGAGGCCAGCGAGGCACACCAGGAGCCAAATCGAAACCAGCCTCAATGTTGGCACTTCACGGCATGAGAAGGGGCGGTGCAACGATTTCATTCCTTCGCGAGTTTATATGGACGCCGGTCAAATGCGAGGCGTGAATCCTGCAGTCCGCGCACAGAAGTAACCATACCGCGTCGGTGAGACGCCAAGGCCGTATGTCCTGCCGTGCGTCATCTCCAGTGAACGATCCGTCGGCGGACGGTGGCAGTGTGCGGCACGGGCGTGTCCGCCGTCGCGCTAGAAATCTTTTTACACTTGCCCCCAATGTTCCTACGTTCGCCACCGATTTCCGGAACGGAATGGAAACGATGTCGGACCAGAAACATTCGCCCGCGGCCGATGACGCGACACCCGTCGAGCTCAAGGTTGGCCCGGTGCGCTGGCGCGCGCGATCCGCGGCGATAGCTGAGGCGATCCAGGATTTGCTGCGTGCTCCGGATGCGCCTGGCCAGAACAAAGGCGCCTTGATTCACGCCACCTGGATGTTGTCGATCGCGCGGGTTTCGCTGCCGGTCGCAGCCGGCGGGCGCGCGTTGATGCGACGGAGCAGCTACGCCAAACGCTACGCACGGTGGCGGGACGTTTTTCGCACCGCCGCGCCGCTCCGGGCTTTCCAACAGGCACTGGCCCTGGAACGGGCCGGCATTCCCACGCCGCGCGTCCTGGCCGCCGGCGTGGCGCGGGTCTGGCGCCTACCACGGGTGGGCTACCTCGTGCTTGATGAAATCGTCCCGGCGGTGACCCTGGCCAAGCTGGCGCAGCAGCCGGGCGCATTGACGCGCACGGTGATCCGCCGGGTCGCCGAGGCCATCGCCCGCATGCACGAACAAGGTTTCATCCACGGCGATCTCACCATCAACAACGTGCTGCTCGATGGACAAAGCCGGCCCTGGTTCATTGATCTGGAGCGCGGACGACGTTGTGGGAGGCCGGTAAGTTGGCGGCAGGCGGTGGAAGATTTTCACCGGTTTGCGCGGCACGTCGGGAAGTTCAACAAACCGGCACGGCTAAGCGCGCTACGGTTGCTCATGCACTACTGCGCGCTGCGCGGTTGGGCTGGTCGGGAGCGGGAGTTTGCCGAGGCGCTACGCCGACGGTTAGCGCACAAAATCGCGGCGGACCAAGGGACGTAATTCCCCGGCTGTTTCCGCTTACCCGAGCTTTTGCAGTTCACACATGCGGCGATAGACGGAATGGCTTTGCGACAGCGCCTCGGGTGCACCATCGCCGGTAACGCGCCCTTCCTCGAAGACCAGGATTCGCCGGGCCAGGCCGATGGAGCTGAAGCGGTGCGCGATCATCACGGTGGTGCGTCCCCGCATCAGTTCCTGCAACGCCCTGCCCACCATCGCCTCGCTCTCGGAATCCAACGCGCTGGTGGCCTCGTCGAGGATCAAGATGGGCGCATCTTTCAGGAACGCGCGCGCGATGGCGATGCGCTGGCGCTGGCCGCCCGACAACGCCGCTCCGCGTTCCCCCACGAGAGTCTCGTAACCCTGAGGCAGGCTGGCGATGAACTCCGCCAGGAACGCTTTCCGCGCAGCCTCGCGCACCGCTTCGTCGCTGGCGTCCAATCGGCCCACGCGGATGTTCTCCGCGATGGTGGCGTTGAACAAGGCGGGCATTTGCGGTACCACGGCGATGCGCTGCCGCCAAGCGGCTTTGTCCAACTCCCGCAAATCCACGCCGCCGCAGGTGACTTGTCCGGCGGTCGGATCATAGAACCGGGGAATGAGCAGGGCGAAGGTGGACTTCCCCGCGCCGCTGTGCCCAACCAGGGCCACGGTTTCGCCGGGCGCAATCTTCAGACTCACCGCATCCAAAGCCGGAGGTGCATCGGTGGCGCGGGAAGCGTAGCGGAAGGTGACGTTGCGGAATTCGAGCGCGGCGGAGGCAGCCGGCAACGGTTGTGGTCGCGCGGGAGGCGGCACGGTATCTTCGGCATCGAGCAACTCTTCCAAGCGGTCGAGCGAGGCGACGGCAATCTTCAGGTGACCGTGGAGATTGCTCAACTGCTTCGCCGGCTCGTAGCAGAAGTAGAGCGTCATCCCGAGTGAGCTGAACGTCGCGAAACCCATCCCGCCGCGCACAGAGAAGTACAAGGCCGCCACAAACCCGCACGCCGAAATCACCTCGATGGCCGGACTGGAGATGGACTGATAGAAAACCGTCTTCAGCGACAGCCGGAGAATCTCACGGACGCGGCTGACGAAGCGGTCCGTCTGCTGCGCCTGGAGATTGTAGGCCTGAATCTCCAGCGGCGCCTGCAGGGTTTCGGTGACGGTGGCGGTCAGTTCGCCGCCGGCTTTGGCTAGTTGCCGCGAGCGCTTCCGCAGCCGTTTCGCCGCCAGGCGGATCGGCACGACACACAACGGCGCGCTCAACATGGCGATCAAAGTGAACAGCGTGTTGTGCTCCGTGATCGAGAGATAAACCAGATAGCCGAGGGCCGAAAGCAACGTCAGGGGCTGCTTGATGACTTCGCCGCAAGTCTTGACGACCGCTTGCCGAAGCTGCTCGGTGTCGTTCATCAAGCGCGCCATCAGGTCGCCGGACTTGTGCTGCTGGTAGAAGGCCAGCGGCAGTTCCTGCAACCGCACAAACACCGCCGTACGCAAGCCCTCCAAGGCGATGAAACCGACTTTGTTCAGGAGATAGCGATTCGCGAAAGAGGCAGCGGCGCGCACCAGGAAGATCAGCGGCAGGGCCGCACAGGCCGTGAGCAGCAGCTTGTCGCGATAGTCCTCGCCAAACAGCAACTGAGCCACGGTGGCCAGATCGAGTGCGTGGAGCTTCCGGAGGAGACCTTCCACGTGGAGAAACTGGGCCAGGGAGATCAGCCAGGGGGAGAGTTCGGTCCCTTTTTGCTGGCTCTTCGATATCTCAAGCGGGTATGCGTCTTCCAACAGCAGCCGGTTCAGGCGTATGAGAGCGTCTCCTTGGAGATTCTGCGCGAGCAGTCGCTGCGTTTCCGGACGTAAATGGACACCGACAAACCGCTGCGCACGGTAGAGCGATTGGCCACGAATGACCCTGTTCAGTTCTTTTACGAGGTTTGTTTGCAGCGGATTCGGATCAGACTGAGAACCCTGGTAGTTCGATAGAGCCTCACGCGTCGAGGTCAACTGTTCCCGCAAATAGATGGAAACTTCGTCTCTAGGCTGGCTCAGTTTCCAGGCAAGTGATGGAAGATTGACGAAGTCACCAGCCGAAAACGCCCAGGAGTTTTCTTGCTTCTCCCCGAAAATGACCGGGACTACAATCTTCAGCATGAGGGGCAGCCCCGCACCCGTGGCCACCGCAAAGACCATTCCCGCCAGCAACCCGCCCAGGAAATGCCAGCGCGCCGGCTTGGCGAGCGGCAGGTGACGCCGCAACCGTCGCCACCCCGTCGGAGCGGGTGCAGGTGGGGGCGGCTTTGTCGTCATGGCCTGAAATCGAATGGCCGGATTATGTTTCACCCGTGGCGCATGGAAAGAATTTTCTCCGTCCCTCGCCGAACCGCGCGCACGACTCTGCGAGCGTGCTTGACGGTTCAAATCATCTGCTGGCGTCCGACCGGTTGGAATTGGTAAGCTGCCCGGCATGAATTCGGCAACCCGATACTCCAATCCAACCCGACTCTGCCAGTCATGAAACACCCTACCCACCGTTCGTTCCTTAACTCACTCGTCGTCGTGATTGCGGTGACCGGCTGCCTGCTCAGCCAGGCGCAGGCCGCCCAGACCGTCTGGCTCGGTTCGCTCGACCTCAAGCCGATGCATCAAGGTTGGGGCACGCCGCAGGTCAACCGCTCCATCCGCGAACAGCCGCTGTCCATTGCCGGCCAGAAGTTCGAGCGCGGTGTCGGCACGCACGCCGTCAGCATGTATCGCCTGACCCTCAACGGCGGCACGGAACGGTTCACCGCCAGCGTGGGGGTGGACGACGCCGCAGGCGGACCGGCCTCGGTGGTGTTCCAGGTGGTCGCGGACGGCAAACGGGTATTCAACTCCGGAGTGATGAAGCCCGGTCAGACCGCCAAGAGCGTGGACTTGAATCTGAAGGGTGTCCAGAGTCTGCTGCTGCTGGTGAACGACGGGGGCGATGGCGTGGGCTACGACCACGCAAATTGGGCTGACGCGCGCTTCACCGTGTCCGGCGAGAAACCCGTGCCCTTTATCGTCCCGCCCGAGAAACCGTATCTGCTGACGCCCAAACCCGGCCCTGCGCCGCGCGTGAACGGGCCAACGGTTTATGGCGTGCGCCCCGGCCATCCATTCCTCTATCGCATCCCCGCTCAAGGGGAGCGCCCGATGACTTTCACCGCCGAGGGATTGCCCGCGAGCCTCCGCCTCGACACGCAGACCGGCATTATCACCGGCACGAACCCGGAACGCGGTGAATACCAGGTCACATTCACAGCGAAGAACCAACATGGCCAGAGCCGCCGCGCCTTCAAGCTCGTCAGTGGCGACACGCTTTCGCTCACACCCTCAATGGGCTGGAATCACTGGTACGCGCACTATGACCGCATCACCGACGCCATGATGCGCGAGGCGGCGGACGTGATGATCGCCAGCGGCATGGCGGACGTGGGCTATCAATACGTGAACATTGACGACTGCTGGATGAACGCCGAGAAGAACGGCGACGCTGCTCGCAACGGCCCGTTCCGCGACGCTGACGGGAATCTGATCCCGAACAAACACTTCCCCGACATGAAGGGCCTGGCGGATTACATCCACAGCAAGGGCTTGAAAGCCGGCCTTTACACGTCGCCCGGACCAAAGACCTGCGCGGGTTTCGCCGGCGCCTGGCAGCACGAGGCGCAGGACGCGAAGCAGTTTGCCGATTGGGGTATTGACTTCCTGAAATACGATTGGTGCAGTTACGGCGGCATCGCGCCCAAGTCGCCAACCCTCGACGACATGAAGAAGCCCTATATCCTGATGGGGAATTTGCTGAAGCAGCAGTCGCGCGACATCCTGCTCAACCACTGTCAATATGGCATGGGCGAAGTTTGGAAATGGGGCGCGGAAGTCGGCGGGCAATCGTGGCGCACGGCGGGCGACCTGGGTTTCGAGCTGAACCGCATCTTCGAAGTCGCCCTCAAGAACTGCGAGCACCGCGACTATCAAAAGCCCGGCGCGTGGAACGATCCCGATTACATTCAGATCGGCTGGATCGGCAGCGCGCACAGCGGCGGCCTGCCCGCGCCCGGTCCGCTCACGCCCACCGAACAGTATTCCTTCATGTCGCTCTGGGCGCTCATGGCCAGCCCGCTCTTCTACAGCGGCGACATGAGCAAGCTCGACGAGTTCACAATTAACGTGCTCTGCAACCCCGAAGTCATCGACGTGAATCAGGACCCGCTGGGCCAGTGCGCCCGGGTGGTGAAGTTCGACGACGACACGTTTCTCATGGTGAAAGACCTCGCCGACGGCACGAAGGCGATCGGGCTCTGCAACAAGGGCGAGGAACCGGTGCAACTTGCAGCGAAGTGGAGTGATGTCGGCGTTAAAGGCAAGCAAGAGGTGCGCGACCTGTGGCGACAGAAGGACCTGGGCAAGGTGGACGGCGAATTCAAAGCCCAAGTCCCGCGCCGGGGCGTGGTGCTCGTTCGCGTAGGCACGGCCAAGTAAGGCGGGCGGCGACTCAAATTGGCTTGCCTTGCGACAGCAACACTGCCGCAATCATGCCATGACGACACGTTATCTCTCCTGGCGGCCCGTGCTGGCGGGCCTGCTCTTCACGATGACCACCCAGGCCGCTGAACCCAGCACTACCGACTTCCTCCCACCGGCATCACCGGGCCAAACTTGGAAGCTCGTTTGGCACGACGAGTTTGAGGGCGCTGCGCTTGACCCAACCAAGTGGGACATCTGCGGCGACTGGAAACGCCGTGACGGCTTCTGGGTCAAGGAAGATGCCTATCTCGACGGCCAGGGTCACCTGATTCTCCGCACCAAGAAGGATGGCGACCGCTACACCTGCGGCGCAGTCCGCACGCTGGGCAAGTTCGAGCATGCCTTCGGCTACTGGGTCGCACGCTGCAAGCTGCCCAAGGAACCCGGCCATTGGCCCGCCTTCTGGCTCATGAGCGCCGGTGTCAACAAGGTCGGCAATGACGGGCGGGATGGGACGGAGATTGACGTGGCCGAGTTCCCGTGGCGCGACGGGCGCACGACCATGAATCTCCACTGGGATGGCTACGGCAAGGCGCACAAGTCCGCCGGCACGAAAGTCACCGTGCCCGCCATCACGAACGGCTTCCACAACTTCAGCTTCCTCTGGACCACCAACGAATACGTCTTCTACGTGGACGACAAAGAGGTATGGCGCTCCAGAGCAGGCGGCGTTTCGCAAGTTCCAGAGTACCTCAAGCTCACCGAGGAGATCGGCGACTGGGCCGGCGACATCAAGCAGGCGAAGCTGCCGGATTATTTTGAGGTGGATTATGTGCGGGTGTACGACGCGGTGGCGCGTTGAACGGGCGACATCGAATTGGCGCAAATGCCCGACAAGGCAATCCGCCCAGATGCCGCTCGCTTGGCTGTTAAACCCCCATGCGAGCGATACGCCGTCTCCAACTTCTAATCCTTGGTGTCGCCCTGATTGTCGGAGTCCTAGTGAGTGAGCGGCGGGTAACGGTGAGTTGGCGCGCGAACATTGGGGAGGCGGCGATTCTGTTGCGACGAATGTGGGCGGGAGGATTGAATGTTCTGGGAGGTTTGGCGGTCTGAACCGACAACATTCGCCATTTTTGTCCGCCATGCGCCATTGTTTCCAAGCCCAGCCCGATTTGCAGATCGTCCCCATCGAGAAGATTCGCCTGCCGCTCCGGAGTCGGGACGAGTTGCCGCCGATCCTGGCCGGCCTCCAGTGGCTCTGGAGGCATCCCACGCTGCGGACCGAGATTCTCGCGCTGCTGGAAGCCGCGGTGCTGGCGGGCAAACAGGCCACCGGTCGCACCGGGATGGACCTGTGGCAAATCCTGGTGTTGGGGGTCGTGCGCCTGGGCTTGGACGCCGACTGGGATCGGCTCGAACACATCGCCAACTACGACACGCTCGTGCGGCAGATGCTGGGGGGGCCCGCCACCCCGTGGGGTAAAGCCGCCCAAGCCTTCGCCCGCCAGACGCTGCGGGACAACGTCGCGCTGCTGGATGAGGCGTTGCTCCGGGACATCAACGCGCGGGTTGCGGCCGCGGGACGTGAGGTGTTCGCAAAAAAAGGCGGCGCGCCCCTCGCGGCGCTTGAAGTCAAGGTGGACACCTACGTGCTGGAGACCGACGTGCATTTTCCGACCGATCTGAACCTGCTCTGGGACGCGGGCCGCAAGTGCGTGGACTTGGTGGTGAAGTATCGCGACCAGTTGGGCTATCGGCTGCCCGGGTGGCGCAAGGCCAAGGAATGGCGGCGGCAACTCAAAACCTGCGAACGCATCACCAGCCAGATCG
>CAYJNU010000106.1:17718-19535 GCA_964371005.1 uncultured Verrucomicrobiota bacterium | reverse complement strand
ACGTCGAGAAGCTGCGTCGCTCGTACGCGAAGCGGTTCAAGTCCGCGGCTGACGTCGCGGGTTACGTGGCTCGTAATTTCGACCGGCTGGCGGGCCAGACGCGGCTGTGGAATCAGACCTGGTACGACTCCACGTTGCCCTACTGGTTCTTGGATCGCACGTTCGCGCCGATCTGTACGCTGGCGACCAGCACCTGTTACCAGTTCGATACGGGCCGCTTCTACGCCTTCGAAGGCGTGTATTGCTGTCAGGGCACGTGCCAGCACGTTTGGAACTACGCCCAATCCGTTGCCCGCATCTTCCCCGAATTGGAGCGCGATCTTCGCGAGCGAACGGACTTCGGCACGGCTTGGCACGAGAACGGCGCCACCGACTATCGCGGCGAATGCGCCACGCATGTTGCCCATGATGGCCAATGTGGCGTGATTCTCCGCGCTTGGCGCGAGCACCAAATGGCGCCGGACGACCGTTATCTCCGTGCCACCTGGCCGCGCATCCGCAAGTCCGTCGAATACATGATCGGGCTCGACGGTGACGAGAACGGCATCTTGGAGGGCGAGCAATACAACACGCTCGACGCGGCGTGGTTTGGGCCGATGGCGTGGATCAGTTCGTTCTACGTGGCAGCGTTGCGCGCCGGCGAGGCCATGGCGACCGAGATGGGCGACAAGGTATTTGCCGAACGTTGCCGCCGCATCGCCGAGCGCGGCTCGGAGTTGATCGTGAAGGACCTCTACAACGGCGAGTTCTTCATTCATAAACCTGGCGCGAACCATCCCAAGGCGACGAATACCAACGACGGTTGCCATATTGATCAGTTGATGGGTCAGGCCTGGGCGATGCAGGTGGGCCTGCCGCGCGTGGTGGCGGAGAAGGAGTCGCGCACCGCACTGGACGCGATCTGGAAATACAACTTCACGCCGGACGTCGGCCCGTTCCGTGACAATTCGTCTGTCAAGGGCGGACGCTGGTATGCGATGGCCGGCGAAGGCGGCGTGGTGATGACGACCTTCCCGCGCGGTGGCGCCGACAAGGCGACCGGGCAGGGCGGGTTTGCGCATTACTTCAACGAGGTGTGGACCGGGCAGGAGCATCAACTGGCCGCCCACATGATTTGGGAAGGCATGGTCGAACAGGCGTTTGTGATCACGCGCATTCTGCACGACCGCCATCACGCGGCGCGGCGGAATCCGTATAACGAGATCGAGTGTTCGGACCACTACACGCGGGCCATGTCGAGCCACGGGACCTTCCTCGCGGCCTGCGGCTATGAGCACAACGGACCGAGAGGTCATCTGGGATTTGCCCCACGCCTGACGCCGGAACGGTTTATGGGGGCGTTTACCGCGGCGGAAGGCTGGGGCAGTTTCAGCCAGGTGCGCGAGGGGGCGAAACAGACCGAGAAGATTTCCGTTCGCTATGGACGCCTACGACTGAAGACGCTCGCCTTCGCCGTGCCGGAAGGTCAGACGCCCCGTGGCGCGACAGTGCGCTTGGGCGACCAAGCCGTGAAGGCCTCGCTCCAAACGACGGGCACGCGTGTGCTCGTGACACTCACGCAGGAGATGACCATCAAGAGTGGCGAAACTCTGGAAGTGACTTTGGCCTGAGTTCGGCGAAGATCGTTCCCACAACAACCACCATGAACTACGAGTCGTCTCCAACCCGTTGTAGCAGCGGATGTGAGTCCGCTCCATTTTCGAGGATCGCCGAAAGAGAATCAGTGGGATGTCATGTGCAGACCGGAGCGCGGCCCGGCCCCGGGGGCCGCAAGCCCCGAACACACGCGCCAGCCGCCCCCCCCGGGGCCCGCGCCC
>CAYJNU010000106.1:0-17708 GCA_964371005.1 uncultured Verrucomicrobiota bacterium | reverse complement strand
ATTGAATCTGTGGGTTTTCTTGTGTAAGCCGGAGCGCGACCGGTCCCCGGTCGCAGCATCCACGAAAGACAGGAGCCAGCCGCAGCGAGCGGGGACCGCTCGCGCTCCGTAACCGGGGTTCTCGCATTCGTGGCGGCGTTGGGGGCTGCTCTTTCATGTCTTGCCGCCGAGCCACCGAAGTCGTTGACTTACGTTGACATTCTGCATCAGTTGACCGACCTGGACCGGCTCACGGTGCTGCAGACCGGTTGCCGAGGAGGGCTGTTTTCGAGCTGGGACCGCCGATCCAAGACGCAGTGGGGCGCGAACGGTGATGCAGGCCAGTATCTGCGCGTCGAGCCGAATGGCGAGGCCGTGATGATGGATTTGGACGGCCCGGGCGTGGTCTATCGCATCTGGTCGGCGAACCCGATGGGCAAGCTCCGCATCTACCTCGACGGTGCGCAAACCCCCAGTTTCGAGTGGAACTTCCCGGACCTCTTCGACGGCAAGCTCGCGCCGTTTATCCAGCCGCTGGCGTATCGGCGCGACAGCCCGCAGTCCGCGTCCGACTGCTACCTGCCCATCCCGTTCGCCAAGCACATCAAGATCACCGCCGACAAGGCGCACGGCGAATACTACCACTTCAACTACGTCACCTATCCGAAGGATCAATCAGTGGCGAGCTTTCACCTGCCGCTGACGACCGAGGAAGAAGCGGCACTGCGCGCGGTAGCGGAGGCGTGGTCGAAGCCGGGGCGCGATCCCAAGCCCAAGTGGCCGGACCAGCAGACGATCACTCGTAAAGTGACCATCGCGCCGGGAAAGGCGGAGGAGTTGGGCACCTTCAACGGAAGCGGCGTTATCCGCGCGATCCGGGCGAAGGTTCAATCGGATCAACGCTATGTCTGGCGCAAGCTGGTGCTGCAAGGCGTCTGGGACGGTGCGCCGTGGCCGCAGATTGAAACGCCGCTTGGCCCATTCTTCGGTTTCGACTGGGACACCGCCGAATACGGCTCCGTCCCGGTCGGCTGCCGCAATGGTCAGGCCTACCAGTTCTTCCCGATGCCCTTCCACAAGTCCGCGAATTTCTCGATCCAGAGCTTCCTCGAAAAGCCGGCCACAGTGGAATTCGAGTTCGACTGGGCGCCGCAGGCACAGTTGCCGGAGGATTCGGTCTATTTCTACGCCCGCTGGCGGCACGAGCCGGACATTACGCGGTTTGACTACCCGTTCTTGGAAACCGCGGGCCGCGGGCATTTCGTCGGCGTGTCCATGCCGGTTGATCACCCGCTTGATGGCTGGTGGGGCGAGGGTGACGAAATGGTCTGGGTGGATGACGACGACTGGCCGCCTTACATCGGCACGGGCTCGGAGGATTACTTCGGCGACGCCTGGGGCATTCGTTATCTCTCCGGGCCGAGCTTCGGTGCGTCCGCCGCAACCGGCCGGCGCACCTGCAACTACCGCTGGCATTTCGCGGACGTGATCCCCTTCGCAAAACGCATGCGGATGACCATCGAGAACTACGGCCCGAATGGCGTCGGGCCGGTCGGCCAATACGATTACACCTCGACGGCGTTCTGGTATCAAGCCGAGCCCACGCCGCCGTTCGAGGCGTTGCGCGGCGTCAAGTTCACTGGTGGAAGCGATCGCGATCTCCCGCCGACAACGAAGGAATACACGGGAAACATCTTTCCGGAGATCACTGCCGACAGCGTGCGCACGTATGGACTGGCGCTGACGTTCGCCCAGCAAGCGGAAGTGCTGCTGGCCGACGCAGTCAAAGCCGGCAAAGCCAAGATCGTCACGGATGCGTCGCGGTCATACGAGTTCGACCGCGAGCGGGCGGTGGCCTTTGGTAAAGTGGCGGCGGGCCAGGAACTGGCCAAGTTCCCGATCAAGGTTAATGCAGACGGCGTTTACCATCCGAACATCCACACCGCACCGGAGACGGGCATCGCGGAACTGTCCATCAAGGTTGGTGGCAAGACGCTCTCGCGAGTGGCGAAACCCGGCGCGAGTGCGTCGCAGCTTCAGGGAGTTTTCCTGACCAAAGGCGAGCACGCGCTGGCGCTGATCGCGACCAGCGCCGGCGAGGCGATCTTCGATTGTCTGCAACTCAAGCCTGCCACCCGTTTTGCCGAGGCTATCGAAGCGGAGGAATTGACTGTTGTTCGCGCCACCGGCGGTGCGGTAATCCCGCTTGCGAGTGAACCGCTGGACGGTGTGAGTGCTGGCCGCGTGCTGGAGTTCCGCGGAGACAAAGCGGGCCAGGGTTTCGTGTTCAACCTCGGCAAGCGTCCGACGCTGCCTTACGTGCTGGGCGTGCGTCCGATGGTCGGGCCGAACGCGGCGATTGTTCAGGCGTTCGTGGGCGAGAAATCCATCGGGCCGCAGTTCGATCTGTATGCCCCTGAACGGAAGCTCGGCCCTTCCATCCTCCCACTCGGACCTGTTCCGGCGGATGCCAAGGAAGTTGAGTTGCGCGTCGTTGGTCGCAAAGCGCAATCGCAGGGTTGGGAAGCGGCGCTGGATTACATCCGCTGGGAACCGAGCATCCTCGGGCCAGGCACGGCGGATGGGATTTGGGCGCAGGTTGTCGGCAAACACGATTGCGATTACCGCGGACAAGACCTGGGTGGCGACTATTCCGGCGGCCATCAGTTCTGGGTGCAACCCTGCAACCTGAATGGCTGGGTGGATATCCGGCTCGAAGTTCCGCGTGCCGGCGGCTACGAGTTCATCGCCAAGTTCACCAAGTCTTGGGACTACGCCCGCGTCCAGACGTTCCTCGACGGCAAGCCGCTGGGGCCGGAGGTGGACACTTACGCACCTTCCGTGGTGCCGGGTGGACCGACGCCGCTTGGTAAAGTGGACCTGTCCGCCGGGCAACACGTCTTGCGCTTCCAGGCCGTCGGCAAGAACGAGCAGTCGAAGGGCTACCTGATGGGCATTGATCACGTAATCGTGAAGTGGCCTCCAGCGAACTTGCCCACGGGAATCGAAAGAAAGCAACCATGACAACAAAACGATCGAAACTACACGGAAAGCCTTCACCGAGCTGCCCTTTGAGTCGGCCAATAACGTTGGCCGCTCTGCTGGCGGTCGCCTTGCTCGGTAAGGCCGGTTTGGCCTGGGCCGATGCCCCGCTCATGGGCGAACTGGCCAAGCCGCAGGAAGGCCGCTCGATGCGCGCCACGTCCACGATGCGCGTGGGTGAGGTGCGGCGAGGCGACGCCGAACGGAAGCTCAATCCCAAGGCCGACCCGCGCGGTGATCTCGACGAGCAGAGCAACTACGACAACTTCACCGTGCCGCCGGGCGAAACGCACGTGTTGATGGACGAGAAAGGCCCGGGCGTCATCACGCACATGTGGATCACGTTCCTTGGCCCCGAGCCGCAAGGCTGGGCGAAGAAAGGGGCGGCGAATCACCAGGAGATGTTGCTGCGCATCTATTGGGACGGCGACGAGCGGCCAGCGGTGGAAGCGCCCGTGGGCGATTTCTTCGCCAATTCCTTTGGCAAGCGCAGTTCCGTGACCAGCCTCCCGGTAATCGTTGAGGACGCGGATTCCTACAATTGCTATTGGCACATGCCGTTCCGGAAGTCAGCGCGCGTCGAGATCGTCAACCAGAGCGAGAAGCAGATCAGCCTGCTCTACTACAACATTGACTGGATCAAGAAGGACAAGCTGGCGAAGGACACGCCTTACTTCTACGCGCAATACCGGCAGGAATATCCGGCGCAGCACGGCAAGGACTACGTGGTCTTGGAAACGACCGGCAAGGGGCATTTCGTCGGCACGGTGATGTCGGTGCGCACGCGCAGTCCATCCTGGTTCGGCGAGGGCGACGAGAAGATCTACATAGACGGCGAGGCCAAGGCTTCGATCTGGGGCACGGGGACGGAGGATTATTTCCTGTCGGCCTGGGGACTTCAGACGACGAGCACGCCCTACTTCGGCGTGCCGTATTTCGATCAGTGGGGAATCGTGGGCGGTCACACCAGCGCGTATCGCTGGCATGTGACCGACCCCATCGTTTTCAAGAAGGGCATTAAGGTGACGTTCGAGCACTTCGGCTGGATCGCCCCGGATGAAAACCCGAACAACAAGGCCACGAGCTGGAACGAGCGCGAAGATGATTACGCGAGCGTGGCGTTCTGGTATCAGACCGGCAAGCCGACTTTCACCGCGCGCGCGCCGCACGCCCGGGAGCGCACGTTGCCGAACATCGAGCGCACGGTGGTCCATGCTCGCGATTTCAAGGACGCCAAGCATCATGGCGAAGGGGAGGCTGTGGCGCAGGCGCTGGACGCTTACATGGGAGGCGAGCAGCTCCTCTACAAAGCCACGAAGGCTGAAGGCGCCTGGCTGGAGATTCCCTTTGAAGTGAAGAAGAAAGAGCCGCTGCGGCTGCTCCTGAACATGACCAAGGCGGAAGACTTCGGGCGCTACCAAGCCTACCTTGACGGCACGAAGCTCGGTGGTGTAATGGATTTCTTCAGCGCAAAGATCGTGAACGAAGAATTCCATCTGTTGGATTTCTGGCCGGAGGCTGGCTCGCATACGCTGCGGCTGGAATGCGTTGGCAAGAATCCGCAGTCTGAAGGCTACTATTGTGGCATCGAATCCGTGCGCCTGCGCGAACGCCGCCCGCGGGTGAGCGAGATGGGCCACGACAAAGATAACGATTGGAAGAAAGAACCGAAGCTGTACCGTTGAATTCAACCACCTTTCAAACTCGTAGCAGCGGACGTGAGTCCGTTCCATTTTCCTTTTGATCAGAGCGGACTCACGTCCGCTGCTACGAAGGCTTGAGAACCCCTCCCATGAACAACCAAATCCAAACCACAAACTCGTTGGCGACGATTGCTCGCCGCTCCGTTTTTCGCATCCAACCAAGCCGTGCCGTATTTGCAGCACTGGCACGCCTGATTCAACGCAACCCAATGGCGATGGGTAGCACAGGCTACCAGCCTGTTCCGGTCGGCAACCTGCCGACCGGAATGGGGGAGACGTACGATCGCAAGAGGACGCATGCTTTGGGCGAGTTGGCGCGTGCGGCATTCCGCCGGGCTGGTAGCCCGGCGGGACGGGCAAGTTGCCCGTGCTACCCGTTCCAGTTTGCGATCGGCACGTTCATTGTGACGCTGCTTGCCGCGTCAGCGCCGAACTCGATTGCCGCCGAAACCGCCGCCATCACCACGTCGTCGTTGATCAGCGAGATGACCGACCTGGCCGGCATGGCGGAATTTCCGAAGCCCGCCTACACCTGCAAGCAGTTCTCGTCGTACGATCAGAAGTCGAAATCGCCGGCCAACCCGACCGAGGCCGATTGGTTTGCGAACGGCGACCGTGGTCAGTACCTCCGCGTGGAGGAACGCGCCGGTCGCAAGGAGTGGGTGATGATGGATGCCGCCGGCCCGGGCGCAGTGGTGCGCATTTGGTCTGCGAATCCCGAGGGCGTGATCCGCGTTTACCTGGATAGCGCCGAGACGCCGGTAATCGAGACGCCCATGACGGACTTGCTCGGCGGGAAGTTCGCCGGTTTGCCAAAGCCGATCAGCGGCGAATACAGCAAGGGCTGGAATCTCTATTTCCCGATTCCGTACGCGAAGAGCTGCAAGATCACCAGCGACAAGGGCAATTTCTATTACCACGTGAACTACCGGACTTACGAGGCGGGCACAAAGGTGGAGACGTTCAAGCCGGAACTGATCAAGACTCTGGCCGCGCAGATCGAAAAGCTCGCTACCCGGCTCGACAAACCGCGCGGTTCGGCGAGCGAGTTCGGCGGGCAGGTCGAGGAGTTCAACATGACGCTGCCCGCGGGCGAGAGTTTCAGTCAGGACTTCAACGGACCGCTGGCGTTCGCGCGCTCCGTCCTCCGCGTCACGGCGGCGAACCGCGAAGCGGCACTGCGCGGTGTCATTGTCAAGGTAACCTTCGACGGTGAGAAGTGTGTCGAAGCGCCGCTAGGCGATGTCTTCGGCAGCGGGCCTGGTCACAACGTCTTCGCGACGCTGCCGGTGGGGATGACGCCGGAGAACGAGATGTATTGCCACTGGTTCATGCCGTTCAAGAGCACGGCGACGATTGAACTTGTCAACCGCTCGCAGGAAGACGTGACCATCGCGGGCGAGATCGCCCTCAAGGAATACGACTGGACCGATCGCTCCATGCACTTCCACGCCAAGTGGCGCGTGCAATGGGACGTGCCGACCCGCCCGATGATTGACTGGAACTACCTGACTGCGCAGGGCAGAGGCGTGTTCGCCGGCGTGTCGTTCACCATTGATAACCCGGTGAAGGATTGGTGGGGCGAGGGCGACGAGAAGATTTACGTGGACGGCGAGAAGTTCCCCAGCCACTTCGGCACGGGCACGGAGGATTACTACGGCTATGCCTGGTGTTGGCCGGGACTCTTCACGCACGCCTACCACGCCCAGCCACGCTGCGACGGGCCGGGCAATTACGGCCGCACGAGCGTGAACCGCTTCCACATCATTGATCGCATCCCGTTCACCAAGGACTTCAAGTTCGACATGGAGCTCTGGCACTGGCACCAGACGTGCAAGGTTAACATGGGCGTGACCGCCTACTGGTACGCACGCCCCGGCGCGAGCGACACCTTCCAGCCGATCCAGGCCAAAGACGCCGTGGTCCGGCCCATCGCGGCTTACACCTCGCCGCGTGTAGCTGGCGCGCTCGAAGGCGAGGAGATGAAGATCGTGAAAGTGACCGGCACGGCTGATCCACAGGATTGGGGTGGCTTGAGCAACGAACGGCACCTCTGGTGGCACCTCGGCATGAAGCCCGGCGACGTGTTGACCGTGGCCTTCCCCGCGCCGAAGGCGGGCAAGTATCGCGTATTCGGACATTTCCTTCAGGCGCGTGATTACGGCATCCATCAACTCGCGATCAACGGCAAGCCCACCAGCGCGCCGATGGACTTCTACAATCCCGACGTGCGCCCGACGAAGGAAGTCCATCTCGGGGATTTCGAGTTGAAATCCGGTGACAACGAATTTTCTGCCACCGTCGTGGGCGCGAATGAGAAGGCAATTAAGTCTTACATGTTCGGGCTCGACTACCTGCTGCTGAGGCCAGTGGAGTGAGAACTGCCTTTCGACCGCAGAGGCGCAGAGGACATAGCGCGGTGGAGCCGCGACCCAACACCCGTGGGGTTCAACGCAGAGACGCAGAGAACGCGGAGGAGCGCAAAGCCGCGGGTTGCCGCTGGACCTTTTTGGACTGCGGCGGGAAGCGGAGCGCCACGCCGCTTTGGAAGCTCTGGCCGCAGCCGAAAAGCGGTGTCGTCGCTTCGCTCTGCCACCGCAGTCCAAAATCCTCGCTGCGCGCGAAGATACTGACGGATTGCAGTGCGGAGAAGCGACGGCTGGGGATCTTTGCGTCCGTCGCGTCTCGGCGGGCGGCTGTCTGTCGGTTCGGTTACTCCTGACGGCTTTGCGTCGTAGCGACTTTGTTGTCCAAGAGTTTTGCCTGATATGAACCGACGCCAATTCATTTCAACCGCGGGCGCGGGCCTGCTTTGCGCACCGTTCGGGTGCGCTCTGCCGCCCGAACCCGCCTCTGGCTCAGGCATCAGTTGGCGGCGGCATCGCGCCTCACGGTTGTTTGATCAGGTGACAGTTCACGGTGAACCGCTGCTCAGTCCAGAGGAGGGCGTCGGCTTGTTCGACGGTTTCTGCCGAACCATCGAGGACGGCCATCTCGGTGTGGAAACTGTGCTGGGTTGCGCCCAGCCAAAAGGGAAGTTCGGGCCAGTCGAGATGTCGCTGA
Organism: uncultured Verrucomicrobiota bacterium; assembly: GCA_964371005.1. Classification (GTDB taxonomy): domain Bacteria; phylum Verrucomicrobiota; class Verrucomicrobiia; order Limisphaerales; family MWDV01; genus MWDV01. The sequence continues at coordinate 9,921 of CAYJNU010000106.1, read as the reverse complement.
GCCACGCTTTGCGTCGGTCAAGCGGCGGTTCAAAGGAAGACCTGCTGGAAGCGGTGCTGACGTTGAGGAATCGCTCCGACCAGCCTTGTGAAGTGCTCGCCGGCTTTCTGACGGGCGCGCGGCCGTGTCACGAGGCCGTTGGGCAGCAGGTTTACGTGCCGCTGACCGCCGCCGGGTTGCGCGACCCGGACGACGACAAGCGGCGGCGACTCAAGGATTGCCGGCAGACCGTCGGGGCGGACGGTTTCCTCTGCCACTACCTCGAACCGCAGGCAAGCGATCCCCGCAACGCGACCACGCGCGCGGCTTTGCTCGCGCCCGTGGTGGACATCTTCGCCGACTCGGGCCCGTGCCACGTCGCGCTGTTCTCCAACTCGACCGAGCCCGCCTTCTTCGAGGCGTTGCAGGGTAAGGCTTCACGTACATGGCGAATCGGTTACCGCGCGCGGTTGGACGCGGGCAAGACGCAAACCTTGCGCGCGTTCCTGCTCATCCACTCCGGCGACGCCACCACGGCCTGGAGCGCGTTCCGCCGGTTCGGCCACCAGGAGGAATTCCCGGCGCTGAAGTGGCCGCGCGACGTGCGCGTTCACTACTTTGACTTCCTCTCCGCGACCGTGCCCGATGGCAAGCGCGGCGGCGGCTACGATTTGGACCTCCAGCACTTCGGCGAGTTCCACGTCGGCATGGCCACGCAACACGGCTACTACCTGAGCTACGGCGATTTCGTGCATCCGGACCGGAAGGAGTGGCCGGCCATGCCGCGGGACGCCGCCGGGCCGGTGCCCATGTCGGTGGCGAGAATCAAGGCACGGGTCGAGGCCACGCGCCGCGCGGGTGTGCGCCCGGCGATCTACATGCACTACACGATCCTCGACGAAGGCTCGCCGCTCTTCGAGGGGATGCGCGATTCCATCCTGGTGGATGCCGCGGGCAAGCCGACGTTGTTCGGTTGGGAAGGGCCGGACGTGATCAAGACGACATGGCGCATGTCGCCCGCCTCACCGCAATGGCGCGAACATCTCGTCCAGCAGGCGCAGTGGATCATGGAGTTGTTCAACCCGGACGCCATCGTGCTCGACGAAACCTTCACCGCTTGGGGCTGGGATCATCACAAGACGCACGGCGGTCGGCTCTCGGCGGGCGGCATCGAGTTGATGCGCAAGCTCCGGGCCGTCGCGCGGTCGTTCGGGGCGGACAAGGCGCTCTTCGCCAGCGATTGTTCGATGGGAAACTTCTGCCTCTGGGGCGATGGCGAAGGCGGCGACCATTGCTACGACCGGCTGCTCGGCCACGAACTCTACCGCAAGCCGCCGATCCGCTACCTGGCGGCGCTGGGGCAAAAGGCCTGGCTGCCGTGCGCGTGGCAATACAAGTCGCTCTGGCCCGCGCAGGTGGACCTCGCGCGCAAGACCGGTGCCGCCGTTGGCCTCACCAATGGCTGGGGCGACAACCTGGGACTGACTCACCTGCCGGAAGATACCCGCCAGCAAATGCTCCGGGATATCGAGTCATTGATGAAGCGGTGAGCCCGTGAGTAGCATGCTGCGAGGCATGCTGCCCGCAGTTCAAGACTTGGTTGGAAGCGTCGAGCGGGGGTGAAATGGGCTGGACAGGTTGCCGGCCTTTGCTCAAAGTCCAGCTTGCGCAAAGTCCGGAACATGAGCGATTCAACGCCAACCTCGGTGGCCAACATCACTTCCCTCATCCACACGGTTCGTGGACAGAAAGTGCTTCTGGACGCGGACCTCGCGGCCATCTACGGCGTGCCGACCAAGGCATTGAACCGGGCGGTCAAACGCAATGCGGAACGTTTTCCCACCGACTTCATGTTTCCACTGACCCGGAAGGAGTCTGAAAACTTGAAGTACCAAATTGGCACTTCAAGTTCGCACGGCGGGCGGCGCAAGCTGCCGAATGCCTTCACGGAGAACGGCGCAATCATGGCTGCCAGTGTGTTGAACAGCCGGGCCGCGGTTCGGATGAGCGTGTTCGTGGTGCGTGCTTTCGTGCAAATGCGCGACCTGCTCGGGGGGACGCGGGAGCTCGCCCGCCAACTCGCCGCCCTGGAACGCAAGCTGACCGAACGACTGGATGTTCACGAGAGTGCGATCGTGGAGGTGTTGCAGCGCGTGATGCAAATCCTCGACCCGCCCCCGCCGCCACCCGAGCCACCCAGACGGCGGATTGGGTTCCATGTGGAGCCGGAGGATGAGTCGCGCACCAAAGGGAAGAAGCGGTAGCAGGCTGCCCCCGTGCCGGAAAAGTCGGGCGGGGAGTTCGTCCGCTCCCCGAGAGGATCGAGGTGATTAGGATCCATCTTGCATGCGAGCAGGGGGGAGCGGTTCGGCACAGAGGCGATTCGTCAATTGATCGTTTGCTGTTTGCGCCTTGATTTCGGACTGCTGGTTCGCACACTGGCGGCGGGAATTGCGAACCATGAGGACGACGATGAATCAACTCGCCCTTCCGCGAGTGGCGCGCGCCGCGCGCCTGCTGGCGTTGCTGCTGCTTCTCATGGCGCTGCCAGTGGCCGCGCAGTCCGAGGACTTCACCTATACGACCAACAACGGCGTGATTACCATTACCGGTTACACCGGTCCCGGCGGTGACGTGGTCATCCCAAGTGCGATCACTGACCTGCCGGTAACTTGCGTCGGAAGCAATGCGTTCTATACCTATAATCGGCACACCGTAACCAGCGTCACGATTCCAAACAGCGTCACCAATATCGGAAGCAACGCCTTCTTCCAATGCTCTTCGCTGACCAACGTAACAGTCGGCAGCGGTGTCGTCCGTATCGGAGAATCGGCGTTCAGCCGATGCTCTAAGTTGGTTAGCATAACGACGCCCGACAGCCTCATCGAAATCGGGGCTTCGGCGTTCCATCGAGCATCGAGCCTGACCAGCGTCAAGCTTGGTAAAGTTCTCACCAGCATCGGAGATGGGGTATTCTCCCGTTGCCCAAGCCTGAACGAGATCATGGTGGATGCGGCCAATCCTTCCTTCAGCAGCATGGGTGGGGTCTTGTTTGACAAGAGCCAGTCCACGCTTGTCCGGTGCCCGGAAGGAAGATGTGGCAGCTACACCATCCCCGACGGCGTGGTCAACATCGGGGATTCAGCTTTCTACTACTGCGTCGGCCTGACAAATGTTGAAATGCCTAGCAGCGTGCTCGGCATCGGCCGGAACGCGTTCCGGCGTTGTGGCCACCTGCATTTGGATGAGATTCCGGCTGGTGTGAAAGAAATCGGAGATGGCGCATTCCTGTTTTGTACCAGCCTTGCCGCTGTCCCCGCTTTGAATGCTGTCACCAACATCGGGAGCTTCGCGTTTGCTTTCTGCACCAATCTGCCCAGTTTCACGATCGGGGAAAACTGCACTCGCATTGGGGCCAACGCGTTCTATCACTGCACTCGCCTGGTCTCTTGCGCTGTTGGGACTGGGCTCGCCAGCATTCCCACCAGTTCGTTCTTTTGCTGCACTAGTCTGACCAACTTCACCATCCCTCAGGGCGTGACCAACATCGAGAATTCGGCGTTCTGCAGGTGTTCCAGTTTGGCCAACATCAACATTCCCGGACGTGTTGTGAGCGTGGGAGATTTTGCATTTGCGGAATGCTCCAGTCTGACTCGCGCGACGATTCTCGACGGCACCACCCGTATCGGTGACTACGCTTTCTCTGACTGCGGCAGCCTGACCAACGTCACGATTTCCTCTAGTGTTGGCAATATCGGGGATTCTGCATTCGCAGGTTGTGACGGTCTTGGCGCGATAACGGTGGATGTATCTAACCCCTGCTTTAGCAGTGTGGAAGGGGTCTTATTCGACAAGAGCACAAACACGCTCATCCAGTTTCCGGGGGGTAAACCGGGCAGCTATGCGGCACCCATCAGCGTCACGACAATTGCGGTTGGAGCTTTCGATTCCAGCGCAAGTCTGACCGCCGCAACGGTCCCTGACAGCGTGATTAGCGTCCCAGACTGGGCGTTCCGTGACTGCAGAAGCCTGACCAGTGTGACCCTCGGTAACAACACTAAGAGCATTGGATATCGTGCGTTCTCGGCGTGTGCCAGCCTGACCGATTTCACCATTCCCGCCGGCGTCACGAACATTGCGGCTGGAGCGTTCGATTCTTGCGCCAGCCTCACGCACGTTACGATCCCTGACGGGGTAATCAGCGTCGAAGACTTGGCGTTCCGGGCCTGCACCAGCCTGACCAACGCTGCAATTCCCAATGGCGTCGCCAGCATTGGTGTTGGCACGTTTGACTCTTGCTTCAGCCTGACGAGCGTGAAGATCCCGGACAGCGTCGTCAGAATCGGAGATTCCGCCTTCTATTCCTGCAGGAACTTGAACAGCGTTACATTAGGAGAGAGTGTTGCCACCATTGATCGCCGCGCGTTTTCCGGCTGCACCAGCCTCACCAACATCACGATCCCAAACAGCGTCACCAATATTGCGGTTTCGGCATTCTATGACTGCGCCAAGTTGGGTGCGATAACGGTCAATCCGCACAATTCGTCGTACAGCAGCATGGAAGGCGTCCTTTTCAACAAAGGGCAGACCACGCTCGTTTTGTTTCCAGAAGGGCAATCAGGCCACTATGCCATTCCCAGCACCGTCACCAACATCGGCAACTCCTCATTTTATCACTGTACCAGGCTGATCACGGTGGCGATCCCCGACAGCGTTATCAACATCGGAGGTGCGGCGTTTTCCGCATGCACTGGCCTTGCGAACGTGGTGCTTCCAGACAGCGTTATCAGCATTGGAGACTCTGCGTTCTATTCCTGCTCCAGGCTGACCAATGTTACGTTAGGTAGCATGGTCGTAGGCATCGGTTCGCGGGCGTTCGGTTCTTGTTCCGGCCTTCTCTGTGTAACGATCCCTGATAGCGTGCTTGACGTCGGTGGATCGGCTTTTGCCTCATGTAGCAATCTGACTCGTGTGACGATGGGTAACGCTGTCACCAACATCGGCAACTCCGCGTTCTCTTACTGTGCCGGCATAACCAGTGTCGCGATCCCTAACAGTGCCCTGAGCATAGGGAGCTGGGCGTTTAGTGGATGTACGGGCTTGGCTAACGTAGCGCTTGGGAACAGCGTTAAGCACATCGGCTACAGGGCCTTCTATTATTGTACAAGCCTGACCAACCTGAGTATCCCTAGCAGCGTGGTAACCATTGACGGTTGGCCCTTTGGCTCATGCTCCAAGCTGCAAGCGGTCTTCTTTCGCGGCAACGCTCCGGGCAACAGCGTGTATGGACTCGACGGTGACTGCGATGCAACCGCGTATTATCTACCAGGAACGAAGGGGTGGGGCACATCGTTTCGCGGTCGTCCGACGGCCCTTTGGCTGCCGGAGATGCAAACCGGCGACGTCAGCTTCGGCGTGCGGACGAATCAGTTTGGATTCAACATCGCCTGGGCCAGCGGCCAAACCGTCGTGGTGGAGGCTTGCACAAACCTGGCCAATCCCATCTGGTCGCCGCTGCAGACCAACATCCTCGCCGGCGATTCGCTCTATCTCAGCGATCCGGGCTGGACGAATCATCCCGACCGTTTCTACCGCATCCGCTCGCCGTGAGCGGCGCAGACAACCACGAATCACCATGAACCGTCCGGCGTTTGTAGTTACGGCTTTAGCCGGTTGGGGGCGCGCGCACCGGCTAAAGCCGGGACTACGAGCGCGCCACCGCTGCGGTTCACGGCCTCAATGCGCAATTTTGGAATCGTGAAAACCACTCATGAATAAACATCTCGTCCTCACCTTGCCCGCAGTCTCCGTGTGGCTTGCCGCGCTCACCGGGTGCGTTCAGCCGTCGGCGTCGCGGATTCCGGATCCTTACCGGCTGACCGAACCCAAGAACTTCACCGCGCACCGGGCGTCGTCCAACAACCCGGACTGGGATTCAAACGACGACAGCAAGCGGCCCATCCCCGGCGAAACCACCGTGCTCGCCGACCTGCAAGGCCCGGGCGTGATCATCTGGTTGACCATCGCCGACAACGAATACGGCTGGCCCCGGTTGCTGCGGCTGCGCGTCTATTACGACGGCAGCGAGACGCCCAGCGTGGATGCACCCGTGGGCGACTTTTTCGCGGTGGGCAATGGCGTGGAAGGCGAGGTCGAGTCGCTGATGGTCCGTAACAGTTCTGACGGCCGGGCGCGCAATTGCTATTGGCCCATGCCGTTCCGCAAGTCCTGCAAGGTCACGATCACGAACGAAGGCCGGCGGCGCGTGAGCATGCTTTACTACCACGTGGATTGGCAGAAGCTGCCGTCGCTGCCCGCGCACACGCCGTATTTCCATGCGCGTTATCGGCAGGCGTTGCCCGCGCCCGCGGATGGGTCGCATTACGAGTTCCTGAATGTAAAGGGCAGGGGACACTACGTCGGCACCGTCATGTCGGTCGTCCAAGCGGAGGCCGGCTGGTTCGGCGAAGGGGACGATTTCTTCTGGGTGGACGGCCAGAAGCCTTCCATCGAAGGCACCGGGAGCGAGGATTATTTCAACGACGCTTGGGGATTGCATGTCAACGACGGGCCGCATTACGGCGTGACGGTGGCTGAAGGAACGGATCTCGGCTCGCGCATGACCGCGTATCGCTGGCATCTGCTCGACCCGATCCCGTTCTCGAAGTCGCTCAAGGCTGAGATCGAGCATCGCGGCTGGACTTACGCTGCTGATGGTTCGGTCAAGTCGGCGTTCGGCGAGCGCACCGATCTGATCTCCAGCGTGGCTTTCTGGTATCAGGAGGGCATCGCCAAAGACCAACCGCCCGTGCCCTACGGCTCGGCCCGATTGCCGCAAGGCAACGCGCTGCAAATCGAGGTCGAGAAATCGCTGGCCGACTGCAAAGCGGAAGGCGGCAAGGCATCGCTCAGCCCGGAGCTGTTCTGGTCCAAGGACGTCATTATGTTTGAAGGCCAGGGCAAGGGCGCAAAGATCGAAGTCCCGTTCGACGTGCCGGAGGACGGCGACTACGAGGTTTACACGGAGGTGGCGCAGGCATCCGACTATGGCATCTACACCGTGCTGCTCGACGGCAAGCCGCCGCACGCGCCGCAGCTTGAGCACGAGCCGGGCGCGGACCTCCGTCCGCAACTCCAGTTCGATGGCTACGCGCTGGAAACCTACGTGGGTCTGGCGCATCAGGTGGGCTGGGTGCGGCTCACGAAAGGGCGGCACACGCTCACCTACGTTTGTCTCGGCAAGCGCGAAGCCTCGTCCGGCTACAGCCTGGGCGTGGACAATATCGTGCTCGCGAAGACTGGCGCTGAAGCCTGGGCCGCGGCGGCGAAGGTGAAGGAACCACGGCTTCCAACCAGCGACATGACCCAACTGGGCCGAATCCTGACGTCCGATCCCGATCCCATCATGCGCGGCCTGGCCGCCATCGCCTTGCGCGACAAGGCACACGCGTCCCTGCCGGCGTTGCCGGCGATCCGGACGGCACTGAAGGATGGCGAGGTGAGTGTGCGGATGATGGCCGCCAACGCCATCGCCGCGATCGGAAAGGACGCGGCTCCTGCGGTACCGGACCTGATCGCCGTGGGTTCGGCCAAGGGAGAGCAAGTCCACGTGCTTCGATCGGTGGCCGCTGCGCTGGGTGCGATTGGCAAGCCCGAGGCCACACCGGCGCTGCCGTTGCTGAAGCAGCTCTCGGGCATTCCCCGGGTTCAGTGGGCGGCCGAGGCGGCGATCCGCCAGATCGAGTAGCGCGCACTTCACCCCGGTGCAACGGTCGACGGCAACAGCCAACCGACACCAACGAACGAGCAAACGCCATTATGAAGAATCCTTTCAACCTCACAATCGCCCTTGCGTGTGCCCTCGGCGTCGCGGCGATCCCATCAGCTACACGCGCCGCCCCACCGGAGGACTGGCAGCAACTGACCGCAGTGGGCGGCGGCGCACAGAGCCGGCTGGCGTTCAGTCACTGGCCGAATGACAAGTATCCCCAACTGCCGGAGCTAACCCCCAAGTCGAAGACGACCATGCTGGACGTGGATGGGCCGGGCGTGGTGACGCTGTTCCACGTTTCGAAGTACGGCGGCGGCGATCAGGCCAAGCTGATCCTGCGCGTCTGGTACGACGGCGAGGCGAAGCCGGCCATTGAGATGCCGTGGATGGATTACCTCAGCGACGTCGAGGCCCAGACCGCGCATTTCAGCACGGTCTATTTCTCCCACGTCAAGGAGTCGCACAACTTCCGGTTGCCCATGCCGTTCCGAAAACACATCCGCATTGAAGTGGAGAATCCGACTGACAAGGGCTTCGGTGGTTACAGCGACATTCAGTGGGAGAAGGTGAAGTCGTTGCCGAAGGACACCGGTTACCTCCACGTGGATTACCGCACGGGCACGCCAACGATTCCCGAGGAGACGATTGAGGTCTGCGACATCCGCGGCCCTGGCGCCATCGTCGCGCATTGGGTACAGCTCCAGGCAGACCAGCCGGAGACAGTGCGCAGCGATCTGATTTGCGAGGCCAACCAGGAGCTGTATCTCGACGGGAGCGCGACGCCGCAAATGGAATACCTGGGGAGCGAAGATCTCTACGGCTTCTCTTGGGGCATGGGCGGCGGGATTCAGTCGGATCATTACGCCGCCATCACGCGCATGGATCGCTGGAAGTCCGGCGGCCTGTTCACGATGTTGCGCTGCCGCGGCGCGGACAAGATTCGCTTTGAATCCTCCTGCCGCTGGGTGATCAACTACCAGCAGGAGTTCTTTTCCGCGCTCACCAAGAATCCGCGGCATCAGACCACGCCAAAGAAATCCTTCGCGATGCCGTACCGGAGCTGCGTTTATTATTACGCGAAGAAGCGCTGACTGTCAGGCAAGGGCTACAGGGAGGTGTGTCAGGACAAGATGCCTGTTTTCCCAGGAGCCGGAGGCTTGGATGTAGTCCTCCGCGCTTTCGGGGACAGGCGACTTTTGAGGCGCGGGTTAACGTGACGCCGGGTTCGGGACTCTATGATCAAGAAAGTGGCGATCGTGGAGGACGACCGGGGATTGCGCGAGCAGCTCGCCCGAATCCTCGGCGCGGCGCGGGACGTGCGCTTTGTCGGCGCGTGCGCGTCCGGCGAAGAAGCCCTGGATCGCATTCACCTGCTGCAACCCGATGTCGTGCTCATGGACATCAAGCTGCCGGGCATGTCGGGCGTGACGCAGCTCAAGCGCTCCCTGCCCTCTCTCCAGATCCTCATGCTCACGGTCTATGAGGACAGCGAACGCCTCTTCCGAGCGCTCAAGGCGGGCGCGGACGGCTACCTGGTGAAGTCGAGTCCGCCCGAGGGGTTGCTCGCAGCCATAGACGATGTGCGGCGCGGCGGTTCACCCATGTCGAGCCACATCGCCCGGAAGGTGGTCCGGCACTTTCACCACGTCGGGCCGTCACCGGAAGAGTCCGAGAACCTGTCGCCGCGCGAGCTGGAGGTTCTGAATCGCCTGTCCTCCGGCTCCATCTACAAGGAGATCAGCGACCAACGGGGCCTCGGCATCGAAACCATGCGCACCTACGTGAAGAACATCGGCGAGAAGATGCATGTTCGAAATCGCGTTGAAGCCGTGGCCCAGCACGGAGGCGAGGCCACCTGACCCAGCACCAGGCGATTTGGCGCCGAAGCCTTGCCGTCTGTCAGCCCGCCTGAAAAACGAACCGCAACCTCCGTCCGCGCAGGCGCTCGTCCTGGGGCGTTTTGCCTTCAGGATCCAAATCCAAGACCGGGTGGCGCAAGTGGCCAGTGAACGGAGCGCCCTCATCGGTGCCGGCCCCAATCGAGCAACTCCATCAAACTCCCGACCGGCTCGCCCGCCGAGCTAGCGCGTGGCCGCCAACGCGCACGGGAGCTAAGTTAGTGATTGGGCGGCCAGGAAGCTTCGGCCCGTGGGCGTGGTGAATGGGCCGTG
>CAYJNU010000105.1:7548-19536 GCA_964371005.1 uncultured Verrucomicrobiota bacterium | reverse complement strand
CGTCACGCTGCGGGCCCCAGACCAATGAAAACTTGCCCCGCTCACCGGTCACGCCGGCTACGCCACGCGTTCACTTTGCCGGAGACCCTGGTGGTTTCCACCTTGTTCGTCCTGTTGCTGGCGGGAGTGCTCAGTTCGCATCTGTTTGGCCTGCGGATGCAGCGCATCGCGGAAACCAAACTTTCCGCCACCGCTGAAGGCCGGCGGGCGATGAACCATTTGCGCGATGAGATTCGCTCGGCCAAGTCGCTGCAGGTGGGCAATGGAGATGCCGGTTCGTTTTCACCGATTGCCGACACTTTCGCCCAGATCGGCAACGCGCTCGAGATCCATGCCACCACCAACGCGAGCAACTACGTCCGTTATTATCTCGACGCCGACGCGCAATGCTTGCACCGCATCACGTCCACGGACAGTGATCCCCTGGTCGTGGCGAAGTACGTGACCAACACACTGGTGTTCCGGGCAGAGGATTTTCTGGGCAACGTGCTGACCAACGATCAGAACAACCGGGTCATCCGCATGGAACTGGAGTTCTACCAATGGGAGTTTCCCATCGCGACGGTTGGTGCCGGAAGCCTGTATGATTACTACCGGCTGCAAACCCGGATGACACGCCGCACCATTGAATGAGTCCCAGGAGGTATTCCCATGCGCACCCGACCCCACTCCCGCCACCACCCTCGCCAGGGCTACGCTTTGCTGCTCACCCTTTGCATGATCAGCGTGTCCCTGCTGTTGCTGGCTGCCACAACCCGCTGGACCTGGAACGAATGCTCCCTGACGGCGCGCAATAACCTCTACAACACCACCGTGGCCGCCGCCGAGGCCGCCACGGAGAACGTGCTGGCGCACATGGAGCGTGATTTTGTCCGCCAGAGCGTTGCCTCCGATCTCTCGGCTTACAGCGCGTTGATTCCCTCGCAAAGCGGCTGGCCCACGCAATTCAAGTTCAGTGACGGTTCGGGCAACGAGGACCACACCGGCGTCGAGAGCACGGGGCCAACGGTGGTGACCGATCTCAATTCCGAGTTTACGGGCTTGTACGGCTTGGTGGCGCCATACCAGGTGGTTTCCAAAGCGGTCGCATTGAATGAATCCCACGAGTTGCCGGCAGCCGTGCAGCAGAATTTCCAACTCGCCCGCATCCCGATCTTCCAGTTTGCCATCTTCTACGCGATGGATCTGGAAATCAACCCCGGGGCGGCGATGACCGTCAACGGCAAGGTGCATGGCAATGCCAATCTGTACGCCGCTCCGCCCGCTTCGCTCACCTTCAAAGATGCCGTCACGGCCGTAGGCGACATCTACAACGATCGTCACCCCAATGATCCCACTGGCGGCAGCAAGACGGCCCCCATCTATCAAGACAAACATGTGAGCAAGGTGAGTGCGCTGACGCTACCCGTGGGCACCAACAACAGCCCGGAAGCCGTTCAGCAAATCCTGGATGTGCCCCTCGCCGGCGAAAACGCGCAATCCGAACTTGGCAAGCAGCGGTTCTTCAACAACGCCGATCTCATTGTCTCGAACAGCCCGGCGGGTCAACTCACGGTCAAATCCGGCCTGTGGGACGGCTTCGCGACCCTTCCGCCCGATGTAACCAGCGGCACGAACACCTGGTATTCGTTCGTCACCAACACCACTTTCTACGACTACCGCGAGAAGAAGACAGTGCGGGCGACCGAGGTGGACGTGGGCAAGTTGCGCACCTGGATGGCAAGCGCGGCGGGGGGTCTGGCCGCCAACGCCCGGGCCAAGACGGCCTTGAATCACGAACTCAACTCGATCTATGTGGTGGACAGCCGCCTTCAAACCGCTGCGAGCCTCACCGCCGTGCGAGCCGCCAACGCCCGCGTGCTGCCCAACGACGGTCTCACCGTGGCCTCTCCGCAACCGCTCTACGTGAAGGGTCACTACAACCTGAATGAAAACAGCACCACGCCCGGCAACCAGAACACCGCCAAGACGGAAGCCTCGGCCCTCATCGGCGATGCCATCACCATCCTTTCCGACAACTGGTCCGACAATTACACCTCCAGCACCGCGTTAAGTTCCCGCCCCGCCGCCAACACCACCGTGAACGCCGCGATTCTCTCTGGGATTGTCTGTTCCACCCAGATTGGCACTTCAAAATACTACAGCGGTGGGGTCGAGAACTTCCCCCGCTTCCTGGAGAACTGGAGCGGGATCACCTGCACGTACAACGGTTCGATGGTCGTCATGTTTCCCAGTCGTTACGCCACGTCTTTCTGGAAGTACGGCGACCCGGTGTACAACGCCCCCACCCGAAGGTGGGCGTTCGACATCAACTTCCTGGACCCCAACCGCCTGCCCCCCATGACCCCCCAATTGCGGAAGCTGGTGCGCGGCCAATGGCAGGTCGTCGCCATCAAGTGACCGCTGTGGCACATCAGCGCCAACGGTCAGCCACGGCTTCTCCATCTCTCGCTGCTTGAGGCTGCGGCGTCCCGTCGTGTCCCGCCGGCCTTCTGCCTGTCGCCTTTACCTGCCGTGAAGTTGGACTAAGATAAGGCGATGCTGACGCTGGCGAACAGCCGACTTCTGGGGGCCTTACCGCCTGCCGTTCTGTCTCCGTTGCTCGCCGCCGCGGAGCCGCGGCATTTCTCCGCCGGCCACGATATCTTCAAGCAGGGCGATCCGGGAGACGGCGTGTATGTGGTGCAGGACGGGCGGGTGGAATTATCCGGCGCGCTGGGGGCGGGCCAGCGGCAGGTCTTTGCGCAAATCGGTCCGGGCGATTTGTTTGGCGAGATGGCCGTGGTGGAAGACAAGCCGCGTTCCGCCCACGCCGTCGCGGCGTTGGACACGACGGTGGTGTTCATTCCGCGAACCGCGATGCTGGCCGCCGTGCAACAATCACCCGACCTGGCTTTCGGCCTGTTGCGCGAGATCAGCCATCGCCTGCGCGAATTCAATCGTCAGTACCTCACCGAGGTACTGCAAACCGAGCGGCTTGCCATCGTCGGACGCTTCGCGCGCTCGATCATTCACGATCTCAAGAATCCACTGCAGGTCATCAGCCTCAGCGCGGAAGTTTCCGGCATGGACTCGATCAGTCCCGAAACGCGGCAACTCGCGCAGGCTCGCATCCGCCGGCAGGCTGAACGCATCGGCGATCTCATCAACGAGATTCTCGAATTCACGCAAGGCGCACCGGTCGCCTTCGAACACATCCCGGTCATCTTCGCCGCCTTCGCGGAACAAACCGTGTGTGAACTGGCGGCGGAGGTCGAAAGCAAGGGGGTGACGCTGACTTTTGAGAACCCGCCGCCCGCGGTGGTCGCCAACCTCAACCCGAAACGTTTCCGCCGCGTCTTCTACAACCTCGTCCACAACGCCACCGACGTGCTGCCGGACGGCGGATTGATCCGTCTGCGCTTCATTACGCAGGGGAACGAAGTCACGACGGAGATCGAAGACAGCGGCCCTGGCATCGCGCCGGAGATCGCCGACCGACTGTTTGAAGCGTTCGCCACGCATGGCAAGACGCACGGGACGGGGTTGGGCCTCTCCATCTGCAAGAAGATCGTGGAGGACCACGGCGGGCGGATTTGGGCGCGGAACGAACCGGGCCGGGGCGCCGTCTTCTCCTTCAAACTGCCATTCACGCGTTGGGCGTGAGGCGGCGGCCGCCTCCAACTCACCCTTCGCCCCAAATCCCCTTCACGTGGGCCACGCCGCTCTGGACTTCCTCGACCTTTAGCACCGGGCTGAGTTCGAAAACCCTGAGATGCTCCGGCTTCACGAACGGCTTGAGTGCGGCAAAATCCACCTGGCCCGATCCCGGCGGGCAGTGGTCGCGGCAGGGTGGCCGTACGTCATGGATGTGAAAGCCAGCGAGCCGATCCAGCATGGATTCGAGATGCATGGTGTGCTGAATGAAGCCGAGATTCTCCTTGATCTGGGCGTGGCCGGTATCGTGCCAGTAAGTCACCGCCGGGCTTTTGAATTCGTTGAAGAAGAACATGGCGTCGCTCTCAAAGGGGATCTCCTCGAGCGCCTCCCGGTTTTCGATGCCCAGGCGGAGGCCGCGGGCTTCAGCTTCCGGCACGATCTTGCGGAGCGTGTCGTAGGCGCGCTCCACGTACGGTTCTTTCTTCGCCTCGCGCTTCTCGGCGGCTTCGGTGGCGATAGCCTCGTACTTCGCGCTCTCCTTGCGACCGTCGGCCAGCAGGTTTTTGAGTTTCTCGGTGTAATCCTTCATGTCCACGCTTCCCATGTGCAGGACGACGAGCGAGGCTTTGACCCGCACGGCAAAGTCGAGCGTCCTGAGCGTGCATTTCAACGCCATGTCGCGCTCACGCGGAGCTTCGGCGGTGAACTGGAAGAGGTTGGGCGCCGCGTGGGAAACGCCCATCGGCAACGGGCAGAAGTTGTGCAGGCTGGAAATCTTGATTTCCCCCGCGTCCACCGCCTGGAGGATGCCTTCGACGAGACTGATGCGGATGCCGTGGCTGAGCTCGGCGTATTCGAAGCCCAAATCGCGGATTTCGCGCAGCATGGCGCGGCCATCGGTGTGGCGGTGGGAATTCCAGCAGGTGGAGAGTGAATACATCGTGTCAAACATCGAACCGTTGAACCACTATACCATTGAGCTGCTGAATCATTGATCCGTCGTGCCGATTCCGCCGGGCAAAGGCTCGACGAATTCGGGGTCTAGCAGCTCTTAAGAACCCCCGGGCGCGACCCATCGTGGATCACGCCCGGCGGCAAAACCGCAGGCTACAGATCCGCGTAGCGGGCTTTCAGCATGGCCGTGAAGGCCGCCACTTTCTCTTTGCGGCGACGTTTCTCGCTCGGCTTTTCAAAATGCCGATGGCTGCGGACGGTCCGCAACGTTCCTTCGCGGTCGAGTTTCTTTTTTAGCCGGCGCAGACCTCTTTCGATGGGCTCGCCTTTTTTCAGTTTGATCTCTGTCAAATCAGTTCACTTCCTCTCCGGGGACCTCGAACGGCGGGTTGGTAAGACGCCGGTTCGCTTCGGTCAGGCCGGGGAGTGTATTTCCCCCCCCGGGGGTGTCAACCGGCAAAACCAGCAAAATTCAAGGCGGATCCCTTTGCCACACCTTCCGGCGCCTTCCGGCGTGCCTCCGTCCTTTCATCTGCTATGCTCCCGCCGTGCGCATCGGGCTGCTGACACTTGCATCCAATCTCTGCCTCTCGCCGTTGGCGGGTTATACCAACCTGCCCTTCCGGCTGGTGCTGCGCTCCCTCGGTGGCCTCGGGTTGGCCACCACCGACCTTGTCAATGCCCGGTCACTGCTCGAAAAGCGCACCAAAGCCTTCAAACTCATCGAAACCCGACCCGGCGACGAGCCTCTCGCCTTCCAGCTCTTCGGCAGCGTGCCGGAGGAAATGCGCGAGGCGGCTTTGGCGGCTGAAGCCTGCGGCGCAGCGGCCATTGACATCAACATGGGTTGCCCCGTCAAGAAAGTCTGCAAGGTCGGCGGCGGTTCGGCCATGATGACGGAGCACGCCAAAACCGCCGCCTTGGCCAAAGGCATGGTGGACGCCGTCAGAATCCCCGTCACCGCCAAGATGCGGCTGGGCTGGGACGACCAGAACATCACGGCGCCGGACCTCGCGCGGGCGCTCGAAGACGTAGGAGTCGCGGCGATCTTCGTCCACGGGCGGACGCGCGAACAGGGGTTTGGCGGAACAGTGAATCTTGCCGGCATTCGCGCCGTGGTGCAGGCGGTGAAGGACATACCCGTCATCGGTAACGGCGACATCACGACACCGCAGGCCGCAACGAAGATGCTCGACGAGACCGGTTGCGCCGGTGTGAGTATCGGGCGTGGGGCGTTTTACGATCCGTGGATCTTTAAGCGGACCTGGCATTACCTCCAAACCGCCCGTAGCAGCGGACGGGAGTCCGCTCCGCCTTCGTGCCTCCCTGGAGAGAAGAGTGAGCCGACTCACCTCGGCTGCGACGAGGAAAGGGGCGGCGAACTCCTGCCCGAAGCCTCCTTCGACGAGCGCGTGCAAGTGATGAGCCGGCACCTCGACCTGATGATTGGAGTGTTCGGCGAGGAACTTGGCTGCCGGATGTTCCGCAAGATCGCGCCGTGGTATGCGCGCCGGTTCGGACCGTGCCACGAGTTCAACAAACGCGTCGTCCTCCTCGCCACCCGCGCACAGTACGACGACATCCTCACCGACTACCGCCGCTACCGGCAACAGTTCCTCGACGAGCACGGTGAACTCCTGCCGCGTTTCCGTCCTGCGCCTCTGGTCGCGTCCTTCATGCGCGAACCGGGCCCGCCCTCCGCCGGCCACGTCTCCGTGCCCAAGGGACCGGTCGAAGTTTGGTGAGAAGTCCGGCCCATTTTCACATTTCGCTTCCCGGTCCCGCCGTGTATTCCGCCTCGCATGTGGACCCAACTGGCCCGACTCCCGTGGGTGTGGCGTTGCTTCGTGAAGTGGACTTTGCTGGCCTCGGTGACCATCGGCGTCCTCTACCCGCATCTCAACCTCCTGCTTCGGCAAGCCCAACATCTGCGTGATGTCGAGTCCCTGATTCCGCCCGACCTGCCGGAAATCGCGGCGATGAACCGCGAGATTGATGCCCGGCTTGCCACCAACACCCTGCGGCGCGACGAGTTCAAGACCGTCGAGCGCTACGTTTATCAGCGCGTGCCCTACAAATACGACTGGGTCAATTGGGGCAACCTCGATTACTGGCCCACCACCGCCGAAGTCCTGAAGCGCAAGCGCGAGGATTGCGACGGCCGGGCCGCGCTGGCCACCAGCCTCAGACCGCCTGTTCCCGTGGAAGTGAGGTGGCCCCGACCGGCTCGTAGATGAGCCGCAGGTCCGTGCCGGGGAAGATCGTTTCGGTCGCTGTAAACTCCGCGCAGAGGTGCGCCAACGCATGCTCCGCCTGAACCCCCCCCAAACAAGACGGCGCGGGCGCAGCAACACGCGGCCAACCGCGCGGTTCACCCAGCGAGAAAAGAACTCAGCCTGGGTTGGCCTGAATCTGTCAGCCCAGCGCTGGTACCAGGACTTACGGTATCGAAATCGGCCCGGGCACGACGCGGTAGTAATGCTGGGGCTGCGTGGCCGGCTGCGAGCCATACCAGAGGAACGTGGGGGCTGTCAGGGTGATGTTGGTCAGGCCCTTCCAAGTGTTGGTGTCGCTCACGACCGTCGTTGACTGGAGGCCATAGGTCTGCCCCACGACTCCGTTGATCTGAATCCCGGGATACAGCGCGAAGTACGTCTCCACCGGGCTCACGGAGAGCTGTGCCGGATAGGTCGTCACGCTGGCGACTGAATTGGAGATGGAGACCGCATCATCCTGCCGGAGGACTTGAAGTCGCTGCCGCCGCAGAATGTGAGATGGGACCGAGCCATTCTCGAGAGCCTACTTCAGCACTGTAGCAGCGGACGTGAGTCCGCTCTGATTTCTCGGAGAATGGAGCGGACTCACATCCGCTGCCACGGGATCTTGAAGGCGCCTTTTGTGTGAGGACTTGGGCAGGCGGGGCGTCCTGGCGAACTGCGGCATCACCGCCCAGTCACGCCGCCTCAAGCCAGGGTCAAGCCGTGTTGGGTGAGCGGGCGGAAATCGCCGGTGTTGATGGTCGCCAGCGTGGCGCCGCAGCGAATCGCCACTGCGGCAATCATGCAGTCCGCGAGACTGCGGGAACGGCGCCCCGTCTGGTTGAACAGGCGGGCGGCCAACACCGCGTCGGCGGGCAGGAACGATTCGGGATTGGGGAAGATTTGGCGCGCGAGTGCTTCAGCCGTCGCATCCACCGGCCCACACAGGAATTCCGCCCACGCAATGCTGCTGACGTTAAACGCTTCCTGCGTCGAAACCCAAGCGGCGAACTGGACGTGCGCTGGCGACCCGGCAACCGTCGTCTGAATGAGGAAGTTGGTGTCGAAGTGAATCACGAGTCGTCCAGGACTCAACGCCTCGCTTCACGCACGAGCGTCATCCACTCCGCAGCTCTCGCTCCGTCGAGTTGAAGGTGTTTCTGGAGAGCGTCCAACGCTTGCAGAGGCGTCAGCTTGGGAATCTCGGTTGCCTCCGGCTGGAAGATCGTGAGCAAGCCACTGCCCTTGGCCGGCAATCGGGATGGTTCTTTCGGCACGACTTTACCGTCGTCAATCTCGACTTCCAACGTGAGATAGCTCATGGAGGTAGTATAACCGCTCGGGTATCACTGGCGAAACAATTCCAAACGCCGTGGGCCACGAGCAGTGGCTGCGTCTCTGCCTTAAACGTCAGTGGGGTGCTGATTGGCTCAGAGTACAACCTCCGTCCCCACGCCTTCGTCGGTGAAGATTTCCAGCAACACGGAGTGCGGCACGCGGCCGTCCACGAACGAGACTTTTTCCACGCCGGCTTTGATCGCCGCCACGGCGCTGTCCACCTTCGGAATCATGCCCTTGTCCACGATGCCGGCGGCTTTGAGGCCGGACACCTCGCTGGTCTGGAGATGCGGGATGATGGTGTCCGGATCCTTCGGATCGCGCATCAGGCCGGGCACGTCGCTCATAAAGACGAGGCGTTTCGCTTTCAGCGCGATGGCCGTCTGAGCGGCGGCCACGTCGGCGTTGCAGTTGTAAATCTTGCCGTCCTCGCCGCGCGCCGTGGGGCTGATGACGGGCGTGAACCCGCTCCAGATGCATTCCTTGAGCGGGCCAGTGTTCACTTCCACCACTTCGCCGACGTAGCCGATGTCAATCTTCCGGCCCGGGTTCTCCTTATCATCGAGCCAGAGCTTGCGGCACTTGAAAATCTCCGAGCCAGCGAATCCCACCGCCTGACCACCGAGGGACTGGATGGTGGCGACGATCTCCGGGTTGATCTCGCGCGACAAAACCTCGTCCACGATCTGCACCGTGGCTTCGTCGGTGACGCGCTGGCCCTGGATGAAACTGGCCTTCAGGCCGGCCTTCTCCATCGCGCGGGTGATGGCTTTACCGCCGCCGTGAACGACGACCGGGTCAATTTCGACGGCTTCGAGGAACACGATATTCCGCGCCACGCCGTTGCGCACGGAGGGATCGGGCGAGTCCATGAACGAGCCGCCGTATTTCACGACGAACGTCGCTCCGCTGAACTTCTGGATGTAGGGCAACGCTTCCAGGAGCGTCGCGGCTTTGGCGATGAGGTCTTGCATCGCGCCTAGTTCAACGCGATTGCGGCGCACATTTCAAGCTTGGGAACAGGGATTCACGCAAGACGGCTCATCCGCCGTCGAGTTCGATCGCCGGCTTCAATGGGTTTCATTCACCGTCCAGACAACCGCGCTCGCCCGGAACCAGCCCGCGCCCTGATGCTGCCGGACGAAGCTGGAGTCACCCATCCAGATGCAATATGGCGCAGGCATCACACCTGCGCCTTACATTCGCCACGGCGCGCTACGAACTGGCTGCAGGCCGGGAAGCCTGCGGAAAACCTGAGGCGTCGTCGCCGCCACACCATACCACATTCCTCTACCCTCGCCATAGAATCTCTCCTCTCCTATCTTTATTTCCCCTTGCCGCCTGGTTGCCCGGTTCCTACCGTGACCCAATGAATGAAACGAAACCTGGCGTTGTTCTCGCGGGCATCTGACTCTGGCTGAATGATGTGGTCTGCACTACGCCGGTCCTCGCCGCCGGCACCGACATTGGGCAGCATGCCAACCAGATCGCGGACGCGGTTTTATGTCGTCACACAGGTATTCTTCACCTGACCCTATGCCAGCCTTGCACTGTCGCAATTCGCTGACTGGACGAGGAATTGACTCCGTGGAGGTTCGCGTTAGCCGGATCGATGGTCGCGGGCTGTTTGCGGCACTCAGCCTTCCGGGTCGTAGGAAACTCGGCGAGATTTCCGGGAGTCTCGTCACATTGCCCCACGCTCGAACCGCCGTCGTCAAGTCGCCCAAGATTTACCTGATTGAACTGAGTCGCCGATACGCCTTGGACTGCTCTCAGGGGAACGCGTTCAAGTATCTCAACCATAGTTGCGCGCCCAACTGCTACCTCCGAGTATTCCGGCGACGAGTCGAAGTTTACACGCTGCACCGCATCAAGGCCGGAACCGAACTCACGGTTGATTACGGGGTGACACCCCACAAGCAGGGAATGAAGTGTAGATGCGGTGCGGCCCTGTGCCGGCAGATACTCTGATCTGCCGGGCCGGGTCCTGGCCGCACTACCTTCAAAACCACACGTTGACAGCCACTGTTCCCGAGGCATAGGTTCCCGCGCTGAGCAGAAACCGCTTTGGCGCACTTGAATGTTTGCCCAGGTCATGAGTTCCAAACCTCACCGGCAGCAGGATGCCCTCCGGGCCAATTTCCTGGCCCTCTCCGAAGCGTGCCCCTTCGACAACTGCAATCCCGACGACTGCCCCCTGTTTCCGGTCAGGAAGATGAAACCCAAACAACGCTTGCGCTGGCTCGATGGACTGGAAGAAGACGATCTGAGCTATCTGGCCGCTTACCACCACGTCTGTTTGCGCGTGAAGCTCGGATCGCCGTTGGCCGCGCCTGGATGCGGCCCATAAAGCCCCCCCTTCTTCCTTCCCTCAATCACTCGCGGTCTCGTTGCCACCCGGTGCGAAGCGCGCGTGATAAGAACTCCGCCGCTGCTACTCCCGGCCTGTGGAAACAGAGTCGGCTTCCGGTGGCAGCGGTCTTCCTGCCGGAGGCGATGGCGGAAGCTCCTGTTGCGTCCTCGGGACCCGCAGAATCCGAGCAACCCCGATTCTTCAGCACAGACGACCCGCAACCGGGGCCGGACTTGCCTCGACCCAAAGTTGGCGAGCGGCAGTCGCGAAGCACAGGTCGCCGCGACGGTTCGTGGTTGGTACCGTCAGTACTTGAACAGCGTCCGGTAGAACTTGTTGGTGGCCCCGTTGGCGGCGGTGTCGGGGATGCTCATCATTCCGTTGGCATCGGTGTTGGTCGTCATCCAGCGTTGCCAGGTGGCGGGGTTCAACTTGGGCGTGGTTTCGATGTCGTAAACGCTGTTGGGAATGCCGTCAAATGAGATGACGTAGTTGCCAGCGGTCACTTCCGCGATCTTGAGCGTCAACGACGGGCCGCCTCCCAGATCGGTAGTAATGGTCACGGTGCCGCTGCTTGAACCGCCCAGCGTGTCCGCAATGCGGTAGGCGAAGGAGTCGGGTTTGGTGTTGCCGGCGGGCGCGGTGTAGTAAATCCAGGCGCCGTTGCTGACGACCATCCCACCCAAGGTGCTGGTGGCTGAGAGCGATGCCAAGTGGATCGTGTCGGCCGCGTCAGACTCGAGATCATTGCTGAGCAGACTCGAGATGCTGATTTTAAAACCGTTGGTCGGATAGCGGGTGACGCTGTCCGCTACTGCCGTCGGCGGCGTGTTGATGACCAGGTTGGTGCCAAGTCTGTTGGTCACGCCGAGGAAGTTGCCGTCGCCGGCGTATTCCGCCACGACAGCGTGGGAGCCAAAGCCGATAGCGGACGTGGTGAGCGAGGACACGCCACCACTGAGTGAGGCAATTGCCAGGCTCACACCATCCAGCTTGAATCGAACCGTGCCGGTGGGTGTGCCCGCGCCCGGTGACACAGGACTCAGTGCATGCGAAAGCGTGAGGGATTGCCCGGGCAACGCGGGGTTCTGGGAGGAAGACACCACCCCAGTGATGCTGGCTGCGCTGATCGTCAACGTGCCGTTGGCATAGCTGATGGAGTAATTCGCCAGCCCCGTGCCCACCGCAGCGCTTGGCACAATCGCGTAGGGCGATCCAACCACGGTTGCTGTCGCAGATGTGCCCGCACTGGACAGGCTCACACTGGTCACCGTGTCGCCATTGACCAGGCCGCTACTGGTAAACTGCGTGCCCGCCAGACTGAGGGTCTGGCCATAGACCTTGTTCGCGTTGTTGGCCGTGAGGGTCAGCGCCTTGGCACCCACCGCGAGCGTGCCGTTGGCATAGCTGATGGAGTAATTCGCCAGCCCCGTGCCCACCGCAGCG
>CAYJNU010000105.1:0-7448 GCA_964371005.1 uncultured Verrucomicrobiota bacterium | reverse complement strand
CAGACTGAGGGTCTGGCCATAGACCTTGTTCGCGTTGTTGGCCGTGAGGGTCAGCACCTTCCGCTGCACGTTAATCAGCACCGTGTTGGTGGTTTTCATGTAATTGAGGGTGTCGGTTGGCGTGAAGACGGCCGTCAACACCTGGTTCGAACCGGCATTCAAGACGGCATTGGTGTTCGGGGAGTAACTGAAGGTGCCGGCGATGGGCGAGATTGCGTTGAGTTGCAGGCCGCTCAGCGGCGTGCCATACACCAGGTCCGATGGAGTGGGCCAGGTCACGGAGGGCGCCGCTTGACCCACAAGTTCCAGTTCCCAACCGTTTAGTAGATTCGTTCCCCCGGATTCCAGGTCCGCCACAAACAGGGTCCACTCCCCACTGCCCCCCATCGCGGCGAAAGCATCCAAGCTGGCACTTCGACCAGAAATGTCCGTGACCACATTCGGGTTGATTTTGCGCCCGTCCGGCTGCCACGCACCGGACAACGCCTGGCCGGGGGGGAGATTGGTGAAGTCCCCGTACAAATGAATGTCGCCCGCGGCCATGGAGTTGAAGGTGACGTCCAAGCCGGCCCCATCGTAGCCATGGGCGTCGGTGGCCGTTCGCCCTGGGCGATTGAGCAGGATGGCGATGGCCGTGCCGTTGGGCGTGACATGGCGCAGGTAAGCATAGAGGTCACCGTTGAATTCGCCGGTCACCTTCAAGCGCACACGGGCAGCGGAGATCAGCCCAATCGTGGAGTTCAGGTTCGTGTGGAAGCTCATTCCCGAGCCGCTGCCATCCGGCACGGGCTGGTCGAGATTCATAAAGGAGAACGTGTTCGTGGTGAGCGCCGTAGCGTTGTACGCCACGAACAGAATCGCCAATCCGGCAGCGAAACCGCGGCGCAGTTCTGTCCGGATGGTGTGGGGGGAGTTCATTGGTTGGGGTCTTTCAAATGGAGTCGCGCTGGCGAAGCTCATGTCTCAGACAGGCGACCTTGTGAGCATGTTCTTTCTTCATCTCGATCTGTGTTTGGCTGCCTGCATGGGTGATTGAAGCGGTCAGGGTTGAGGATAAACAGACCGGTAAAACCGTTGCGGCGTCCCATTGGTGTCGCCGAACAGGAAGATGCCAAACGGGTCGGCCGTGGCCGTGCCCAACGGCAGCCAGTTCGACTGTTGTGGGTCTTCGGCAAACTCGATCCAATAGGTCCGGTCAGGGATGCCGTCGCCTCGGATCACATACGAACCATTGTCCAGATGGCTGATCGCCAGGTTGGGTGACGGGCCGTTATCAACCCGGACATTCACGTTCACGGTTCCGGTGACAGGCCCACTCACGCCATCACTGATCGTGTAGGTGAATGTGTCCATGTTCGTGAACCCGGCCGCCGGGGTGTAAAAGAGCCAGCCGCCGTTGCTCACCACCGTGCCGCCGTTGGCACTGGCCGCACTCGCCCCCATAAAACTGATAGGGTCGCCGTCCGGGTCCGCATCGTTGCTGAGCAACGCAGCCACGGAAACCTTCACGCCTCCCGCTGGATCGCGCTCCACGGTGTCGGGGCCGGCCACGGGCGGTTGGTTGAGCGCGGACGTCACGACCTCGACTCCCATGGAAAACCCCGTGAGCCCTGCCTGGTGATTGGTCAAGGGACTCCCGGTTGGACTGAAGTTGGCGATCTCCGGCCCGGCCCCGTTGGCGGTGATCCACAGGCTGCCATTGGCAGCGACCCCAATCCCCGCCGGGCTGGCGGCCAGGGTGAGCAACTCCGTGACGGTACCGCCGGTCAGGGTTTGCACCACTTGCGCGCCCGAACTCGCCACCAGGATGACGCCGTCGGAAACCGCCACTCCCCAGGGCTGGCTGATGCCGTTGCCTTCGGCCAGGAGGTACTGTGTGTTATTCGTCAGCGCCACCGCAACGACACGGTCGAGGTAATGGGAACTGACAATCAGGTGATTGGAATCCAACATGGCAACACCGAACGGCCCCGAGATCAGGCCGCCTTGCGTGACCTGTGTCTCCACCGCTGTCAGCGGATTCACCCGTACAATACCGTCATCCCAGCCGGTGCTGACATAAAGTTCGCCCGTGGCGCCGATGGCAATACTGCGAAGGTCGTAAAGAAACGAGTTTGAGTTGACGAGGCTGACTTGACCGCTGCGCAGATCGAGACGCTGAATCCCCCCGCCCTGCTCCGTCACGTAGAGGATGCCATTGGTCCCCAGGGCAACATCCGTCGGGCTCTGGAAGGCGCCCAATGACTGCGGGCTGCCGGTGATCCCGTCAATCTTGACCACGGCGTTGCCGCCGAAATCCGCCACGATGATGTCGCCCACGTTCAGGCTGAATCCACCGCGCACATCCACCGTGACGGTTTGCGACCCGCTTAACGGCGGATTGCCATTGTCGGTGGCCACCACGGTGATGACATGGGTGCCGGCCGGTTCAGCGGCGTCGAGGGCCCAGGTGAAATTGCCGGTGGAAGTGATCGTGGCCCCGGGCGGGGCGCCGGCGCCGAGGCCGAAAGTCAGTTGTTGGACGGGCGCGTCCGGATCGCTCGCGGTGGCGGTAAACGTCAACACGCCGCCCGCGTCGGCCACCTGGCTGGCGATGGGGGCCACGACCGGCGGACGATTCACTTCGTTGACCATAACCGTAAAGGTGTTCGTTGCCGACAGCGGCGGCAGGCCATCGTCACTGACGCGGACGGAGACCAAGAACGAGCCCGGCCCTTGCACCTCGCCCGGCGACCAGGCGAAGAGGCCGCCCGCGGAAAGGGTCGCACCGCTGGGGGCGCCCGCGGCGAAGTCAAAGGCCAGATTCTGCGCCGGCACGTTGGCGTCAGTCGCGGCGAGTTGGACGGTCAGCAGCGTGCCTTCGTTCGCCACTTGGTTCGGGATCGTCCCAAACTCCGGCGGGACGTTCACTTCGCGCACGGCGACGGTGAAGTAATGCGTGTCGGACAACGGGGGGGCGGCGTCGTCAGTGACAGTCACGCCAATGAGGTAGTCACCTGTGCCAGGCGACGCGCCCGGAGTCCAGGTGAAGTCTCCTGCCGGGGTGATGGTGGCGCCGAGTGGCGCTCCCGGTTCCAAGCTGAACGTCAGCGCCTGGGCGGGCAGGTCGGCATCCGCCGCATTGATCTTGAAACTCAGGAGGCTGTCCACCACGGCCACGCGGTTGCCCACGGGGGTCACGACCGGCGGCGAGTTCACCTCGTTAACCACAATGGTAAAAGTCTGGGTCGCCGAGAGGGACGGAATGCCGTCATCGGTCACGACCACGGTGAACAAGTTGGTCGAAGGGCCTTGCGCTTCGCCGGGTTTCCAAACGAACACGCCGCCGACCGAGAGGTCGGCACCCGCCGGCACGTCGCCCTCCAGGTGGTACGTCAGCTCCTGCAACGGCCAGTCGGAATCCGTGCCATCGGCCATCAATGACATCGCGACGTCCTCGTCGGCGCTGATCTCTCCAATCGGGGGCAACTGTGGCGGGGTGTTGAACTGGTTGGCGGCGGGGACGCTGATCCGGGATACCTCCACACCAGTGATCTCGCCAATGTAATAACCGGAAAAGCCCGGCAGCGGGTTGCCGAGCGGATCGCGGCGCTCAATCGCGTACGGGCCGACCAGTCCACCGCTGACGCCGATGACAATGTTGCCGTCCAGATCCGTGCCGATGCCGTAGGGGCCGCCGCCCAACTTGGGAGCGATGGCGGGCAGGATGTTCGTGACAGTGCTGCCGGTGACGCGGAAGAGCAACCGGCTGTCGTGCGCGCCGACATAGATGTTGCCGTTGAACACCGAAATGCCCCACGGCAGGTCAATCCCGTTGCCGCCCTGGGCGAGCGTGGTCTGGGACTGATCGAGCAGCGAAACCGAAACAACCCGGTTGTTGGCGTAGCAGGCCACGACGGCGTGATTGGCATCCAGGAAATCAATCCCGCGCAGGCCGGACATTTGCCCGCCCTGAGCCAGGAGGGATTCCGCACCGGTGGCGGGGTTCACCTTCACAATCCGATCCCCCACGCTCGTGGTAACAAAGAGGTGGCCATCCGGCCCCAGCGCCACGCCCCAAATCTGGGACAACGTCGTGCTCGGGTTGACGACCGTCTCCACGCCGTTGGTCAGATTCACACGCTTGATCAAGCCGCCCAATTCGCTCACGTAAAGGTAGCCGTCGGCTGAGATCGTCACGTCCGTCGGGAAGTTGAAGAGGCCCACACGCCGGATCGCGCCGGTTTGCGGATTGACCCGGACCACCGTGCTGCCAGCGGCACGGTAGTTGGCGGCGATGATGTCGCCGGCGTTGATCGCGTACACTTGGGCGTCGGTCTCGCCGGGAAGGGAAACCACCGCCGCCACCAAAGCGCCGAGGAATGCGCCTGCGAGCAGTGCGATACGAAGCCCGGCCCTGCGGGAGCGCGCGCAGCGCGCCCCGCAGTTACCAGCGTGTCTGCCTGAAGGAACGACTGGATGGCGGTAGCCCACATCTGCGCCTGCGTTTCGGCGAGAGTAAGAGGCCATCTCAGATTTCCTTCCGGCAAGCGCTCTGCCTTGTCCGGAATTCACGCGGCCATTGTGGGCGGGAGCGGCTCTTTTCTCCATCGGGGCAAATCCGAATAACCCGTCGGGGATTTTCCGATGGCCGGGCAACCCGCTTGGGGTATCCCATCCGCCGGGTGAACGGTTCAAAAGCTTCCATGAGGAAGCCGC
Organism: uncultured Verrucomicrobiota bacterium; assembly: GCA_964371005.1. GTDB lineage: Bacteria > Verrucomicrobiota > Verrucomicrobiia > Limisphaerales > MWDV01 > MWDV01. The sequence goes on along the minus strand of CAYJNU010000105.1, from coordinate 2,750 downwards.
AGAACGCACATGTCGGGCGGGGCATCTGCCTCACGCATCAAGTGTCGCCCGGCTGGGAAACGGCGACCGCACCGGAGCATCGGACCCGTCCCCCGGTCGCACCGGTGGTGGACCCGCCGCCTGCTTGAAGACGCATTGCTGCTGGTTCACGCCGCCCGGTGCTGCGTCCGGTGCGGATCGCGGCTAAAGGCAGCAGGCGTTCAACCGATGTTCGGGGGTGCGGCGAGCGGGAATCGGGGCGGTCCGACGGAACCCCGTCGCGGCTCAGGCGTCAGGGCGTGTAGGTAACGCCGATACGGTAGAATGAAGCGGCGCCCGCCGCGGGGTCGGCAAACGTGTTGAACGGCGGCGTGGCCGGAAGGTTGTTGGCGATTGGCGTGAACGGACCGCTGGCGATGCTGGCGCGATAGACCGCGTAACGCCGGTTCGCGACGCTGGGCCAGCGCAAAACCGTGTTCGATCCGCTCACCGGAACCGCGCTCACGCGCAAGGCGGATGCGCCCTCCACCGGGCTGTTTCCCGCAATGTATTCGGCCCACGCGGGCGCGCCGTCCCGGTCGGTGTCTGCGAGCGACGCGGCTTCAAACTGGTTTGTCCACCCAAAACTGGCCAGCCACCACTCGGGCGTGCCGCGCGAAGTGACGTTGCCGGCAAAGGTCGCGGTGATCGTTCGAGGTTGATTCAACGTCAGGTTGAGGGTGGCGTTCGTCTCCAACCCCGCGGGCACGTCACCGGTCCACCGGACGAAGTGATAAAAGTCCGCGGGGCTGGCCTGGACCGACAACGCTGTCCCGCGATCGTGCCAGCCGTTGGCGGTGTTGACGGCGCCGCCGGCACTCGCGCTCACCGCGAACCAAACCTGCGTCTTCCAGGCCCAGGCCAGTTGGGAATCGGCGTTGATCGTGAAGCTCACCTGGGTGCCACCGCCGCTGGCGGGCACGCTGCCGGTTCCCGTCCAACCCGAGCAGACGTATTGCGTCCCGGCACCCGCGGCGAGCGGCGAGTTGGTCACGGTGCCGGTCACCGGCGTTCCTGGTGCGTACGCGTGCGCCCCGACAGGCGGGGACGCTCCCCCGTGCGTTGAAGTCACTGCCAGTTGGGCTTCGCTCGGTGGCACCTGTAGCGCCAGGTGCGGGTCGCCAAAGAGGGTGATCTCGAAGTAACAAAAGCGGTAGGTCATGAGCCCGGTGGTTTCGACTTTCGGGATGAGGGCGTGCTTGCTGAACTGGTTGGCCACGCCGAGCCGCGTGTTGCCTTTGTTCAGCAGTTCCTCGAAGAATTTGATTTGAAACTCGCCGCTCCATTTCCATTCGGTTTGCGCATCGTACCAGCCTTCGCGCGAATTCAGGATGGTCGCAAACGCCGCCCGGGAGTTGCGTTTGACCAGTTCCTCGCCGACGCAGTCAAACGGATCGAAGAAATTGTCGTTGTCGAACGCGCCGGAATCGCATGACACGCTGTAGATCAGGGATGGCCAGGGATTCGTGAGCCCGTCAATGTCGTCAGCGATCAAGCCCATCACGGTGCCGGGGTCGCCGTGGCCGGCGAACAACGTGAGGTGCGGCGAACGGTTCAGCTCGTTGATCGCGTCGAGGTAGCTCCACTGCGGCGTGGTGAAAGGGAAGTCATCCAGGCGCGCTTGGGCGTAGCCGGCGAAGTAGTTGGTGAGCGGAGCGAACATGTCCCGGCCTTGCGCCACGAAACCTCCCGCCGTGCCCAGGTATTCGGCAATAAACAAGGCGTTCGTCAGCCGGGCGTGCGGCTGGGTTTCATAGCGCACGGTCTTTTCCACGAAGGTGTTCACCTCGGCCGCCGTATCCACAGGCGCGCGACCGACATAGACTTCCGCCAGCAAATCCACTTCCCCGCCGGTTTCCCCGTCGGTCGGTTCGCCAAACGTGTTGTTCCCGTTGTGATCCCAGGAGCCGTCCAAGCAGGCGTAATACAGGTCACACGCGGGCAGGTGCCGCGGAAAACGTCCACTCTCCAGCGTGGACATATAGGCGTAGGCGTAACGAGTCGGCACCGTGTCCGTATCACCGCCCAGCAGCACGTAGGTGATGCCCCAATTCGTGAAGGCGTAGCGGATGTAGTTCCGGATTTTTTCGGCCGCGTCCCGACCGGCGTAGCCCGCCGTGATGTTCTCAACGGTTTCCACCTTGACCGCAAGGCCATCGAGAACCTTGCGGTTTACCAGCGGTTGGAAGCCGGCGACGAGGCTGGCCTTGGTGATCAGCAAATAATCGAAGATAGCGATTGAGGGACCGCTCAACGAGGCGGGGCTACCATACGCGGCGAGAAGGTCCGGGTTGTCCACCATCGCTGCCACGTCCGACCGCGCACGATCCGGGCCTGGAGGGCGGAGGAGCGGAGTGGTCAGCTTGCCCGGGGTGGCGGAGAGCGACACTACCACGCGCAGACGCTGCGAGAAGGTCAGCCGGCCGCTCCGCGGAGAATACTGAATTGGATAAACCCGAACGAAAGCGACGTCATAGCCACCCATCCGCTGAATTGACGCCAGTTCGCCGAACGTGGCGGGAAACGGGGCATCAGAAAGGTAAATGGCCGGATCCGGTTGATCGGCAGGAAGGACAACCGACGCTGGCTCGTCGGCCCGGGGAGAACGTACCGGGGTTCGCCCGTACTCCACCCTCCATTCGCCGTCCAGCACCGTTGGCGCGGTTTCGGCCTGCACCTCGACTCCGACAACGCCAGACGCCGGTGGCAGGAGCACCTGGACGGTGCGGAAG
>CAYJNU010000104.1:0-19690 GCA_964371005.1 uncultured Verrucomicrobiota bacterium | reverse complement strand
GGGTTTGCTGCTGGGGAGTGTCGGTCTCGGCATCGTGGTGTTGCGGAACGTGCTGGAGCGGCGCGGTGAACTGGCGGTGTTGCTCGCCGTGGGCTTCCGCAAGCCGACGCTGCAACGGTTGCTGCTCATCGAGAACGGGGCGCTGCTTGGGTTTGGGCTCGCAATTGGTGTCGTCGCGGCCGCGGTCGCCGTGTTGCCGGCGTTGCTTTCGCCGGGGACGCAACTACCTTGGCTCACGCTGGCGCTAACCCTTGGGGCGGTGTTGCTCAACGGCGCGGTGTGGACCTGGGCGGCGACGCGGGTGGCGGTGCGCGGCGATTTGCTGACCGCGTTGAGGAATGAATGAGCGAACCTCGAATGCACACGGATTGACACGGATGAAGGCCAATATGCAAATTGCGGTCCTGCTGATCTGCGCTTGCCTGGCGACGCCAGGCGCCGGAGCAGGCCAACCCCTTTACGAAAACAACTTTGAATCAGTCGAGGCTGGTAAAGTGCCGGAAGATTTCCTCGTGTTGAATGGCAACTTCGCGGTGAAGGCATTCGGGACGAACAAAGTTCTCGAACTGCCCGGCGCGCCGCTGGACAGTTTCGCGGTGCAATTCGGTCCCGCGGAAACCGTGAACGTGGCTGTGAGCGCGCGTATCTTCGGCACGGCGCAGGGACGACGCACCCCGACATTTGGCGTGGGTGTGGGCGGCGCCGGCGGCTGGCGGCTGCAAGTGTCGCCGGGGAAGAAGGCATTGGAGTTGTTCCAAGACCAGGACCTCAAGGCCAGCACGGCTTACGAATGGAAGTCCGGCGCGTGGATACGCTTCCGCCTGCAACTGCGTCAGGTGAAGGAAGGCGCGTGGCGCGTCGAGGGCAGGGCTTGGGCGGATGGCAGCGCCGAGCCGAAGGGGTGGGCGTTGGCGGCGGATGAAACCGAACCGCCGATCGTGGGCCGTCCCTCGGTGGCGGGAAGTCCGTTTTCCGGAAAGCCGATTTGGTATGACGACCTGGTGGTGGAACGGGTTGGAACGCAGTGACCGGAAGCAACCGCGGAGCTGAATCAGACTCAACGTGACGAGCGTCCAACCCATCGTGATCGCGAAACGAAGCATCCTCCCGCTGCTGCTATCGGCCACCGTGGCGTGTGGCGCCGATTGGCCGATGTTCCGTGGTAACCCCGCGCTGACTGGTGTCGCCCAGGGAACCCTCCCGGACAAACCCGCGTTGCTGTGGAGCTTCAAGACCGGCGGGCCGGTCAAGTCATCTGCCGCCATCGTCGGCAACCGCGTCTTCATCGGGTCGGATGACACGAATGTCTATGCGCTCGATCTCGACACGGGGAAGCAGGCTTGGGTGAGTGGAACGGGTGACTCTGTCGAGTCGTCACCACTCGTGCTGGGCGACAAGGTGTTCGTTGGCTCGGTGGATGGCGCTCTTTACGCGCTGGACGCCGCGAGCGGCAAGCGGCTGTGGCGCTACGAAACGGGCGACAAGATTCTCGGCGCGCCCAACTGGGTGAAGTCGCCGAAGGGGGACGCAACGTGGGTGCTCGTCGGGAGCTACGACTTCAAGCTGCATTGCCTGGATGCAGCGACCGGGAAAACAAACTGGGTCTATGAAAGCGGCAACTACATCAACGGCTCGCCGGCGGTGGCGGACGGGCGCACGGTGTTCGGCGGGTGTGACGCCTTGCTGCACGTGATCTCGCTCGCGGATGGCAAGGAGCTGAAGCAGATCGAAGCCGGGGCGTACATTGCGGCTTCGGTGGCGCTGGCGGGCGGGCGGGCTTACTTCGGCCACTACGAGAACCAGTTCCTTTGCGTGGACCTCGACCGCGGCACGAACCTCTGGAGCTTCAAGGACCGGAACTTCCCTTACATGTCGTCGCCAGCGGTGACGGAGACACGCGTGCTTGTGGGCGGACGGGACAAACAACTGCATTGCCTAAATCGTGCGGACGGCAAGCCGGTGTGGGCCTTCGCCACGCGCGGCAAGGTGGACAGCTCACCGGTCGTCTGCGGAGACAAGGTGGTCGTGGGCTCGTCGGATGGGCGGTTTTACATCGTGTCGCTCGACAAGGGCAAGGAGCTGTGGTCTTACGAGATCGGGCAACCCATTGAAAGCTCGCCCGCCGTGGCGGATGGCCGGATGGTCATCGGCTCGGACGATGGGAGTGTGTATTGCTTTGGCGTGAAAGCGAAGTAAGGCGAGAGCACGGCTCAAGGGAGTGGGGTGGGTTGCTTCCTGATCTTTACCACCCACGCCTGCAGCACCCGAACGAAATGCGCATCGAACCGTCGGTTGAAAACTCCGACGACGGAGTTGCCCGTGCGCACGGCGAGGACCATCGTCCACACAAACAAACCCACCGACACGAGCTGGTTCTGCCAGCCGTCGAGCCGCCATTGGCCTTTCCACATCCACATCGGGTCTTTTTCGAATGGACCGAGGTAGAAGATGGGCCAGAGGTCTTCCGGCGACGGTCCGCGTGAGCCGACGAAGTCGCATAGCAGATGCAGGTGAAACACGGCGAAGGCGAGCAGCAAGACACGCCAGCGGCGCTGTGCGAAGATCGCCAGCAACACCGCGATGAGCACGCCACCGGCAATCCCGTGCAACAGGTAGTGGTGGTAGTTCTGGTAGAGCGGGAAACGCTCGCCTCCGGTGAAGGCATTCCGGGTCATGTCCGCCAGCAAACCCAGGCCATCAAGGTCCGGCGCTATCCCAGCCAGTGTCACCAGACGGAGATCGCGGGCGTTGTTGGTGGTCTTGGCAGCGACGATCCAACTGGCAAGGAGATGGGTGACGGGAGACACAATGTTTGAAGGCCCGCAGCCACTCTATTCACGTCTTGGGCTTGCGCCCGATACCCCAGATCAGCCAGATGCCCAGCGCGAGGAGGAGAATGAGCCACCAGAAGTAACGCAATTCGCGCGCGGCCATTTCTGCGAAGGCGTAAGCGCGCGGGAAAAGCAACACCAACAAGCTCAGCACCAGCACGAGCACGCCGATTTGCAGTCCGGCTCTGACGCGCGGGTTCACGGCAAATTACGACCTCCAACTTCGGACCAGGATCGAGGCCATGAACGCCACCGCCGATGCGTTTGTAGTTCCGGCTTTAGCCGGTGCGCGCGGCCCAAGCCGGCTGAAGCCGGAACTACGAACGCAGGCGGTTTCATGGTGCGGTTGCGGCCTCCGGCGCGCCCAAGGGGAGGAGCAGTCCGGCGCCGGTGTTGTTCGGATCGGCGGGTACGACGAGCGGCGATTTACCGTTCCAACGCTCGACGATTTGCAGTCGCAGGAACGCCGGATTCATCTTCAACGCCTCGCCGCGGGCCTTGATGGCTTCGGCTTCTCCTTTGGCGCTGATGACGGCAGTTTCCGCCTCGACCTGCGTCTGCGTCTGGGTGAAGCGCGCCTGCACCGCCTGCTGTTCAGCCACCATCTTCGCCTCGATCGCGCGCTCCAATTCGGGTGACAGGTCTATGTTGCGCACCACGATGTCTTCGACGTGGAGGATGGTGCCGATCTTCAGCCGCGCCGCATTGATGGTTTTCTGCTTGATCTCCTCGCGGTTCTTGACGATGCCCTCGGCGGTCTGGAGCGCCGTGACTTCCTTCAGCGCCTCCTGTACGCGCGGGGCGATGAGGCTGTCGAACGGATCGCCGGCAAACTGCCGGTAAATCTGCACGACCGATTCCTCGGGCACGCGGTAGAGCACGCGCACGTCGAGAACGACCTGTTGGAGGTCGGAGGAAAAACACTCCGCCCGCACACTCTGCGTCTTCTGGCGCACATTCACGGGCACGATCGTCGTGATGAACGGCGTCTTGAAGCCGAAGCCTTCCGGCAGGAACTGCTCCACCACCTTGCCCAGCGTGACCTTGATTCCGCGTGTGCCGGGCTCGACGACATAGGTGCAGGTGGCGCTGAGCACCACAAGCAGAAACACCAGCACGCCGGTGCCGATGAGCTTCGCCACGGAGGCCGGATTCATAGCATCAGCGACGGACCGGCCGCCGCGGAACGGCGGGCGCGGGTTGCGAGGGGGTATTGGCATTGTTCTTCAACTCCCGGATGCGTTCCAAGTCTTGAAGCGGGAACACGAGATTGTCCCCGCCGCCGATGACCAGCGGCGTGAGGCCGTCCCACTTGTCCACGATCTGCAGGTCAATGTAGGTGGGATTATCCTTCAGCGCCTGGCCGCGGATGCGGATGGACTCGGCTTCGCCCTTGGCCTTGATCACCGCGGTGTCGGCCTCGATTTGGGCGCGCTGCTGGATGAACTTGGATTTCGCCGCCTCTTGTTCCTGCACCATCTTGGCCTCGATGGCCTGCTCGAGTTCCTTCGTCAGGGCGATGTCCTGGATGACGATGTCTTCAATGACCAGCAGCGAACCGACCTTCTTGCGCGTGAGGTCCAGGGCGCGAGTTTTAATCTGCTCACGGTCTTTGACGATCTGCTCGGCGCTCTGCAGGGCGGTGGCTTCCTTCAAGGCTTCATGGACGCGCGGCGCGATGAGAGTTTCAAACGGTTCGCCGTAGTATTCCTGGAAGAGTTTCACCACCGAGCTCTCAGGGATGCGGAACAGGATGCGCAGATCAATCTGGATTTGCTGCAAGTCCGAGGAGTAACACTCCGCCTTGTCCTCGGCCGTCTGCTGGCGGATCGAAACGGGGTGGATGGCGGTGATGAGCGGGGCTTTGAGCCCGAAGCCCTCGGGTTTGAACGTCGGCGAAACCCGGCCCATGGTCACCTGCACGCCACGGTAGCCCGGATGCACAACGTACGTACCCGACGAGGCCATGATCACGACGACGAAGATCAGGATGGCCACACCCACCAAACGGGCGATTGCTTGCGGACTCATACGGTGACGCTCTGCTGGTTACTGTAGTCGCGCATTCCAGTGAGACAAGCACTCATTTGCCGCTCAGCCGGAGGACGCAACTCCAATGGACCACGCCCCGTCCCTGGAGCGCAGCGCGCGTTTGTGCGAGAAGGTGGCAAGTGCGGTGACCGTTCTCGTCTCGGATTCCGCTGCGACCGAGGGACCGGTCGCGGTCCGAAGGGCCCGGTCTTACCCGGCGCGCACGACTTCCTCCGGCGCCGCCACCACCGCGCGCAGTCCGGAAAGGTCCCGCGTCATCCGCCGCCAGGTGATCAACAGAATCGTGGCCACCGAGATCAATCCCGCGGCCAACCCGCCCCACATGCCCACCACGCCGAACTTGAATCCGAAACAAAGCGTCAACCCCAGTGCCAAGCCGATCGGGTAATGCCCAAAGAGATTTGCGATCATCGCGGCGCGGGTGTTGCCGAGTCCGCGCAACGCGCCGGTGGTGCTGACTTGAATGCCGTCGCCAATCTGGAACAGCGCCACGAGCAGCAGAATCTTCACCCCGGTGTCGATGACGGCGGCGTCTTGCGTGAACCAGCCGAGCAACGTCCTCGGCAACGTCAGGTAGCCCACGGCAAACCCGCTCATTACCGTTACAGACAGGCCGATGCATAGCCAGCCCGCCAACCGCGCGCGCGCCGGCTCGCGCGAGCCGATGAACGAGCCCACCCGTACCGCTGCGGCGGACGAGAAGCCCAGCGGGAACATGAACGTGAACGCGCTCATCATCAGGCAGATGTGGTGCGCTGCGAGTGGCACTGGTCCGAGGAGACTCACGAACAGCGCCGCGAGCCCAAACGCGCCCACTTCCAATCCCGTGTGCGCTGCCGCCGGGAGGCCGAGCCCGAATATCTGCCGTTGCACCGCCCAATCCACACGCGGCAGCTTCAGCGTTACGGCTTTCATCTGCCACCACGTGAACACCGCCGCCGCCAGCAGCATGGCGTAACGGCTGATCACGGTGGCAAAGGCCAACCCTTGCACGCCGAGCCGCGGAAACCCCCAGTGCCCGAGACCCAGCGCCAGGCAGGCGAACAGATTTAGCACGTTCGCCGCGATCATAATGACCAGGAAGGGCAGCACGCGATGCCGCGCCTGCCAATAGCGTTGCAGCACGAAAAAGAGGAACAAGCTCGGCAGCGACCAAATGATGTTCTGCAGATAAATCGCGAAAGCGGTGTGCGTGGGACTCGCCGCGGCGAACGCGAGGTAGAGAAAGTAACCGCTGCCAACGGCCACTGAGGACAGGATCGTAACGATGCCACATGACCAAAACGATTGTGCGAAGAACCGCGCCAACCCGCGCTCATCCCGCGCCCCGACCGACTGGGCGAAAAACGTATCAAGTGACAGCAGACAGCCGATGCAGACGCTGGTGAAGGTCCAGTAGAAGTTCGAGGCCAGCCCCAATCCGGCGAGCGCCTCCGTGCCGATCCGTCCTGCGATCAGCGTATCCACCAAGCCCATGGACATGTGCCCGACCTGGCTGAACACGATCGGCCCGGCGAGCTTCAAGGTGTCTCGAAGCTCGGCGCGGAGCGGTGGATGGTGATCGTGCATGCGATGTAGGCTAACGAAAGGCAGCGTCTCGTCGGACCCGGTCGGGGCCCGACGCCCTCAAACGCGGATGGAGGTCATATTCACGCGCCAGCAGAGTGGCGGAGCCCGCCGCGATTGGCAAGAAGCGGCAGGGGGAGTTTTGCATCGTCACCGAGCGTAGGTTGGTCTAGCTTCCGGGTATGGTGTCCGTGAAACCGTGGAGAACCGAAGCCCTCGTCCGGCTCGCACTGGGCGTGGCGGTCTGTGTCCTCATGGGCGTGCTGGGCCTGAGCGTCCTGCGTCTCGCGCAGCCGGAAGCCACGTCCCATATTCTTCTGCTCGCCGCCGTGGTGATTGCCGGGTTTCTAGCGTTCGCCATCGCTCTCGTCCTGACGCGTAAGCCCTTTGACATCGAGGAGAGCCGCCTGCGCCTGGTGCTTTTTCTCGTCAGTCTCTATTCCGGGCTCGTGCTTGTGGGGGTGGCGCAGAAACTGACTTCCGCCACTGCCGGTCAGCCCAGCCTCTGGCAGATGGTTATCGCCGGCGTCAGCTTCCAAGGCTCGGCTTTGGTGCTCATCGGGTTCTTCCTGCGCGAGCATCAGTTCACCTGGTCTGAGGGCTTCGGTTTCCGGAATGCGTCAGGACGCGCGGTGGGGCTGGGCTTGTTGGCAACGATGGCCGTTTTGCCGGTGGCCTGGCTGCTGCAAATGGGGATGGCCACATTGATGGGCCAGTTTGACTTCGAAGCCGACGCCCAGACCGCCGTGCAATTGCTTCGAGACGCGCCGTCGTGGATTAACCGTGTTCCGTTGGGCATCGTCGCCATTCTCGTTGCGCCGCCGGCGGAGGAGATGATGTTTCGCGGCTTGATTTATCCCACCGTGAAACGGGCCGGCTTTCCGCGGGTGGCGTTGTGGGGGACGGCGCTGCTCTTCGCGGCGATTCACTGGAACCTCCTGTCCTTTCCGTCGCTGGTCGTGCTGGCGCTCGTGCTGACCTGGCTCTACGAGAAGACGGACAACCTGCTCGCGCCCATCGCCGCGCACTCTCTGTTCAACGCGCTGAACTTCATCGCCCTTCAACTCTACGATTACCTGCCGCAGCATGCCCGCTGACGCATGAACGAGTTCGAATTGATCCAGCTCTTGACGCGCTCGCTGCCGATGAATGAGGCCGTTGTCGTCGGGCCGGGCGATGATTGCGCGGTGCTGGATCTCGGCGGTGGCGACCGGCAATTGCTGTTCAAGACGGATGCTGTGGTTGAGGGCGTGCATTTCACAACCGAGACCCCGGCAGAGAAGACTGGCCGCAAGGCGCTGGCCCGCTGCTTGAGTGACATCGCCGCAATGGCCGGCACGCCGACCGCCGCGCTGGTCACGCTCGGGCTGCCGCGGGAATTCAGACCGGCGTTCGTGGAGAAGATTTACGCCGGCATGAACACGATAGCGGAGCAACACGGCGTGGCCATCGTCGGCGGGGAAACGACGTCGAACCCCGAGCGGATGCTGATTTCCGTGGCGCTGCTTGGTTGGGTGGCGAAGGGCAGGGCGATGTTGCGCGCAGGGGCAAAGCTTGGCGATGCCATCTTCGTCACCGGCGAACTGGGGGGCAGCCTGTCAGGCAAGCACCTCGACTTCGAGCCCCGTTTGGCCGAAGCCCGCTGGCTGGCGGAGCGATTTCGCCTCCACGCGATGATTGACCTGAGCGATGGCCTGGCCGGCGATTTGCGCCACGTGCTCAAGGCAAGCGGCGTCGGTGCTGAACTGCTGAAGCGCGCGATTCCCATCAGCCGCGCGGCGAAAGAGACTGCCCGCATGAGTCCTTCCGCCAAGCCGCCGCTGCTGGCCGCCCTGACCGATGGCGAGGATTTCGAACTGCTCTTCACCGTCGCCAGCAGGGACGCCGTGCCGCTGCTGGATGCGTGGAAGAAACGTTTCCCGAAGCTTCGCCTGAGTTGCATTGGCAAGATTGTCGCCGGTGACACCGTGACACTACGCGACAAGACCGGAACGCAACCCATGCCCACGCGTGGTTATGCGCACTTCGCCTGACTCCCTCAAGGTGCATGGCCTCCTTTGCGTGGATGGCGTGCTCTGCTTGTGGACGCGCAACGCGGGCAACGCGCAACTCGCCTGGTCGGCCGACCAAGGCGCGGACTGGACATGGGCTGACTGGCGATTCACCAACAGCTTTGGCTGCCCCACGTTTCTGAACTTCGGAGAGAATTACGCCGGCGCTCGCGATGGTTTCGTCTATGTCTATTCACCCGACGCCGACAGCGCCTACGAACCGGCTGATCGCATGGTGCTGGCGCGGGTGTCGAAGCATCGCATCCGTAACCGCGATGCCTACGAGTTCTTCCAGCGATTCGACGCCCACGAACAGCCGGTGTGGACGGCGGACATCGCACAGCGCGGTGGCGTGCTGACGAATCCCGGCTGCTGCTATCGCTCCGGGGTCACCTTCAACGCCGGGCTGCGCCGTTACCTGTGGTGCGTGACAATGCCGGTCGAGGATAAACGTCTGGCGGGCGGGCTGGCGGTCTATGATGCGCCCGAACCGTGGGGGCCTTGGACGGTTGCGTTCACCACTGAAGCGTGGGACATCGCACCGGGCGAGAGCGCCAGCTTCCCGACGAAATGGATGAGCCCCGACGGCCGGACGTTGCATCTGGTGTTTTCCGGCAACGATAGTCTCTCCGTGCGCCGGGGCACGCTCGTGTTTCGGGACCAATCAAAGCCATCCAACCCATGAACTCCATCGTCTTTCTCGTGCTTGCCACCACGTTCACGACCGCCATGGCCGCGCCCCAGGAAACCGCGGCAACGCACATCGCCATCCGCGAGGGCCGCTGGATCATCAATGGCCGTCCGACGAATCCCGGCAGCGCCGCCGAGGGATTGCTGATGAACGTGCGCATGGTCAACGCCGTCTTCGAGGACCGCAAGAAGCCAGCATTCAACCCTGAGGCGAACACCGATAGTTTCATCGCGCGTCTCGGTGACTATGCAGCGCATGGGGTGAACGCATTCACGGTTAACCTGCAAGGTGGGATGCCCGGGTACGAAGGGGCCGTGAACTCGGCCTTTGAACCTGATGGCAGATTGCGGGACGAGTATTTGAAACGGGTCGAACGCGTCATCCGCGCGTGCGATCGCCACGGCCTGGCCGTCATTCTCGGCCTTTACTATCAGCGGCAGTCCGCGATCCTGCGCGATGAGGCGGCGGTTCGGGCGGGCGTGGTGAACGTCGCGCGCTGGGTCCGTGAGCGGGGTTTCCAAAACGTGCTGCTCGAAATTGCCAACGAGTACCCGCACCGCGGTTTTGTTCACACCCTCATCCGCGATCCCAAGGGTCAGGCCAGCCTGATCCGGCTGGCGAAAGAGACCGCACCCGGCTTGCTCGTCTCGGCGAGTGGCTACGGCGACGGCAAGGTACATTCGGAAGTTGCCGAGGCAGCGGACTTTGTGCTGCCCCACTGGAACGGCACCGAGGCGGAGCAAATTCCGGAACGCATCGCCATGCTGAAGAAGTCCGGCAAGCCTGTCGTCTGCAACGAGGACGACAAAACCGGCACGAACGCAGTGGCCGCCCTGCTCGCCTGCGTGAAGCACGGTGCGAGTTACGGGCTCATGCTGCAGGCCCACAACCAGGCGTTTCCGTTTCACTACGATGGAGCGGCAGACGATCCGGTTTACTATGCGCAACTCCGAGTGTTGACGACCCCGGCCCGGCCGACAGCAGCCGCGGATGACTACTTTCCACCGCCGGAGTCGCAGGGTGGCTGGCGCAAACTGGAACAACCCGACGACATTCGCCGGCTGGCGGGCCTGAATCCGGCGAAACTGGACGAGCTCCGCGAATGGCTCCGCAAATCAGATGACCGTGACTTCGCCGCCGTGGTTGTTCGCAACGGCTACATCGCCCTCGAAGTGGAACGCGGCAACAGCGCCAAGACGGATGCGCGCCGCGTGGCCTCCTGCTCGAAAGCGGTGTGTGCCACCGTGCTGGCCATCGCCTCGGAATGGAGTCAACAAGGCAAGACGCCACGCAAGATGACTTTCGATGACCAGGCCTTCGATTTCATTCCGTGGGCGCAACCGCTGAGCGACCCGCGCAAAGCGCGCATCACGGTGAAGCAACTTCTGAATCACACCTCCGGCATTTGTCCCGAAGCGACTGGCGCGCCCAACGACGGCTCGTGGGAATACATCCTCGGCCACACGGGCGACGAACGTACCGCGAGACTGGCGTTCGATCCGGGCACGGGCTGCGGCTACTCAACGCTTGCGCTGGCGCACGCGGCGCTGGTGTGCGAGACGGTGACGGGCAAGCCCTATGACCAATTCGCCATCGAGGCGCTGTTCAAACCGCTTGGCATCGAGCACTGGTGGTTTCAATACTACGACGGCGGCGAGAAGATCGGGCGGCATCCATCGCACGGACTGGGCATGCCGGCGCGCGACCTCGCGCGCATCGCCTACTGTATGCTGCGCGAAGGACGCTGGGGTGGACAGCAGGTCATCCCGAAATGGTTCGTCCGGGAAACCGCGGCGCCCACACACACCGTGACGTCTCCGGAAATGCGCTGGAAGCTCAACCCGCAAGTTTTCTCGCACGGATGGGAACTGCCCGCGCGTCACCAGGGCGAGAGCGGTCGCAGCGGCGAGGGCATTCCGGCCGACGCCCGCAGCAAGCCCGGCTCGGGCGGACAACTCATCGCATTTGTGCCGAGCCTGGATTTGGTCGTCACACGGCAGACTGGCAGCAGCGGCGATTGGGAATTTGAAGAATACCTGCGCCGGGCCTGCGCTGCGGTTTTGCCAATCAAACCAGGAGCAGTGCATGAAGGCCATTGACCGCCGCACCTTTCTCCGTTCCGCCGCTTGCGCGACCGTTGGTGTTTCGCTGGCTGGCTGCCAATCCCCTTGGCCGGCCACCGACGTCGCACTGCCCGAACCTTGCCCGCCGACCGCGTGGCGGAAGCAGGGCGTCATTCTGGAAGCCACTGAACCTTGGGAAGACAACGACATCCAGAACTTCACCTGCCCCGCCGAACCGTTGAAGGGCGGCGCGTGGCGACTGTGGTATTCCGTCTCCAGCCAGCGCGATCGGTTCAATATCGCCTATGCGGAGGGCGTGCCCGGCGGATCGATGAAAAAAGTGCCGGCGCGACTGTCGCCAGGCGATCCGCCGGACGCGCGGTTCGCCATCGGCAACTTGCCAGATGGGTGGCGGCCGGTGCAGGTCATTCACCTTCGGTTGAATAACGGCAGACACCGTCTCTACTTCTGGGCGCACGGCCCGCAGATTATTCGCTACCTCGCGGCAGAGAGCGACGATGGCCGCCGTTATCGCGTGCTCGACCCACTCCGTCCGGTGCTCGTTCATCCCAGCGACCGAGCGGCCTGGGGCGTGACGTCGCCGGATGGCCTGCTGGTTCACAAGGCACAAAGCAAGGCGCGCCCCGCCGATGAACCGCTGGCGCTTTCGCGGCAGCTTTCAAACGACGCGACGAACGTTTATCAACTGGCTGACGGTACGTTCGAGCTTTACTCCGTCGCGCTGCTCCAAGTGCCAAAAGCAGATCCGGCCTACATGCCACACGACAATGCGCCGGGTTTGCTGCGCGTCGTTGACCGTTACACCTCGGCAGATGGGCTGCATTTCGAGACCCGCCAGCGCATCATCCAGCGCGACGCCCAAGACCCGGTGGACCAACAGTTCTATTACCTGTCGGTCACGCGCACACCGAAAGGTTGCGTCGGCATGCTCGGCCATTACCGGTGCGAGGCGCAGACGATGGACTTGGAATGGTGCTTTTCGCGCGACGGCGTGAAATGGGAACGCCAATTTCGGAAAGCCTGGCTGCCGCGCGGCGAGCCGCCCACGCCGGACTGTTACGGCATTTATGCCAACAACCAACTCGTCCGCAACGACGGTCGCTGGCATCTCTTCTACACCGGCGTGAACAGCGCCCACAACGGGAAGCACGCCTACGGTAAGCCGCGCCAGCTCATCATGTACGCCACGACGGATTCGCTCTGGGCGTAACGCCCTATCCTGATCGCAGAATCGTGCGCGTCGGTCTCCGGCTTGTGTTGCCCGGCGCGTTGGCATACTGTGACGCCACTGTGAAGCAGCCGTTCGTCAACGTGGAAGAAGATATTGGGAAGGTCGTCGGCAGACGTACCAGAACGCCCGATGCTCTCCAAGCCGGGATGAAGTTGCAGGCTCTCGCGGTGGAATTGCATCGCTCCTTCAAGCATCGCTGGGTGCGGTCAGGAGTGTATCGCTTCAAGACGCACAAGGAAGCTGACGCATGGATGATGCGCATGCTGGCGCGCAGCCAGACCCCAAAGAGCTAGAGTCACGCCCCCCGATGGAGGCTGACCTGGCCGGACTCTGCCGCGAATTGAACTGCCGCGGGGCCCGCTACGTCGTGGTCGGCGGTTTTGCAGTTATCGCCGCCGGCCTCCCGCGCATGACGACCGACATTGACCTCATGGTGGCCAGCGACCCGGAGAACGAAGCCAAAGTGTTTGGCGCGTTGTCCACCTTGCCCGATAATGCCGTGCGCGAGCTTCAACCTGGAGAGCTTCGGCAATACACAGTCATCCGAGTCGCCGACGAAATCCTGGTAGACCTGATGCGTTCGGCCGGCGGCATTGACTACGCGGAGGCCGCCAAGGACGTGATTGTCCGCGAACTGCAAGGGGTTCCGATCCCGTTTGCCTCACCCAAGCTGCTTTGGCGGATGAAATCGGTCACACATCGAGAGAAGGACTTCGGAGACTTGGTGTTTCTGCGGCACTGGTTTGCCGAGCGAGGAGAGCAACCGCCGGCGGTTTGAGCCGGTCGCCCATCGCTCGCGCTTCACAGCATTCGCCTGACATGCCCTCCGTTGTCACGCACAGCCCCGCGGAAACCGAGGTCCTTGGCGAAAGCTGGGGGCGCGCGGCTCAACGCGGGCTGGTCATTGCGCTCAGCGGTGATCTCGGCGCGGGCAAGACGCAACTCGTGAAAGGTCTGGCACGCGGGCTCGGCGTGACGGCGCGCGTGCATTCACCCACGTTCACGCTCGTCAACGAATACAGCGGTGGGCGGCTGACGCTGTTTCATCTCGACCTTTACCGGTTGGAAACGGCAGAACAAATCCACGAAGCCGGATTGGACGAGTATTTTCAGCCTGATGGTGTCGCGGTGATCGAATGGGCGGAGCGGTGGTTTGATACCGAACATTCAACATTCAACGTTCAACATTCAACCTCGAACCCGCCAGGCCGCTTCCGGTGCGTGCGCATTGAAGTCCTGAGCGAGATGGAACGGCGGATCAGTTATGAAGATTTTGGCGCTTGAGTTCTCTTCAGCCCAACGGAGCGTCGCCTTCGTGGATGCGCCGCCCGGTGGGCCGGTGCTTTACGCCGGCGAAGTCGTGCGCTCCGGCGGACGTGCCACGCCGGCGTTCGCGATGACCGCGGAGGTGCTCACCCAAGCCGGCGTCGAACGCGAAGCCATCGAATGCCTCGCGGTCGGGCTCGGGCCCGGTTCGTATCACGGCATCCGCGGGGCGATTGCGCTGGCACAGGGCTGGCAACTCGCGCGTCGCACGCAATTGCTGGGCATCGGCAGTGTGGAGGCGATTGCCGCGCAGGCCCAGGCGGATGGTGTTCGTGGACAGGTGACTGTCGTTGTGGACGCGCAACGGGGTGAGCTTTACGTGGCTGATTACGAACTGGCCGACGACGGGTGGCGCGAAACGCAACCACTGCGACTCGCGCCGGTGAAAGAAGCGCAGGCGACCTGCAAGTCGGGAGCGGTTTTCGTCGGCCCTGAAGTCACACGCTGGTTTGCGGAAGGACGTGTTGTGTTCCCACGCGCGGAGACGCTCGGACGGTTGGCTGCGAATCGCCATGACTTCGTCGCCGGTGAAAAGCTCGAACCGATTTATCTGCGCGCGACGACATTTGTGAAGGTCAAGCCGCCTCAATTCACTCATGAAACCGCTCGCTGATTGCCGCCTCTACGCGTTCGTGGACACCGCTTATCTGCGCGGGCGTGCGCCGGAAGCACTCGCCCGCCAGCTTTGCGACGGCGGCGCGGACCTGATTCAGCTTCGCGCCAAAACCTCGCCTCCCGACGAAATCCGTCGCATGGCGGAGAAGGTTCTTCCCGTCACGAGACAGGCGGGCGTTTATCTCGTCATCAACGATCACCTCGACATTGCACGCGAAGTGGGCGCGGAAATTTGCCACCTCGGGCAGGAGGACTTCTTCGATGCAGGCCACAAGCATGTGGATGAACTCCAAAGTCCGAAGTCCGAAGTCCGAATCGGCTTGAGCACGCATGGGCCAGCCCAAGCAGAACGTGCGCTGGCGGCGGGTGCGGATTACGTGGCCATCGGGCCGGTCTTTCCTACGGGCACGAAACCGACCGCGAAACCGGTGACGCTCGACTACGTACGTTGGGCCGCGGCAAATGTCCGCGTGCCGTGGTTCGCCATCGGCGGGATCAACCTGCAAAACCTGGACGCCGTGTTGACCGCTGGCGCGCGCCGCGTCTGCGTGGTCTCGGCTATCCTGAATGCGGACGACGTGGCGGCGGAGTGTCGGAAGTTCCGAATGCATCTTGGCGACCATGAATAAGTGGCAAGTTCTTTGTCCTCTCGCGGCCATCGCAATCGCGGCCGTGGTGTTTGCTGTGTTTGCTGTGGTCAGTGGCTCGAACCATCATCGTTACTACGTGCAGGCTCAGACTCGAATGATGGGGCGGGAGTTGATCGCCACCACGAACTCGGCGCGCTTGGTTCAGCTTGGCCCGGGTCTCCGGAAGCGGCTCTCGGAGTTTCTGAGTTCTCCGGCTGGCGTTGCGGAGGTCGTGCTTGGTGATGCGCCCTCACCGATTGGAGATGGCTCCGCATGTAGCCGATTGGTTATATCCAACGCGACCGGAGGGCGTCTTGGCATCCGGTTGCGGCAGGATTCGGAGCCAGAGAGATTTCATGTTCTGGGTGTGTGGACCGTTACCGAATCGGCCGGCCAGGCAAATTGAAGCCATCCGATTCGCTCGGAGACAAATCAAGCTTCTTTGGCGGCTGCGTCCCGTCGCTGATTCTTGCGTGAGCCACCAACTTCGCTGGCGCTGGGGTGCTGCCCCCGCTATGCTCGGCGCGTGTTTGGGCAGACGATTGTCGGCCCCAGCGGACTCAAGTTGTGATCCGAAAACTCGTCATCTGCGTTGCGGGGTTGTGCCTCGGGAGTGTCGCTCCCGGGGTGGCGGATGATTTGTGGAACAGCGGGTTGCTGTTTGACGAGTACAAGTTGACGCTCGACGCGGGCGAGCGGACGGAAGTGCTCGGGCCATTGTTCAACACCGAGCGTCGCGAGGAGTCGAGTTCCTGGGCCGTGCCGCCGCTTTGCTCCGCCGGGCGCAACCCGGGCGTGGACGCCGCGGATTTCGATTTCCTCTACCCGCTGGTCACCTACAACCGCTTCGGGAACGAGTATCGGTTCCACATCCTGCAAGTGTTGGCTTTTGCGGGGGGACAGGACCAGGAGGACCGCACGGCGCGGCGGTTCACGTTGTTCCCGCTCTATTTCCAGCAACGCTCTGCGGACCCGGAGCGGAATTACACGGCCCTGTTGCCGTTCTACGGCGCCCTCCAGAGCCGGCTTTTCCGGGACGAAATCCACTTCGTCCTGTGGCCGGGCTATGTGCGGACTCGGAAGAAAGACGTGGTGACGGAGAATTACCTGCTTCCGTTGGTTCACGTCCGCCGCGGTGAGGGGCTGAAGGGCTGGCAGTTCTGGCCGCTCTACGGTGCGGAACACAAGGACGCGACCACCCGCACGAACGGCTTTGGCGACGTGGCAACGGTGGCGGGGCATGAAAAGCACTTCGTCGCCTGGCCGTTTTACTTCAATGAGACGACGGGCGTGGGAACAGAGAACCCGGCGCACCAGCAGGCTCTCTTGCCGATCTACAGCGTCCTGCGTTCACCGTTGCGGGACTCCACCTCGTATCTGTGGCCGCTGGGGGTGACCATCACCGAGGATCGGGGGCTGAACTACCACGAAGTGGACGCGCCGTGGCCGCTCATCGTCTTCGCCCGGGGTGAGGGCAAGACCACCACGCGTCTCTGGCCGCTCTTCAGCCACGCGGCCAGCACGAATCAGCAAAGCGATTTCTTCCTCTGGCCCATCTACAAGTACAACCGCTTCCAATCGGCACCGCTGGACCGTGACCGCACGCGTCTCCTGTTCTTCCTCTATTCCCACGTGAACGAGCGCAACACCGTTGCCGGCACGGTGCGGCAGCGCACCGATCTGTGGCCGTTGTTTACGCACCAGCAGGATTTCAACGGCGACACGCGCCTGCAAATCCTGGCGCCGCTCGAAACCCTGCTCCCGAACAACAAGAGCATTCAGCGCAACTATTCGCCGGTGTGGTCGGTTTGGCGCGCGGAGCGGAATGCGAAGACCGGCGCTGCCAGTCAGTCGTTGCTCTGGAATTTGTACCGGCGCGAGACCTCGCCCAAGGTCAGAAAATGCTCGCTCCTGTTTGGCCTGTTCCAGTATGAATCCGATGCGCAAGGTCGCCGTGGCCGGTTATTCTACGTGCCGCTGGGCCGGCGAAGTTCGCCGCCACCGGAACCGGCGTCACTTTGAACCCAGATTCGCGCGTGGCCTTGGGTTGAGTTGGTTGAATTATGTTTCAAAACCTTGGTGAAATGGTGCTCCTGTTCTGGCGCACTCTGCTGGCGTTGCCGCTGACCTGGCGGCAACGGCGCAAGGTTTTTGAGCAGTTCCACGAGGTGGGCAACGCCAGCCTGCTCATGGTCTGCGTGTTGTCGTTCTTCATCGGGGCGGTCATTGCGTTGCAGACCGGTCCGGTGCTGGTCGAGCGGGGCTTGACTGCGGCGGTGGGCGGCATCGTGGGCATCTCGATCTGCAAAGAGCTCGCCCCGGTACTGATGGCCATCCTGATCGCGGGGCGGTTTGGCTCGGCCATCGCGGCGGAAATCGGCTCGATGCGGGTTTACCAGGAGGTGGATGCCTTGCGCACGATGAACATCAACCCCGTCCACTACCTGGTGCTGCCGCGCCTCGTGGCCATCGCCGTCGCGCTCCCACTGCTCGTCATCGTAGCCATCATGGTGGGCTGGTTCGGCGGTGCCGTGGTCGCCGCCAACAATCCCCAGATCGCCATTGGCTTCAAGGGCTTCTTCGAGAACCTGCGCGACATCGTTTCACTGGGGGACGTGGTTCATGGCGTGTTCAAGAGCTTCATCTTCGCACTGATCGTGGGCACGGTGTCGTGCCACCAGGGATTGGTCACCCGCGGCGGCCCGCGCGGGATCGGACGCTCCGTTACGAAGGCGGTGGTCAACTCCATCGTGCTGATCGTGATCTCTGACTACTTCCTCACCCGCCTCCTGACCCAGTGATGAACACCACCAACCATCGCGGCGTCAGCGTTCAGGTGCGTGGCTTGCGGAAGAACTTCGGCAGCCAGGAAGTGCTCAAGGGCCTGGATTTCGAGGTCCAGCCGGGCGAGGTGTTCGTCATTATGGGGCCGAGCGGCAGCGGCAAGAGCGTGTTGCTCCGCCACATCATCGGCCTGGAAACGCCGGACGCCGGGGAGATTCTCATTGAACGCGAGTCCATCCAATCGCCGGACGTGATGAACAAGTATCGGATGGCCATGGTGTTCCAATCCGGCGCCCTGTTCAGCTCGCTGACAGTCGGTGAAAACGTCGGGCTCTATCTGGCCGAGCACCGGTTGAAACCGCCCGAGGAGATCTCGCGGATCGTGGCCGAGAAACTTGACGTCGTCGGCCTCAAGGGCACGGAAGAGAAAATGCCCGGCGACTTGTCCGGCGGCATGAAGAAGCGCGTTGCCATCGCCCGGGCGCTGGTCATCGAGCCGCAGTTGATCCTCTACGACGAGCCCACCAGTGAGCTGGACCCGCTCTCCGCTGTGGTGATCGCCGAGGAGATTTTGAAACTGAAGGAACGCATCGGCGTCACTTCGCTGGTGGTGTCGCACGATCGTGACCTGGCCTTCAATGTTGCGGATCGGATTGCCGTGATTCACGAGGGCCGCATCCTGGCGATGGATACGCCGGACGCCATCCAGCAGAGGACTGATCCCTTGATCCGGCGTTTCCTTCAAGCCGGATTGAAAACCAAGTAAGGAAGAAAGACTCCACCATGAAAGACTCACTTGAAACCCGCCTGGGCGTGTTTGTCGCCCTCGCCCTCATCGCCGGCGTCCTCGTCCTTGAGATGGGTGGCGGCATGGACCGCTTTCGCCGAGGGACGCGTGTTTACGCGGATTTCAACAGCGCGCTGGAACTCAAAGTCGGCGACCGCGTGAAGATGGCCGGGGTCGAGATCGGTCGCGTCGAGGCCATTGGCCTGACCAACGGCCGGGTCCGCGTGACGATGAAACTCCGCGCCGGCAACCCGGTGAACACCGAGTGCATCGCCAGCATCAAGTTCACCGGCCTGATGGGCCAGAACTTCGTGTCGCTCGATTTCGGCAAGCCCGGCGCGCCGCTTGCCACCGACGGTACCGCGCTCATGTCCACGGAGCAGGCCGACTTTGCCGCGCTCATGTCCAAGCTCGACAACGTGGCCTCCGGGGTCGAGAACCTCACCAAGAGCTTCTCGGGCGACAAGATTGACAACCTGCTTGGCCCGTTCACCGACTTCCTCAAACAGAACAGCGGTCCGCTCAGTGACAGCATCACCAATATCAAGACAATCACCGCCCAAATCCGCGCGGGCCAGGGGACCGTGGGCCGGCTGATCATGGAAGACGCGTTGTACCGCACCACGATCACGGCCGTCTCGAACCTCAACCAGAATCTCAGCCAGACCAGCGACGAAATCCGGGCCACCGTGGCCGACGCACGCAAGATCGTGGCCGACATCAACGCCGGCCGGGGCACCGTCGGCCGGCTGGTGAAAGACGAGTCGCTCTTCATCGAAACCACCAACTCGATGACGAACCTGAAAGAAATTCTCCAGAAGATCAACCAGGGCCAGGGTTCCGTGGGCAAGCTCATCAACGACGACAGCCTCCTCAAGAACGCCAAGCTCACACTGCAGAAACTGGATCAGGCCACCGAAGGGTTGGAAGACCAGGGCCCGCTTTCTGTCCTCGGCATGGCCGCCGGCAAGCTGTTCTGACCGCGGTCCGTTCCAGTCGGAGCACGACGGAGGCCGAGTAGGTCCAATCGTATGGATCTGGCT
>CAYJNU010000103.1:0-19941 GCA_964371005.1 uncultured Verrucomicrobiota bacterium | reverse complement strand
CCGCAATCAAGATTAGGCCCAGGTAGAAAGTCGTTTCCGACCGCACCGCCAGCGTGAAATGGCCCGCGGCAATAACAATCCCGCCCAGCAGCACCGAGAGTCGCGCGCCGAGGAAGTTGTCCGCCAGAAAACCGCCGGGGATCGAGAGCATATAAACGCTCATCGTGTAAGTGCCGTAGATGACACCGGCGCGGCGCGTGTCGAAGCCCAGTCCACCGGTCGCCACCGGCGCGACCATGAACAGCGTCAGCAACGCCCGCATGCCGTAGTAGCTGAACCGCTCCCACATTTCGGTGAAGAAGAGCGTGTAGAGGCCGCGGGGATGGCCGGAGGGAGAGGTCGTGGGGGCAGAGCTTGGGTTCATGCGGTTTTGGCCGGAGCGCGGACTTTAGTCCGCTTCATCGTCCGCCCAGTTGAATGCTTCCGCGCCAGGTCTGACGCTGCGGACCCTCGCCAGGCGAAGCGGACTAAAATCCGCGCTCGGGCCATCGGGTCCGGGGGGCTCCTTCGTAGCGGCGACTCGGCAGAGCGCCGACATTCTCACGGCGTTGAGAGGGTTCCTGCGGCGCTCTACCTGTCTCCGATGGATCACAACAGCCGTCACCAAGTCACAACACAAAGCACAACACGAAGATGAAGGCAACCCCAGATACGACTGCCGCGATCGTCACGGCGTTTGCGCGGCGCGAAGACCAGGATGCCGCCTTTGATGATCTCAATAACGCACGGAGGACGAAGAAGACCGCCAGTGCCGCCGGTATGCCAATGAGGAACATCGTGAAAGGATCTCCTGATGGGACGGCCAAGGGCGACAGAAGGAAGGTCGCCGCGGCGGCAATTAATGCTCGCACTGTGGTTTTCGTTACGCTGACCGTGAGTAGCTTCTCCATTTCGGGCTTGGATTCCATGGCCCGTGATCTTGAGGGTGCTGATATGGGATGTCCAGCGGAGATTCGATTGGCTATTGCTGCCACCGCGGCTCAACCACCAGCAGATTTCGCACAAAGAAATCCGCGCGCCGACGCCGGCCGTAATCGTTTTCCGCCGAGCCGTGGCCCTTGCCGGTCATCACGACCAGGTCAAAATCCTTGTCCGCCTTGATCAGCGCGTTGACGACCTGCATCGTGCTGGCAGGGTCCACGTTTTCGTCCATCTCACCGACGAACAGCAGCAGCTTGCCCTGGAGCTTGTGCGCCATCGTCGCGTTGGATTGTTCCTCGTAGTGCGGGCCGATGGGCCAGCCCATCCATTGCTCGTTCCACCAAATCTTGTCCATGCGGTTGTCGTGGCAGCCGCAATCCGCCGCCGCTGCCTTGTAGAAGTCGCCGTGCGTCAGCAACGCGCCCAGCGCGTTCTGGCCGCCGGCTGACCCGCCATAGATGCCCACGCGGCCCAAGTCCATCTGCGGATACTTCGCCGCTGCCGCTTTCATCCAAAGAATGCGATCCGGGAAGCCCGCATCAGCCAGATTCTTCCAGCACACGTCGTGAAACGCTTTCGAGCGTTGGGACGTGCCCATGCCGTCCATCTTCACGAGGATGAAGCCCAGCTCGGCCAGCGCGCGCATGGACGCGCCCGCCTGAAACGCTTTTGGAACGAAGGCATCCTGTGGCCCAGCGTAGATGTCTTCGATGACCGGATACTTCTTTTGCGGATCAAAGTTGGTCGGGCGAACGATAATGCCGTAGATGTCCGTCCGGCCGTCGCGGCCCTTGGCGACGAAGCGTTCCGGCGAGCTCCAACCGGTCTTGAGCAGCTCGCTCCAATCCGCACGCTCCAGTTCGCAGACCAGCTCGCCGTCGTCCGCGCGCCGAAGCTCGGTGACGGGCGGTTGGTCCACGCGCGACCAGGTGTCCACGAGGAATCGCCGGTCGGGCGAGAAATCCACCGTGTGTGTGCCATCGCCTTCGGTGAGAATCACCAGCCCGCTGCCGTCGAAATTCACCCGGCAGATGTGGACGTAGTACGGGTCCTGTCCGGGCCGGATGCCGCTCGCGCGAAACCACACCTGGCGCTTCTCTACGCGTTCGACGCCGCGCACGACCCATTCGCCGCGTGTGATCTGGTTCTTCACCGCGCCAGTCTTCACGTCGTAGAGATAGAGATGATTCCAACCATCGCGCTCAGACATCCAAACGAGTTCGCCGGTGTCATCGAGGTATTCGAGGAATTGCTTGCCGCTGTAGTCAATGAACGTCTTGCTCTGCTCGTCCACGATGGCGCGGGCCTCGCCGGTCGCAGCGTCCACCGCGATCACGCGCAGGACCTGGTGGCCGCGCTGGTTGTAAACGAACGTGAACCGCGCGGAATCCGGCGACCAGCGGATGTCCATGTCGCCACTCTCGGTGAACGGATTGGGGAACAGCGCGTTGCTGACCGGCGTCTCCTTGCGCGTGGCGAGGTCGAACAGATGCGGACGCGGACGCGGCAGCTTGTCGCCGGGCTTCAGGTAATCGTAGGAATGGAGCTTGGGTTGGAGTTGATCCTTCGGCGACGACTCGACGTAATAGACCTTCCGCTCCTGACCTTTCTCAACGCGCACCGCGACGAGCTTCTTTGAATCGGGCGACCAAAAGAAGCGTTCGGCGTAGGCGTCGTTCGTGATGCCGTCTGAGGTGAGCTTGACGAGCTCGCCGGACGCCGTGTTGCTGACAACCACGTTGGACTCTTTGACAAAGGCGTGCCACTGGCCATCGGGCGAGGCGTCGCGCGGACGGCTTTCCCGGCGACGGAACGGGCGGTCGGCACGCCGACGCTGCGTGGTCTGATTGCCAACCTCGACTCGGGCGGGCTTGTCCTCGGCCTGAAACACGCCCAACGGTCGCCCGCTGGCATTGATGACCAGCCAGACATGGCCCGCAAACGTGTGCTGGTCGCGCTCAGCGCCGACCGCCAGCTTGCCGTAGCTCTTGCGCTCGCCGTCAGCGTCGAGCCAGAACAGCTCGACCTCGCCTTCGGTGCGGTTGACGAACGTGACGGAGGTCTCGTCGCCGGTGCGCGTGCTGGCACGCGGCGCGCCCTCCAATGGTGAGAGGCCTGCGGCGGTCCCATTGGTTGTGCCGGGCCGTTCCTGCAATTGGCCGGTTCGCAGGTCGAAGCGCCAGTTCTTGCCGTCGGCGCGGAAGTCCGCGGCGTTCTCGGTGAGATTGAACTCCAACCGGTCGAGCGGTAGCCGGTCAGCTTGGGCATTCGTCACGCCAGCTTGGGTGAGCGCTGCTGCCAGCCTGGCATGATCGAACGCCGGCTTGCGCTCGCCCTTCTCGGCGTTCACGAGGATGAATTCATGCATGGCCGCGCCGGTCTTGACGCGATACCAGAACTGGGTGTTATTCGTGAGCCAATGCGGCTCAACGCGGTCGCGGAAGACTTTGTTCTCAGTGAGCTTCCGGAGGTTCGCGGCGCGCTCGTAGTCCGCCCACGAGCCTTGGGCAAGGGTTGTGGAAGGCCAAGCCAAAGCCAGCCCGCAGAGCAGCATGGACAGCGCTCCCCGCAACAACTTGCGAGATGACCCCGCAAACCGTAGCGCAGACTGGCAGTCTGCTGTATCGCGGATTGGTAATCCGCAGAGCCTATCTCGTGGCGAGACGCTGCCGACTGCCAGTCGGCGAAACAGCAGGTTGCCAACCTGCGCTACGCGGAAGACCAAGTCGGCGGCGCTCTGCCGAGGCGCCGCTACGTTCTCGCCTTTCACTTCCCCACCCCCAAACTCGCCCGCACGAGTTCCAGCAGGTATTTCACCGGCACGCTGCCCGGCTGGAGCACGGCTTCGTGATATCGCCCCAGCACGAACTTGTCTCCCAACTCGCGTTGGATTTCCTGCCGCAAGCGGTAGTGCGCCATGCGCCCGACGAAATAGGTCGAGAGCTGACACGAGCTTTGCTTGGCGCGAATGACCTTGAGCCGCGCCTCGCCCTCGGATTGGAATGAGCGCTTGACCAGCAGGTCCATGGCCTCGTCGTCGGTCATCGCCGTGCAATGCATTTTGTGGTCGAGGATCGTGTTGGCCACCGCGCGCAGATAGAACTTGAGCTGGGTCAGGCGCAACGCCAGGTCGCGCTCGCCGTAGCCCTGGTCCAGCATCGTCTGCTCCGTATAGACCGCCCAGCCCTCGATGTACACGCCCGAGCCGAGCACCTTGCGGATGAGCGACGGGTTCTTGTTCGCGTATTCGAGCTGCACCGAATGGCCGGGGTAGGCTTCGTGGATCGTGAGGATGTGCAGCATCTGGCGGTTGTATTCCTCCAGGTAGCTCTTCACGCGCGCGGCGTCCCAATCCTTCGGCGGCGGACTCACGGCGTAGAAGCCGGCGGCGTTCGGATCGAGCGGCGGCGGCGAGTTCATGTACGCCGTCGAGTTGCCCCGCTGAAACTCCGGCATCTCGATGACCCGGCAGTGATCCGGATCGGGCAGGCGCAGGATGTCGTTCGCGGCGATGAACTTCTTCACCACTTTCACGGTCTGCTTCACCGCGCGCGTGAGGTCCTGCGGCCTGCAGTGATCCTGTGCCACCGCGTTCAAGACCTTTTCCACCGTCGCGCGTCGCCCTTCCTCATCATCCGGCGGCAAAACCAGCTTCGGGTAATACTTGCTCCACAACTGGCGCGCGATGACATACATGTCGCGTGACACCCGAGCGAACTCCGCCTCCGCATCGGCGAGGACTTCGTCGGCCGTGCGGCCAGCGTCCAGCGTCAACTCCAGCTTACGGGCGAACTTCTCGCGGCCCAACCGCCACTCGCCGTTCGCGCGCGGCAACAGGTCCTTCTCCAGGAACTGCTGGTAATCCTTCAAGGCGGTCGCGACCGGCGCGGCGGCGGCTTTCAACGCCGCGAGTTGCTTCGTCGGACCGGCAACCTCGAACAGGTCGCTTTCGAAAAACGCGATCGCGCCGCGGTTCTGGCGGATGGCGGTTTCGGTGTGGACCTTCGGCGGGTTTTGCAGGTTTGCGCGAGCGGCGGCAATGACCTTCGGGATTTGCGCCATGCGGGCGATGGCGTTGGCGATGTTGGTTTCCTTCGGCAGCGTGGATTGTTCGAGCAGCAGATAAACGCTGTCGTTGATGTAGCTGTTGTAGGCGCGCGGGTCTTCCTCAAAGCGGCGCGTGTTTTCGTCCAGCCACAGGCCGGTTTCCAAGTCGTGCTTGAGAATCTCGAAGTCAATTTGGCCGGCACGCGAGAGCTTCGCGTAGTCCACCTGACGGGGCAGCGCCTCCAGCGCGCGACGCGTCTGCGCTGTCCAGCCGGCACGGGCGGATGCGGAGAGGTCGTCCAGTTGGTTGTCGAAGCGGTGGTCGCCGAGCTGCGTGCCGTCCATCGGGCGGAGCTTGAACGCCTCGTCGAGGTACTGCTTGAAGAAGGATTCCAGCTTCGTGTCTTCCGCAGTGGCAGCGGTTAGGGTCGGCATGAAGGCAAACAGGCTCACGAGGAAGAGCAACGCGGCGGTTACTCCGTGGCGGCGGCTCGGAAGAGCGCCGCACAAAACCTTCGGACCGCGACCGGTCCCCGGTCGCAGCGGGACCGTGGTTCTAGTCGGCGCCGCTGAACCTTCGTGGCTGCTGCGGACTGGGACCGTCCGCGGTCCGGCGGCGAAGGAGATGGCGGCGCTCTGCAGAGACGCCGCTACGACTGTGGAATTGTGGCTCATGTTCATATTCACTTGCTGCATTTCTGAATCGCTTTGACCAACGCCGCCACGCGGCGGACATCCACTGGGTTCGCCAGTTTGCCGGCACGCTTCAACGCGCTGGCGGTGATGAAACCGTCGGCGTCCTTCACGTAATCATTCACGTTTTCGGCGCAGACCCCGCTGCCGAGGAGAATCTTGGCGTCCGGACAGGCGGCCCGCAGCCGCTTGAGGTCCTGCACGTCCGTCGCCTTGCCGGTGCCGACGCCGGACACGATGAGTGCGTCCGCCAAGCCGCGTTGCAGCGTGTCCCAGGCGGACACCTCCAGCTTCCAATCCCCCAGCGGCACGGCGTGCTTCACGTGGACATCGGCGAAAATCTGCGCGCCGGGGGCGATGCGCTCGCGGAAGCGGAGCGTGGCGTAGGCGTTGCCCTCGATGAGGCCCTGGTCGGTCAGCATCGCGCCGCAATGGACGTTCACGCGGATGAAGCTGCCGCCGCACGCGGCGCAGAGCGCGAGCCCGGCGCTGGGATCGTTGCGCAGGACGTTGAAGCCGAGCGGCAGCTTGATGGCGTCCCGCACCGCGCAACCGGCGGCGGCCATCGCGGCAACGGTTTCCGGCCCGACGGCGGACTTGGTGAACGGGATGTCGCCGAAGTTCTCGATGAACACGGCGTGTGCGCCGCCGCGTTCGTAAGCGCGGGCATCGGCCACGGCGGCGTCAATCACGTCGCCAAACCGACCTTTCCAGCGCGGCGCGCCAGGCAGCGGGCGCAGGTGGATGACGCCGATGAGAAGTTTAGGAGCGAGGCCGAAGAGGTTGTTCATGGCGGAGGAAATCCGAAACTCGAAATCCGAAATCCGAAAGAAATCCGAAGACCGAAAACCGAATGGCGGGGAAGCTGGTCAAGGAAGAGCATTGCTACCGAAGATCGGTTCAACTGCCCATCCTTGGTGTTATGCGGTTTTCTCGTCATAGCCAAAATCTCTCAGCTTCTGATCAAAGTAGGTGACCAAGTTCGGTGCGCCCGGCCAACGTGCTGCCGGGAAACAAGCGAGGTGCGTCCGAACCTCGGCCAGATCATGGTGCTCCCAATCAAGAACCATCCGCGGAACTTCGTGAATTGCCTCCATAGCGTCGTTCAGCATTCGAATCGAAACTCCATCCTGCAGCGTCTGGTTGCGGCAGAAAATGCACGCCCATGAAACCGTATCGTTCGCGGCTCGGAGAATCGGCTCGGGTGCAATGCTCATGGTTCCGCACTGCCGCCTAACACCTGAGGGCAATCACGCCGGACCGAGGGCGTCGTATCTCGACGAGGCGGCATTCCGACGCTGGCTGGCGCAATTTGTTGGGCCACGATGTCTTCATCTTGAGCCATGCCTGCCGCGGATCTGCTCACGCAATGCTCCATGATGGCCTCTCCACCAGATGCGGTCGTCCTCTATCCACAACAAATCCGGCTCTCCAGCCAAGGCTTCGGTGTCGCATCGGACTAATTGCAACTCCATCGCCGCGATCTCGCCTATCAAGCTGTCTCGCTTCTCTCCGTCCTTGGTTTTCAGTGCAGCCGCCGCAGCCGCAAACAAAGCCTCATGCTTCCCGAAGCCGGGTGACGGAGCAAACCGTCCGAAAGTCCAAGGCCAATCCTCTCGCTCGGCAGTGACTGTGCCCAGTGTAACCCCCTTCGAACGCAGGTGAAACGTATTACCAGTGCCCGTCATATGGTCCAAGTGGCCGAACATTGAAGCTGAATTCTTAGTGGACCCGGACAACCGGGCCCGTCCAAGCACAGAAGGGAAGAAGATGGGGGCCAACTCGCAACCTCTGTGACTGT
Organism: uncultured Verrucomicrobiota bacterium; assembly: GCA_964371005.1. Lineage (GTDB taxonomy): Bacteria > Verrucomicrobiota > Verrucomicrobiia > Limisphaerales > MWDV01 > MWDV01. The sequence goes on along the minus strand of CAYJNU010000103.1, from coordinate 12,479 downwards.
GAATTCGGAAGCAGAGCGGGAAGGACGGTGTCTCATTCGGCTTTCGGGTTTCGTCCCGCCACTGCGGGATTCGGATTTCGAGTTTCGGATTTCGGATTTGCCGCCGCCTCATCCTTCAATCGCCTGAGCGCCGCCAGCGCCGCTTCGCTTTCCGCAGCCTTCTTGCTCTTGCCGGTGCCGCGCGCCAGTTCCTTGCCGCCGTGATGGACGGTGCATTCAAACACGCGGTCGTGATCCGGTCCGGTGGACGAGACGACTTCGTAGTGCGGTGCTTCCGGCGAGACGGCCTGGAGAGATTCCTGCAGTTCGCCCTTCGGGTTTTCGATGATCGGCGTGACGGTCAGTTCCTTTAGCGACGGCCCGAACTCGCGCCCGATGAATTCGCACGCGGCGTCGAAACCGCCATCCAGCAAAACCGCGCCCAGTATCGCTTCAAACGCGTCGGCCAGCGCGGAGGGTCGGTCGCGCCCGCCGTGCATGTCCTCGCCGTGGCTCAGGATCAGGAACGTGCCCAATCCGAGCGAACGACCACGCTCGGCCAACGCCCGACGGTTGACGAGCTTGGCGCGGGCCTTGGTGAGCGGGCCTTCGCCGAAATCGGGGAAGCGGTCATAGAGCTCGCGCGTCAGGACAAGCTGGAGCACGGCATCGCCGAGGAATTCCAGGCGCTGGTTGGTCTGGACGGGCGAACCGAGTTCGTGGGCGACGGACGGGTGCGTCAGCGCGAGCCGCAGCAGGGCGGCGTCGCGAAACGTGTAGCCGAGGCGTGTTTGGAGCTCGTCGTATTCGGCCACGGGCGGGAGGGAGTTGGGGTTTAGCCGGCGGACGGGCCGGCGGGAGTGGGGTGGGCGGCGGCGTGGGGCGCGTCGGACCGGTCGGACAGGACGGACTTGTCGGACGTGTCGGATGGGGCAGCAGCGGCGGCGGCTTGCGGTGTGGCGGCTTCGGCTGGCGGTGCTTCAGGGGCGGGCGCGTGCTCGCCTGCGGGTGCAGCAGGCGCGGCGGCTTCCAGCGCGGGCAAACCGTGTTCCAGCAGCATCGCCACGTCGTGCTGGACGGCGTCGAGTTGGTCCAAGTGCAGGTTCGGGTCAGCGATGGTGAAGATGTCGCCGGTCTTGGGTTGCTCGTAAACGAACACGCGCTGGCCTTCGCGCTGGAGTTGTTCCTTCACCTTGAGGACGCGTTTGCGTTCGAGCATGACGGCGAGGATGAAGCCGGCGGGCGCGTAACGCGGGTCGTTCCGCTCGATGAGTTTCCGCAGCAGCGACTCGGCGGTGTCTTTCTGGATGGGGTCGGTAGGCGCGGGTGGGGCTTCATAGACGCCCTGCCAGTGGGAGATGAACCCTTTGGTGTCGCGATCGTCCTGGCGGTGGCGCGCATCCCAGCATGGAGGGCAGACGTCAAGGCGACGGAAATCGCTCCGGTCGTCGAACAGCAGCGTGTGATAGGGCTGGCGGTCGGCAAACGCGTTGCCGCACGTCTGACACGCATGGGCGCGTCCCTGGATGTTCCACTCGTTCATCGAGACACTGGATTGAACCCGAAGGCGAGACGGCGGCGGGACAAGCGTCACAGCCACGCGTTCGGATTAAATGGCTGTCCGGCATGGATTCGAACCATGACAAAGGGCTCCAAAGACCCTTGTGCTGCCATTACACCACCGGACAGGCTGGCGGGGAAGTTAGCGGCGGGCGGCAGGGCCGGAAAGCAAAAACTCCGACCGACCCGGAGAATGCGTTTGCAGCACTCCGGTGGCGGGCGTATTTTGGCCTCCGTCAACAAGTGCGGAAGGACACGATGGGCACAAAAACCAGGACTCGGGTGCGGATCGGAACTCGGCGGAAGGCCGCCAGCCCCGCCCGACGTGTTGCCTCGACGAAGGCCCGGCCCGCGCGGCGAATGCCGGTGAAACGCCAAACGAGCCTTGCGAAACCCGTTTCCAAGGCGCTCGCCAAGGCCGGAAGCGCGCTCGGAAAGGCGACCGCAGCACCCCGGGCGCGGCGCGCGACCAAGGCTCGGGCCGTTTCAAGAGCGAAACCGGCTGAAACCGGGACGCCAAAGCAAGAGGTTCAGACAATCCCAAAGAAACCAGCTCGCTCGAAAATCGCGAAACCTGCCTCACCCCGAAAGCCTCGGATCGGACGCAAGACCGTGTCCCCGCCACCGGAACTCACCTTCATGGCCGTATCCCCAGTGGCAGAAGTTGCCGCGCCGCCGGCGCCAACTCAGCGCAGCACCGCGACCAAGTCCAGGACTGGGTCTCCTCGGAAGCTTCGCAGCATCCATAAACCCCTTGCTCTGTCGGAGACAACCACGTCCACGGACATTTCCGCCTTGGGGCAACTTCCTGCGCCGCCTCGTCCACGCAAGCGCAGTGCCTTGACCGCTTCGAACACCCTCTCGCTCCGGAAGACGCGCGGTGTGCGCAAGAAGGTGGCTCAGCCTTCGGAGGTCACTTCCCCGCCCCTCCGCTTGCCGGCGGGTGAAGCTTCGGTGTCGAAGCGTCCGCGCCAACGCCGCCGCGCAACCACTTTGAAAACGACATCACCTCAGCCACCTCGCGCAGTGCGGAAGGCTGCTCCGCAGAAGCCGGAACTCAAGATCCCTGCCCTCCTGCTCGAAGGCGATCATCCCGCGCCGACCTTGTTGGAGGGACCGGGCGAACGGTTCGCGCTCAATCCGAATCCGGCCGCCGCCAAACCCGCCCGCGTTGAGACGCAGTTGCCCGAGGGCTACGGCACCCAACGGCTGTTTCTTACCGCGCGCGACCCGGAGTGGCTTTACGCCCACTGGGACTTGACCCGCGCCCAGCAGCGCCAATGCAATACGCAGTCAACCGACGGCCACCTGGTGCTCCGGGTCTATTCTGAACGCGTGGCAGACCTGCCGCTCGCCGAAGTCCACGTGCATCCTGAATCGCGATATTGGTTCGTCCACGTCGGACGGGGCGGAGCGGGATTCGCGGCGGAACTCGGCTATTATCGGCCGGGCGAAATCTGGACGCACGTGGCCACGAGCGAGCCGGCGCGGACACCGGTGGGTGCGCCTTCGTCGGACAAGACCGTGGAGTTCGCGACGATTCCGACCGACGTGCCGTTGCCCAAGCTGATTGCGCTCACTCGCCAGGCGGGCATCGCCCGGATGCCGCTGGCGAAAGCGGTGGAAGCCCTGCGCGCGAAGGGTCATCGCGAGTTCCCGACGATTCCCGCCCCGCCGCCCACAGCCTGGACGGCGGAACAGGAGTCCTCTCTGGCACAACTGGTCAGCCCAACCGGAGCGAGTCGGACTAGCGTCAGCTCGATGGAGACCAGCGAACTCATGCGAGGTGAACCAACGCAACCGCTCGACTGGGCGGCTTCAGCCGGCGAAGCGATGACCAGCCCTTCGAGTCCGTTTGGCGGCGAACAGGCCGGTGGAAAAGCGTTCTGGTTTACCGTCAACGCGGAATTGATCATCTACGGCGCGACGGAGCCGAGCGCGACAGTGACCATTGGCGGGCGACCCATCGAACTGCAGCCGGATGGGTCGTTCAGTTACCGGTTTGCCCTCCCGGATGGATGCTACGAGTTGCCAGTGGTGGCGATCAGCGCCGACAACACCGATGGCCGGACGGCGGACCTGTGGTTCGGCCGCGAGACGAGTTGCTGCGGCGCGGTAGGCCAGCATCCGCAGGACCCGACCTTGCAGCCACCAACGCCGGAGAACGTCTAACGAACCCGCCAATCACCGGAAGCACTCGAATGAGCAACCACACCAACTCTGCTGGAGACGCTCGGACGTCGCGCCGGAGTTTGGAGCGCGTGTGCTTGAGCACCGCTCTGGATGATGGACCTCCGCACGCGAAGCCAGAGAGCAGCCCGAACGAAAGCGGCGGTCAACCGCGCGCACTCCAAACGCTGGCGCGACCTCCGGCCGTCTCCGGAGAATTCTCACCCGCCTGCTTCTCCGTAGCTTGTCACCAGCCTCCCATTGGAACATTCGCGTTCGTTCGCGGTGTCCATGGGCGTTCGCACAACGTCACATGACGCCACAACAACAAGAGCAAGTGCGCTTGCTGGCGATCTTCCACTACATCGTCGCCGGCTTGTTGGCGCTGATGGCGTGCATCCCGTTCATCCACCTGGCCATTGGGCTGGTCATGCTGTTCGCGCCACGGAGCTTCAACGGTGGACCCAGCCCGCCGCCACCAGCGTTCGTCGGCATGATTCTAATTGTGGTCGCCGGCTTCTTCATTGTCTGCGGGTGGACGGCGGCGGTGCTGCTCGCGTGGTCGGGACGTTGCCTGGCGCAACGGCGGCGTTACATTTTCTGCATGGTGATGGCGGCGATCGCCTGCCTCTTCGTGCCGCTCGGGACAGTGCTGGGCGTGTTCACGATCGTCGTGCTCGCCAAGCCCGAGGTGAAAGCGACGTTTGATCAGGCCCAACTTGCCGGATGAACCCTTACGCCAAAGGTGCGGCCATGTTGCTGCGATTCGTGGCGCTGGCCATGATCGCCCTGGGCGGACTAAACGTGATGCTGGAATTCGTGCGCGAACGGGTCGGCCAAGGCGAAGTGAGTGTGGGGCACTGTGTCCTGTATGGCTCGCTCTGCCTGGCGGGGCTGATCCTACTCTTCGGCAGCGGCGCGCTAGCACGCCGGCTGACGCGGGATTTTGATGAATGAAATCTCGGTTTCGACTGCGGTGATTTCCGCAACCCGTAGTCCCGCGCAATCCCGCGCGAATGCCAACAAAGAACTTGCAGCCCCCAACCATACAGTTTTCAATCCGCCTAGGTGACAGCGAACCACGACAATTACCAATTTGTGCAAGGCCGAAGCCACGCTTGGTCAACTGGCTGTTAAGCCGCCCCGACCCAGTTCATCTTTTCACGCCATGACTACTCAACGCTTGGTTCTTGCAGCGAGGAATTCCGCCATCGCGACCGGATTGCTGCTATTGGCTTACCTTGCCGCCGCGGTCGTATGCACCATGTTCGTGGGCGACCACGGGTGTTCGTGGAGCAGCCACCGGTGCCCGTGGGGCAGGGTGTTCGGTTGGTTGGCGGCAAGCACGATGGTCGGTGCCGGCACATGCGTCTATTCTTTGCTTCGGTTGTGGTGGGTCACCCGAAAGCAGATTCAGAAATGAAGATGTGTTTTGTGCCTCAGGCATGGCCAACCGCGATACCCGGCCTAGCCGTAAGTCGCTCGCTGGCTGACACAGGATTTCAATGAATGATCCTGTGAACCGAACGCGCGAGTGGCCGAGTGTCTTTTAGACGTGATGCGCCTGTATGGTGATGGAATGTAACAACTGCCACACGAAAGTCGGGACACCGCAAGCCTTCACCTCCCTCTTCACGATGTTACCTGGAGGTGGTCTGACGGCTTTCGTGCTTGGGTTCACTCTGCCGTTGTTGAAATGGCAAGGCGTCCGCGTGCCGTGGGTGGCTGTTGTTTTGGCGGCGGTTCTTCTGTGCGTCGTGTTCACTTGGTTCTTTTTCGAGTTACCTCGCTGGCTAACAATTTTGCGATACGGATTCAGGCCCTGTCCTCGCTGCGGTTCGCGCGATTGGGGGCGGCCGTATTATTCTGGTTTTGGCTTATGACGATGCGGCGCTGTCTGCCTGACAAAGGTTGTCGAGCGAATCGTCCCTCCTCTTATTCGTTGGACGCCGGGCGGCGGTTCGAGAGCGCAGCGTTCGCCACACCGTCCCTCCTGGCGACGATCGCCACCTCACTGGGGCGTTGACCAACTCACTTGTGACCCACGTCTGCTGATTTCCCATGCAAGGTTACCTCGCACTGGTTTTACACGCACACCTGCCCTTCGTCCGGCATCCAGAACACGAACAGTTCCTGGAGGAAAGCTGGCTGTTCGAGGCGATCACTGAAACCTACCTCCCGCTGCTTCAGGTGCTGGAAGGCTGGCAGCGCGATGGGTTGCCGGCGCGGCTCACACTGTCGCTCTCGCCCACGCTCTGCGCCATGTTGCTCGATCCGCTGCTCCAGCGGCGTTACGCACGGCATCTGGACAGCCTCGTCGAACTCGCCGGCAAGGAGCTGCACCGGACGCATCTGGACAAGCCGGTGCATGCGGTGGCGGAGCTTTACCATCGCCGGTTCGTTGCGGCGCGCGAGGCCTACGCTGACTGCGGACGCAATCTGGTGGAGGCATTCCGCAAGTGTCAGGACGCTGGTCTGCTGGAGATCATCACCTGCGCCGCCACGCACGCGCTGTTGCCGTTGCTGAATCATCCGCCGTCGGTGCGGGCGCAAGTCCTAACGGCACAGGCGTTCCACCGGCGATGCTTCGGGCGCGATCCGCGCGGTATTTGGCTGCCGGAATGCGCCTACAGCGAGGGCGTCGAGAGTGTGCTCCAGGAGGCAAACATTCGCTGGTTCATCCTCGACTCGCACGGCCTGCTTCATGCCCAGCCCAAGCCACGCTACGGCGTGTTCGCTCCCGTGTTCACGCCCAACGGCATCGCCGCGTTCGGGCGCGACCCGGAATCGTCGAAGCAGGTCTGGAGCAAGCACGAAGGTTATCCCGGCGACGCAAACTACCGCGATTTCTACCGCGACATCGGGTTCGATCTCGACCTCGATTACGTCCGCCCGCATCTGCCCGCGCCGGACCTGCGCGGCTTCACGGGCATCAAGTATCATCGGATCACGGGTCACACGTCGGACAAGGCGGTGTATGACCGCGAAGTGGCGTTGCGGGTGGCGAGCGAGCATGCGGCGCATTTCCTCGGCGCACGGATGGAACAGGTGCGGAAGCTGGCCGGGCTCATGGATCGCCCGCCGCTGTTGCTTGCGCCCTACGACGCGGAGTTGTTTGGGCATTGGTGGTATGAAGGGCCGGAGTTTGTTGACTCCTTGGTTCGGAAACTCCTCCACGAGCAGAAGATCGTCGGCTTGATCACGCCGCAGGAGTATCTCGAACGCTGGCCGACGAACCAGATCGCCGCGCCCGGCGCCTCGAGCTGGGGCGAGGAAGGCTACTGGCGCGTCTGGCTGAACGAGAGCAACGCGTGGATCTACCCGCACCTGCGCGTTGCCCAGGAACGCATGAGCGCGCTGGTCAGGAGCCACGGCCGGTCGGCGGGCGTGGAGCGGCGGGCTCTGCAGCAGGCGGGGCGCGAGCTTCTGTTGGCGCAAGCCAGCGACTGGCCGTTCATCTTGCGCACTGGGACGAGCCCCGATTATGCGCGCCAGCGGATCAAGGATCATCTGCTCCGGTTCACGACGCTCTGCGAACAACTCAGCGGCAATCGCGTGGACGAGCCTTGGCTGAAGCAACTTGAACAAGCGGACAATCTGTTTCCCGACGTGAACCCGGCGCTTTGGGCGTGACGCGGTGGGGCATCTGGATCGGCGGCAGGTTCAGAGTCCCGCGCACGCTTGCGAAACTCGCTCCCCACCAGGGCCAGCAAGCCAGGTCGAAAGACCCGGGAGGCGTAGTCCCCGGGGTTCGGTCGTCGCGCGTGGCTTCAGATGAAATCTTACGACTGTTTGACGTGGATCGTCTGCGTCGGGAAGGCGAAATCGAGACCCTCGGCGTCGAAACGCTCCTTCACGGTAAGATTCAACTCCTGCATGCCGGCCAGGTACTCCTTGTAGTCGGTGGAATTCCACCAGTGGATGACAATGATGTTGAGCGCACAGTCGGCGAACTTGTTGAAGCTGATGATCAGGTCTGCCGTCATGGGATGGCCACGATAAATCTCCTCCAGGATCTGCACGGCCTGCCGCACCTTGGCCGCCGGAGTGTCGTAGGTGAGCCCGATGTTCATCTCGGTCTTGATATTGGGTCGCCGGGTGATGTTGGTGATGGTGGCGTTCCCCATCGTCTTGTTTGGGACGGTGATCAAATGGCCGTCCAGGTTGCGCACGCGGGTGCTGCGCATCCCAATCGTCTCCACCACGCCGTCCACGCTGTCGAGCTGGATGCGATCGCCGAGCTTGAACGGTTTGTCCACAAACACGGCCACGGCGCCGAACAGGTTGGCCAAGGTGTCCTGCGCCGCCAAGCCGACGGCCAGGCCGCCGATAGAGAGCGAGGCGATGGCGGCCGTGATATTGACGCCTATGTTGTCGAGCGTTACCAGAGTGGCGACGACCACGACGAACGCCTTCAGGCTTTTGCGGATGATGGGAAACAACTGATGATCGAAGGAACGGTCCGCGTCCGCTTGGGCGCGCTGCCGCCAGAAGCCCATCACCAGGTCCACGAACTTCAGCACCATGTAGGTAAGCGATGCCGCCACAATAATCGTGAACCCTTTGGTCAAGCCGTGCTGCACCACCTCCGGCCACTGAAACACATCCAGCCCAATGCGGAGAAACAGCACGAAGGCCACAATCTTGATCGGGCCGTTGAGCAACTCCAGGAGCAAGTCGTCGAATCGGGTGGCGGTTTTCTGCGCCCACCGCTTCAGCCAGACGCGCGTCAGGTAATCGAGTAACTTGGACACATAAAACGCCAGGAAGATGTAGATGAGCGAGAACAGATACTTCCACAGCTCGTTGCCCCACAGCACCCATTTCAGAACCGGGAACTGCGCGGAGAGGCCTTGAATCCATCCGGGCGTCGCGGTGTGTTCCGAAGGCTTCGTCGCCGCGGACGTGACCTCCAGGGAGTTGGTCGAACCCGCGACCACCGGGGCGGCCGCCGTGTCTGTGGCCGCCGGTTGCGCGTTTGCCCAGACGGCCCAAAACGCCGCCAGCGCCAGCGCCAGCAACGCGCCGCGATACCAAGTTTCAAACCGCATCTTCATGCCCTGCAGGCTAAACATGCGGCCCGGCACTTCGCAAGGTGGGAACGCGTCTCCGACGAACTCTCCGTCAATTACCGGCCGCGCCCCGCGCCGGTGAGGCGTTTGATGTAGTCCACCTCGGCGGCATCGTAGGGGGTGCCGTCGCGGCGAAGGATGTCGTGAAACCACGGCGTGGGCTCGCTGGTGTAAGTCTTGTTCCACGAATCCCACGGGTAGATGGTCTGCGACTTGCCATCTACGAATCCCCAGTTGTAGGCGGCAACGTGTTCTTCCTTGAGGCAGCCGAGCACCGGATCAAAGCGGCTGCCGGTCGGACGCGCCATGTATTCGGTGCAGAGAAGCGGGCGATTGTACCGGCGCAAGTTCCGGATGCACTTCTCCATTTCCTCAACGGGACCGTAGCAATGGAAGCTGATCACATCTGATCCTTCGAGTTGGCAACGCTCCATCGTGGTCAATTTGGCGGGATCAGGCCAGTTGCCAATCCACACGCCGGACGTGAGAGGCTGCGATGTATTGACGTCGCGCGCCCAGGTGAACGCCTTCTCCAGTAGCAGCAGAGCAACCTCCGCCTTGTTTTTCAACTCGACGCTCTGGTACTGCGGCACCGGGTTGTCCGGCTCGTTGAAGATATCCCACACCTGCACGCGCTGGTCATTGCGGAAATGCCCGATGACGTCCTGCACATAAGCTTTCAGTTCATCGTGGCGCGTCGGGTCCTTGAGAATCTCCTGTCCGGGGCTTTGCACCCAACCCGAGTTGTGGACGTGTGGCCGCGGCTCGCGCTGCTTGCCCAGCTTGGGGAATGGGTCCCACACGCCATCGAACAGCACAAACATGACGCCGATGCGATGCCGCGCGGCGAGGTCGAGAAACTGATCCATGCGCCGGAGGAAACCCTCGCGGTCCTGCGTCCAGACGAGATCATGCAGGAACACCCGCACGCTGGTGAAGCCCAGTTGCTGCGCCCACCCCAACTCGCGATCAATCGTCTTGGGATCCCAAGTTTCCGCCTGCCACATTTCGAGCTGGTTGATGGCGGTGCTGGGCGTGAAATTGCAGCCTACCAGCCAGGGCTGCTTTGCCTGCCAGGCGTGGGCCTGAGCGGGAGTCCAGCGGGCACGGGCTTGGGCGGCCGGACGTGGAGTGGTTTCGCAGCCGGCAAACGCCGCGATGAGTGAGACCAGAGCGAGCAGTTGGGTGACGCGGTTCATATTCTTAGGTTGTCCTGACGTTGCCGAAACTGTAGAGAAAGTCCTGGCCCAAAGGCCAGCCAAAGTATCGAACACGTCGTGAAACCAAGCCACGCACCGAAGGCCAACGCCCCGCTGGGGGCACTCGCCCCATTCTGAAGCATGGGACCATGCCTCGAGAACCTGCGCCGACTCGCGCTGGCGGAAGTGGAAGCTACGCTCGAATCGCTGCCCCCACCGCTGCGCGAGCGGGCGCGTGGATTACCCCTGACCTTCGAGCGCCGGCCCAATCGCGCGCTCCAAGCGGACGGTTTCGCTCCAGACACGCTCGGCATGTTCGTTGGACCGGAATTCGCCGAGGAACATGTCGTACCCATGCCCCCGCAGATCATCCTGTTCCTGCTAAACCTGTGGGAATTCGCCGACGCCGACGAAGCGGTTTTCTGCGAAGAAGTCCACATCACCTACCTCCACGAACTCGGTCACTACCTCGGTCTGAACGAGGACGAAATCACGGAACGCGGGTTGGAGTAGCTCCCACGAACCTCCCAAGCCCCTTGCAGGGCGTGCCCTCACTGATGCACAAACTGGTCTTGCGTTGGCCAAACTCAAGAAGTCCAATTCGGGCAAGTTCGAAAAGCAAGACGAGGAACTTCGGGTACGGCTGGCTGACGTCCATTGGAACACGCTGAGACAGTAACGAAACAGCGCACCGACCGTGACAGGGGAGACGCAAGGTGCCCTTGGGGACTGTGCTGCTTCCGAGGTTGGGCACTCCCGCCTCGAGATGACGCGTAAGAAGTGCGTTTCAGCGTGTATTTGCAGGGGGTCGTGAAGGTTAACCCGTTGCGTAAGTACACAGGCTAACCGGCCGGCAGCTTCCTGCCGCGGGTGACCGCATCTGCTTGGAGCACTGACCAGAGCCGGCGATGCGTTGTGCGGTCGCACGCGCATTGCCCCTTGAACTTTCAGGTTTGCTCCGCATCATCAGCGCATGAACTTCTTGGTCACTGGCGGCGCGGGTTTCATCGGATCGCACGTTTGTGAGCGGTTGCTCCACGCGGGCCATGCCGTCTGGGCGTTCGATGACCTCAACGCGTTCTACGATCCGGAGCTCAAGCGCCGCAACCTGCGCGACATCCAGTCGCTCGCGAAGCCATTCGAGTTCGTCCACGGCGATCTGACGGAGGCGGCAGCCGTCGGGACGTTGTTCGCCAGCGTGAAGTTCGATCAGGTGATTCATCTCGCGGCACGGGCGGGCGTGCGGCCCAGCCTGGCAGAGCCAGCGCTGTACCAGCGCGTAAATGTCGAAGGCACGGTCAACGTGCTCGAAGCCGCACGCCGGACCGGAGTGAAGAAACTCACCCTGGCATCGTCGTCGTCAGTCTATGGCGTGAACGCGAAGGTGCCGTTCGCGGAGAGCGACCCGATCTTCACCGCCATTTCGCCTTACGCCGCCAGCAAACTCGCCTGCGAGGCGCTCGGCCACGTGTATCACCACATCTACGGCCTCGACATCGCGATGCTGCGGTTCTTCACGGTCTATGGCCCGCGCCAGCGGCCGGACCTGGCGATCCACAAGTTCGCCCAGCTCATTAGCGCCGGGAAGCCAATCCCGGTCTTCGGCGATGGCAGTACGGCGCGCGACTACACTTACATCACGGACATCGTGGACGGCGTGCTGGCCTGCACTCAAAAGGAGTTCGGCTACGAGGTCTTCAACCTCGGCGAATCGCAGACGGTAAAGTTGAGCCAACTCATCGAACTGCTCGAAACCGCTCTGGGCAAGCAAGCCGTGATTGACCGCCAGCCATCACAACCCGGCGACGTACCGATCACGTTTGCCGACGTGTCAAAGGCGCGGACGAAGCTGGGCTACCATCCGCAGGTGAAGATCGCGCGAGGTATTCCGAAATTCATCGAGTGGTTCCGCAGTGTCAGGTGAATGCGCTACGCCAAAGTCGCCAACCGCGGATAGAAGCTGATTCAGATTGCTGGTTGCAACGGTGAAGCATGATCTCGACGTATTGGACAGCATTTCTTGAGTTGGTCCAGACTCCGTTTCAGCACCTGGCGCTGGTCTGGGGCATCGTGCCACTTTACTTCGGCCTGCTGCTGAACGAAATGACGCCGCCGAAAGCGAATTTCCGCACGGCGGTTCAAACCGGCTTCAGCTTCCTTTGGGCCGGCGCGCAGTGGCTTTACCCTCATTTCCAGACGAAGGTTTCCGGTGGGCATCGTTTGGACATCGGCGCGATGCTGTCGGTCAACCTGTTCGTGACGTTTCTAATCCTGGCGTTTGGCGCGGTGGCGCTGATCAGCGGTTTGCGGCGGCGTTATCCGAAGTACTGCACGTTTCTGGGTTACACCCGGTTCGCAAATTATTTCATGATCATGATCTTCCCGATTCAAGCCCAGCATATCCGGTGGACGTGGGATTACCTGATCGCCATCGCACTCTTCGCGCTGCCCATCTGGCTGCTGCTGCTTATCCCCATGTTCACCTTCGGCACCATCCTTC
>CAYJNU010000102.1:5201-20032 GCA_964371005.1 uncultured Verrucomicrobiota bacterium | reverse complement strand
CCAAGCCGTGGCATAAAGACTATGTGTGTGAACAATGCCGCCAATCTCCGGGAAGGCGCGATAGAGAACGAGGTGCGTGTCGGTGTCGGAACTGGGCTTCAGCTTGCCCTCGACGACCTTGCCAGTCTCCAGCGACACCACAACCTGATGCTCCGGTCTCATGCCGTCGTAGGGCACGCCGGATGGTTTGATGACGACGAAGCCGCGCTCGCGGTCAATGCCGCTGACGTTGCCCCAGGTTTGGATGACCAACCCCTCTTTTACGAGATCGAGGTTGGCCTGACAGACTTGTCTCTTGAGTTGTTCTAGCATGTTGTTGAAAAACTGAGTTACTTGTTCACGCTGGACAATCGCTTGCGTGGACTTTGCGGAGTCCGCTTGCCAAGTTTCAATCGCTTGGCCAACCGCACCGTGCGTTCGAGCACCGGAAGCACGGCAACATCCTTGTCACGCCCTGCAGCGCGTTTGCTCGCAATCACTCGCGGCAGTGGCAAGATGCGCACAGGCACGCCTTCTAACTGACCGATGGGACAACGTTTCCACTCGGTTTGGAACGAGAGAAGTCCATCGGGTCGGAAGATGGCATTCACTTGCGTGCCGTCACTCAGTTCATAGAGCGTCCGCGCCCGAATCGTGCCGCCCTGATGTTGGATGATGGTCAGCAGGCGCACGTATTGGCGTTCGGGCAAGCGCACCCAGAAGTCATAGTCCACGGTCATCAGCGGCGCGCCCTGGCGGATGGCCGCCATGGCGCCGATGAGGATGCAGTCTATGCCTTCCTCCCGGAGCGCCTTAAGGAAAGCGCCGAGCGGGCTGTCTTGAGGCTGAAGTGGCATCGTTGTTGGGGCGACATTGCGAAGAACAACGCATGTTGCCAAAGCTCGTCATCGTCCAGTCCACGCGCGCCTTTGAGGCGACGATAAATCCGCGCGGCCAGATCGTTCTTGCCTTTCTGCTTGGCTGGCACAGTCAAGACGATGCCGGCAAGCCAATCCGGAGACAAGGAAACTGTGCGGACACCTGATGCTCCGGCTTCACAATCGAGAGTTCATTTCAGTTCCAGCACCACCACCGACTTCGCCGGCAGTTTCGCGGTGAAACCGCCATCCGTCACCTTGCAGTCGCTGAACGCAGCGGGTTTCACCGTCTCGGGTTTGTCAAAGGTGTTGTGCGCTTGCATTGCCTCCGCCGTCAACACGCGGCCGGATACGCTTGTCGGCTTCGCGCCCTGCAGGTCACACGTCACTTCCACCGGCGCGTTCGGGTTCAGGTTGCAGAGCGAGACGTGAATCACACCCGCCTTGTCGCGTGAGGCTGACACGCTGAGCCCCGGGACTTTGTCATCGCCCTTCGCGTAGTCAGCGCAAGTCAAGTCCGTCGGCAGCAGCGTGGCGTCATGATGCACGGTGTACAACTCGAAGACGTGGTAGGTGGGCGTGACGAGCATCTTCTCCTTGTCCGTCAGGATCACCGCCTGGAGCACGTTGATGATCTGGGCGATGTTTGCCATCTTCACGCGGTCGCAATGCTGGTTGAAGATGTTCAGCGTCAGGCCGGCGACGAGCGCGTCGCGCAAGGAGTTCTGCTGCTCGAGAAAACCCTGGTGGCTGCCCGGCGTGGGTTCATACCACGTGCCCCACTCGTCCACAATCAGGCCGACGCGCTTGCCCGCGTCGTATTTGTCCATGATCGCGGAGTGTTTCGAGACCAGTTCCTCCATGCGGCACGCGTTGGCGAGGATGGCGAACCACTGATCTTCGCCAAATGCGGTGGCCGAGCCGCGGGGCGGCCAATCCATGGTGGTGCGCGTGTAGTAGTGCAGGGAGAGGCCGTCCATGTGACGGACCGCGTTTTTCATCAACACCTCCGTCCACGCGTAATCGAAATCACTCGCGCCGCCGGCGACCCGGTAGAGGCGGTTGGCGCCGTAGTTCTTGAGGAACGTGTTGTACCGGCAGTAATTGTCCGCGTAAAACTCGGGGCGCATGTTGCCGCCGCAACCCCAGCTTTCGTTGCCGACCGCGATGTAGCGCACCCTCCACGGCTGGTCGCGGCCATTCGCGCGCCGCAGATTGGCCATCGGCGAATTCGCATCGGAGGTCATGTACTCGACCCACTCCATCGCCTCCTGCACCGTGCCGCTGCCGACGTTGACGCAGACGAAAGGCTCGATGCCGGCCATTTCGCAGAAGTCGAGAAACTCGTGCGTGCCAAAGTGGTTGTTCTCGACCACGCCGCCCCAGTGCGTGTTGATCATCGCGGGCCGCTTCTCGCGCGGACCGATGCCATCCTTCCAATGATACTCGTCGGCGAAACAGCCGCCCGGCCAGCGCAGCACCGGCACTTTGATCTGTTTGAGCGCCGCCACCACGTCGTTGCGAATGCCGCGCGTGTTCGGGATGGAACTGTCCTCGCCCACCCAGATGCCCTCGTAAATGCAGCGCCCGAGGTGCTCGGAGAAATGGCCGTAAATGTTCCGGTTGATGGTTTGCTTGCCTTGATCGGCGTGGATGACGAGGCGATTGGCGGGAGCGGAGTCCTGCGCCAGCGCGGCGGTGCAACTGAACGCGAGCATTGCCAGTGAGGCCAGTGGGAAGGGGCTTGTTCTCATGTTTTCATTTCCGTTTCAAGAAACCTATTGAGTATTCCGTTAAGATAGCAGTCTCTGAATCATGGCAGTTAGCGTCGCCAAAACCGCGCAGGCCAAAAAACCGTGAATTGCAGAACCCCTGCCAAAGGCCAACAGCAGCAAGCCGTAAAGCGCCGTGCTCACGAGCCAAGAACCCGCGATCCACCAGTATCCCACGGTGCTAATGCAGCCAGGAAACACCAAGAACACTGAGAGGACGACTTCGAGCCACCAACTCTCAGACTGTTCATTCTGATTCGGTTGTTTCATTCACAGCCCCGTTCCGCAACGCTTTCTGGCACCAATCTCCCTGATGGGAGATGACTGGCGGTCTTCGGCGAGGACTAGAGGCTCACTTCCTCGTCCGATCCCGAGTCTCGATCAGCTTCTTCATCACGTCGGACAAGTTGCCGTTCCATTCCGCCGTGCCGAGGGCGTCGTGGAGTTTGCGGTAGAGGGGATAGAGTTGCTGGTAAACGGCGTGCGCCTTGGGGTTCGGCTTAAAGATGCGCGGCTTGAGGCCGGTCATCGCCGTCTGGGCCGAGGCGTAATCCTTGTGCGCGCCGGCCACGACCGCGCCGGCGATGGCTGCGCCCAAGGCGCAGGTTTGCGCGGAGCGGCTGACCTTCATCGGGCGGCCCGTCACGTCGGCGTAAATCTGCATTACCACCGGGTTCTTCTCCGCGATGCCGCCGCAGTTGATGATTTGCTCGACCTTCACGCCGTATTCCTCGAACCGATTGATGATGGTCAGCGCGCCAAAGGCCGTCGCCTCGATCAATGCCCGGTAGATTTCCGCCGGCGTGGTGTAGAGCGTTTGCCCGAGCAGCAGGCCGGTGAGGCGCTGGTCCACGAGGATGGTGCGGTTGCCGTTGTTCCAATCCAGCGCGAGCAAGCCGCTCTCGCCGGGCTTGAGTTTCGCCGCGCCGGCCGTGAGCGCCTCGTGCGTGCCCGCCTTGCCACCGGGCCGGATGTAGTTCACGAACCAGTTGAAGATGTCGCCCACCGCCGACTGGCCGGCTTCGAGGCCGTAAAAGCCCGGCAGGATGCTGCCGTTGACGATGCCGCACAGTCCCGGCACGTCCGCGAGGTCCTGGCCCACGGGCACGACCATCATGTCGCAGGTGCTCGTGCCGATGATCTTCACCAGCGCGCCCGGCGCGATGCCGCTGCCCACGCCGCCGAGATGCGCGTCGAACGCGCCGACCGCCACGGGAATGCCCGCGGGCAAACCGGTGCGCTTCGCCCAATCCGCCGTGAGGCCGCCGACCGCGCGGTCAATCGTGTGCGCCTTTGGTCGCAGCCGCGCGCGCAGTTCGCCGAGCTTGGGATCGAGCTGGCCGAGAAATTCCGCGTCCGGATAGCCGCCCCAGTTGTCGTTGTACATCGCCTTGTGGCCGGCGGCACAAACGCCCACGGTCAGCTTGTCCGGATGTTCTGTGCCGGTGAGCGCGGCGGGGATGTAATCGGCGCACTCGACCCACGTGTAGGCGGCTTCAAAAACCTCTGGCGCAGTGCGCAGGCAATGCAGAATCTTGCTGAAGAACCATTCGCTGGAATACGTGCCGCCGCACTTGGCGAGGTATTGCGGGCGAAGCTCTTTGGCGAGCGCCGTGATCTCCGCGGCCTCAGCAATGCCGGTGTGATCCTTCCAGAGCCAGGCCATCGCGGCGGGGTTCTTGGCGAACTTCTTCTGGAATGCGAGCGGCTGGCCATTGACGTCCACCGGGAGCGGCGTGCTGCCCGTCGTATCCACGCCGATGCCGACGACCTGCTCGGGCTTGAACCCGCGCAGGTTCTTCTTCGCGGCGGCCAGCGCTTTCTTGATCGTGACCTCAGCGCCCTTGATGTAGTCCGCCGGGTTTTGCCGGGCGAGGTTCGGGTCGCGCGAGAGGATCACGCCGACCGTGCCGGTTTCGTAGCCCCAAACGGCGCTGGCGATTTCCTTGCCGTTGGCGGTGTTGACGATGAGGGCGCGAACCGAGTTCGTGCCGTAGTCCAGTCCGATGGTGTATTGGGCGCTCATGGTGTTCTCGTTTGGCTGCGTTTTAGTTCAGGCAACAAATCCGTTCTTCAGCCCGTAAGCCACTTCGTTCCAACCCAGCTCCTGCCGGAACTGGCGCAGCTTGGTGTCGGCGTCAATCACCACGAGTTCGATGCCCGCGATCGTGGCGAAGTCCTCCAGCATCTCGGTGGTGACGGCTTGGCTAAAGCCGGTATGATGCGCGCCGCCAGCGTGAATCCACGCAGCACAGGCGTCGGCGAAGTTCGGCTTCGGCACCCAGAGTGCCTGCGCGACCGGGAGCTTGGGCATGGGCTGTTCGGGCGCGACGACGTCCACCTCGTTCACGAGCAGGCGGAAGCGGTTGCCCATATCAATCAAGCTGGCGTTGAGGCCAGGACCGGCGGGCGTGTTGAAGACGAGACGCGCGGGATCAGCCTTGCCGCCGATGCCGAGCGGGTGCACTTGGAGCGACGGCTTGCCATCGGAGATGGTTGGGCAGATTTCCAGCATGTGCGCGCCGAGAACTTTCTTTCCGCCCGGGTTCAGATGGTAGGTGTAATCCTCCATGAACGACGTGCCGCCGGGCAGGCCGCTGGCCATGACTTTCATCGCGCGGAGCAGCGCCGCAGTCTTCCAATCGCCTTCCGCGCCGAAGCCGAAGCCGTCGGTCATCAGGCGTTGAGCAGAAATGCCGGGGAGCTGAACCAAGCCATGCAAATCCTCGAACGTGGTGGTGAAACCCTTGAAGCCACCTTCCTTCAAGAACGCCCGGAGGCCCAGCTCGAGGCGTGCAGCTCCGCGGACTGAATCGTGGCGCGCGCCGCCCTTGCGCAGGTCGGCGGCCACTTCGTAAGTGTCCTCGTATTCCTGGACGAGCTTGCCGATGGCGGCGTTGGTAACGGCGTTCACGCGTTGGACGAGGTCGCCCACGCCATAACCGTTCACGGCGAAACCGAACTTCATTTGTGCCGCGACCTTGTCGCCTTCGGTGACGGCCACTTCGCGCATGTTGTCGCCGAAGCGGCAGAACTTCGCCCCCTGCCAATCCGCCCAAGCCGCGGCCGCCCGCGCCCACGCGCCCAGCTTCGCCTGCACCTCGGTTTCCTGCCAGAAGCCCACGACGACTTTCCGGCTCAGCCGCATCCGGCTCATGATAAACCCGTGCTCGCGGTCGCCGTGCGCGGCCTGGTTCAGGTTCATGAAATCCATGTCAATCGTGGCCCACGGGATGTCCTGGTTGAACTGCGTGTGCAGGTGGCAGATCGGCTTGCGCAGGAGCTTGAGTCCGTTGATCCACATCTTCGACGGCGAGAAGGTGTGGCACCAGGTGATGAGGCCGATGCAGTCGGGCTCGTTGTTGGCCTCCTGGCAAAGCGCAGAAATGGCGTCGGGCGAAACCAGCACCGGTTTGAAAACGACTTTCACCGGGATGGCCGAGGCGACGTTCAAGGCTTTGGCGATTTCATGTGAATCCTTCGCCACCTGCTTGAGCGTTTCGGGACCGTAAAGATGCTGGCTGCCAGTGACGAACCAGACTTCGAGTTTCTTAAGGTTGATCATGATGTTGGAGTGCTTTGTTTTTTCCAAGTGACGGGTCGATTCAGAGTCTTCTTCATTGGCGGTGGCTTTCGGGCGCGGACAACACCAGGCGCTCGATGCCCACCGCCACCAAACCGGCGGTGCGGCGACGGGGCGCAGTCTCCACTTCCACTTCACCAAACCGCGCCCACATGGCACCGCGCCGAATGACGGCGGTCAGGAATTCCAAGACGGCCGGCGGCATCTCGGCGAGGCTGCCGGTGAGGACGACGTGACGCAGGCCGATCACATTCAGCGCGCCAGCAATGACCACAGCCGAAGCCTCCAGTGACCGGGCGAGCCATGGTTCCACGCCGTGTTGCCGGATGCCCTTCAGCACTTCGGCCCACGAGGCAGTTCCCCGGCCACGCGCCTGCGCGTAACTCTCGATCAGACCGCGCGTGGAAACCAGCGTTTCGAGACAGCCCACCGCGCCGCAACCGCACGGGCGGGTGTTGCCGAGCACCGGCGTGTGGCCCAGTTCACCGGAGATCGGCAGCGGGTTCGCCTGCAACCGGCCCGCCACCAGTACCGCCCCGCCCACGCCGTCGCCAAAATCCACGAGTAAAAAATCCTCGCGCTCGGGAGTGACGTATTGGTGGCCCAACGCCAGCGCCCGTTCCTCCTGCACCAGCACCACCGGAGACGGCCAAACTCGCGTGACCAGTTCGCTCAAGTCCACCTTCTCCGTCCAATGCAAATTCGGCGAGAAGATCACGCGGCTTTCTCGCTCGTCCAGGATGCCTGGCACGCTGACCAACACGCCCGCAAGCTGCTGGACCTTGAATTGCCTCGCCACGCGAGACAGTTCGCCCACCCAATCTGCCGCCGAGGCCGGCGTGGAAAAAGTCGCCCGCCAGTCATCCTCGCCGGAGATGCCCAGCGCGAGCGGCGACAAGCTCGTCTGCGTAACGCCCAGTTGAATGCCCAAGAAGCGCGGGTCGGTGCGGTTCAGTCGCAGCATGCGTCCGGGTCGTCCCAGTTTCGGCTTGCCGTTTACCGGTGGTCCGTCGTCACGACTTTCCGATGGTTCGATCGTTTCCAACACGCCGGTGCGCAGCAAGTCGTCCACGATCTTGCCGCAGGTGGGCTGACTGAGGCCAAGCGACTTGGCAAGGTCAGCCCGAGATGCGGTCCCCATCCGCTGCACTCGCGTCAGCAAGGCCAGCTTGTTCATCCGGCCCATCTTGGAAGGCACGACAATCATGAGGCGGAACCTGCGCCCCCGAGGCCACCTGCAGCACCATCGCGCCGTGCCCTGGGAAGGAGAGCACACTTTGCCGGACTTTCATCACATGGACATTTCACGTTTCGCAGCATGTCAACGGATTTTCTTAACAAACCAAAGTATGTCGGGAAAGAAGAATTTGTGGTGACGACCGCGGCGACGAGCCGGATCAATAGGGACCGGGCAACATGAATCCCCTGCCCTGCGCTGGGATTGCGCGTTGGGATTTGAGCGAGAACAACCGCGGAGTAGTGACCATCAACTCGACCCGCAGTAAGGCCGTCATCGGTTTTGGCGGCGGCAGGCGGTTTCAGTTGGACGATTCCTTGATCGAACGGGGAACCGGGCTGCAGCAGGGCTGGAGCGCCATCACGCTAACCGCGCTGGATCGCGCGCGTTTCCCGAAGCGCTGGCTGCTGACGGCGACCGGTTACGCGGAGAACACGGGCACGGGCTGGGATAGCGCCGAGAAGTCCAGTGTGGGCCGGGCTTGGGGGCAAGCGCCGTCCTTGGTAGCGCTGTCCTTGGTGGAAGGCGTGGCGGCGAGGATCAGTGCAACCGATCAAGCCGCCTGGAGTGTTGGACGTTGGATGAGCGCGGTCAACGCGGCGAGAAAATCACCTCGACTGGAAACAGCTTCGAGATCGGCCCGCGCTGGCAGACGCTTTGGTCCGAACTCAGGGTCCGGTGATTGATTCAGGTACCGACACGCTCCGCCGTCGGATCACGGGCGGAAGTTCATGATCAGCCAGCGGAAGTTGTTGCCCAGGTCTTCGATGCCGCCGCCGCCGGTCTGGCCGTTCTTGGAACTGGTCCAAAGAGACTTCTGATTGAAGAAGGCCGGGTCGGTTTGGAGCTTAACATGCATGTCCCCGAAGAGCGCGTTCACCGCCAGTCCCTGTTTGAGACCTGAGCGGTGCGTGATCATATCCAGACGATACAGAAGATCGGACGCAATGGCGTACTTCGAAGTGAGGTCCGCGGACTTGGTCGCAAAACCCGGCGGCTCGAAGGACGGCTTGGTGGCCACAGTTCTCACGGTCAGTTTTTTCGAGTTGGACTGCGGGAAGTAGGAATAGCCAGCGCGGACGCGGTCGTTCCCGTTGAAGGCAGGCCAACGACCGCTGACGGGGTCAAGGTAAGCTTCGTACGTGCGCTCGACCAAATAGGGATCGGTACCAGCCTTCACGTTGACACCGCTCAGACAGTAAAAAATCTTGCCATTGGGAACGGTCTTGGTTTCCCAGAGATACCCGATGTTTCTCACGCCCGCCGCGTTGATGGACCCCTCATAAAGGTTGTAGGCTCGATCCATGGCGTCGTTGTGAGTGTCCAGCACCTGCGCTGGCGGGATCTTGTCCGCGTTGTCGTTGCCGTAAAGAATGATGCCGTAGCCAATTTGCTTCAAGTGGTTGGCGCAGGAAATCCTTCGCGCCCGCTCCTTGGCGCGACCCAAGGCGGGCAACAGCATCCCCGCCAGGATCGCAATGATCGCGATGACCACCAGCAATTCGATGAGGGTGAAGGCCCCGGCGGATCGTGCCTGGCCTGGTTTTTGCAGGTCTCTTGGTTTCATGCGTACTTTCCACAGCCCACTCCGGGCAGTTACAGCACCGCGCCGAACCGATGGGCTTGACGTTAAGGCTACACTGGTCAGCCGGAGTGTCAGCCCTCGCGTGATGCAAACATAGTTGAAAAATGAGCACTGGCAACCGGCGGGGTGGTTGGGTGGGCGCGCAAGCAAAGCAGCGGTGGGACAATTGGAAATGGAATTGAAAACGCTGGAGCGACCGTCAAGATGTCGCCATGCATCTGCTCACACATCGCTCACTCGTTGCTGGACTGACATTCCTGCTCCTGGCGAACGCCATCCCCGGTGGGTCGCAAACCACCCAGTCGATAACGAAAACGGCGGCGCTCCAGCCTGAGGCGGTGCTGAGAACCTTGGAGCAGGTTGCCGACTGGCAACTAGCCAATCCCTCCCGTCACAAGCCGACCGACTGGACTCAGGGGGCTTTCTATGCGGGAGTGATGGCGCTCGCCGATACGGTGACCAACCCGAAGTACGTCGGGGCCATGGTGCGCATGGGTGAGAGGAATGAGTGGAAACTCGGCCCGCGCAAGTTCCACGGCGACGATCATGTCGTGGGCCAGGCCTATTGCGAACTCTTCTTCCGAACCCGCGATCCGAAGATGATCCAGCCGATGCGCGAGCGGTTCGACGACATTCTCGCCAATCCGTCCACGGTTGAGTCGCTGGATTTCTCGCAGTCCTACGCGTTAGCTTCGGAGCATTGGTCGTGGTGCGACGCCTTGTTCATGGCCCCGCCGGCGTGGTTGCGCTTGTGGAAAGCCACGGATGACAAACGGTATCTCGATTTCGCGGTGACCAACTGGTGGCGGACGTCGGATTACCTTTACGACAAAGAGGAGCACCTCTATTTCCGGGACAGCACGTATTTCACGAAGCGTGAGGCCAACGGGAGGAAGATCTTCTGGAGTCGCGGGAACGGTTGGGTGATGGGCGGTTTGGCGCGCATGCTCAAGCTGTTGCCAAAGGATCATCCGGATCGTGCCCGGTTCATCCAGCAGTACCAGGAAATGGCTGCGAAGATTCTGACCTGCCAGCAACCGGATGGTTTGTGGCGTTCCAGTTTGCTGGATCCGGAAAGCTACCCGCTGAAGGAAACCAGCGGCTCTGGCTTCTACACCTACTCGCTGGCCTGGGGTATCAATGAGGGCTTGCTTGACCAAGCGAAGTTCCGTCCCGCTGTCGAGAAAGGCTGGCGGGCGCTGGTGGCATGCGTCAACGCTGACGGCAAGCTGACCCACGTTCAGCCCATCGGCGCCGATCCGAAGAAGTTCGATCCCGACTCCACGGAGGTTTACGGCGTGGGCGCGTTTCTGCTGGCAGGTAGTGAAGTGTACCGGCTGGCGAAGTAACTACGCGCCCGGCACAATGGAAGCCGGAGCGGACTCTCCACACAGCGCCGTGCATTTCGAGGAAAGCCTCGGAACTCGCGCCAGCGGCTCACTTCTGCGCTTCGACCACGCAATCCACCAACTTCACATCGGCCTCTGTCACCGTGTCCGGCTTCTTGATGCCTTTGAATGTCGAATTGTAGAAGCGCACGCCGTTGATTTCCGACCCTGGGAAACCCTTCACGTCGAGCACGCGGACGGCGTTCTGGACGTGCATGTTTTCAACTACCAGATTGCGAACGACCGGTTTGTGTTCTCCCTTGGCGCCTTCTTCGTAAAGGAAATCAATCTGGAGCGCAGCATCACGGACCGTGCCGACCGTCAGATTGCGGACGAAGATGTTCTCCACGACGCCCCCGCGGACGGCGTTGGATTTGAACCGAAGGGCGCGGTCCAGGTTCGGGCTGTCCATGGAGCAGTCCTCGACAAACACGTTGCGGCAGCCGCCGGAGATTTCGCTCCCAATGGTCACGCCGCCGTGCCCGTCCTTCATCGTGCAGCGGCGGATGATGACGTTTTGCGTTGGCAGGCCGACGCGGCGGCCGTCGTTGTTGCGGCCAGATTTGATCGCGATGCAATCGTCGCCGGTGTCGAAGACGGTGTCTTCAATCAGCACGTCGCGGCAGGACTCAGGATCGCACCCATCGTTGTTCGGGCCATGCGTAGCGATGTGCAATCCGCGGACGATAACATTGGTACTAAGCAGCGGATGCACCTCCCACATCGGCGAACGCCGGATGCGCACACCTTCGATCAGGACGTTCCGACAGCGGTGCGGCTCGATGAAGCTGGGGCGCAGGAAGTCGCCTTCGCCGAACCGCCGGTGGTCCACGGGCACGCTGTCGGCTACGAACTGCGCCAACCGGGCGCGGGCGACGTTCTGATTGTTCGTGTTGACTCCTCGTTGCCCTTTCCAGCGCCACCAGTTCTCGTCGCTCGCCTGGCCGTCCAACACGCCGTCGCCCGTGATGGCAATGTTCTCTTGCTCGTAGGCGTAGATCAGCGGGGAGTAGTTCCAACACTCCATGCCTTCGAATCGCGTCCGAACCGCCGGGAGATACGCCTTCGCGTCAGTCGTGAACTTCAGTGTCGCACCACCATCGAGATGCAGGTTGACCTTGCTCTTGAGATGAATCGGGCCGGTGAGAAATTCGCCCGCCGGCACGAGGACACGTCCGCCACCCGATTGAACACAAGCGGCAATGGCTTTCCGAATCGCCTCGGTGGAATCCGTCTTGCCATCTGCGGCGGCGCCGAAGTCCACAATTGAGAATTCCCGTCCCGGAATTGCCGGTGCATAAATGCGGGCCAGGATCTGAGGCATCTGCTCCCACTCCTTCGCCACAGAAGGTTTCGCCGCTGACCTTGCGCGGAACTCGTGTTGCGCCGCCATCGGCAGGTCGAGAAGCTTCTGCAACTCGATGCCGGCGAGGATGAACGGCCCGACGCCCTTGAGGTCGTTGTCCACCACCGGCTCGCGTAGGTAATACTCGTACGAACCATCACGCCCGTAACCAAGGCCCGCGACCGAGCAGCAGCGCGTCAGCGAAATCTTGCCGCTGCCGTCCGTCTTGATCAGTCTGCCGATGATGCCGTCGTAGCCCTTGAGAATGGCCGGAACGTAATCGCGTGAGAGGTAACCTTGGTTCACGGCCTTCGCCATGGAATAGACAAACATCGCGCTGACCGTGGCTTCCAGGTAGTTGCCCGGCTGGCCGCCTTTGTCCATCACCTGCCACCAAAGCCCGCTGGCCGGGTCTTGATGCTTGACGATGCCAGCGCTCGTCTTCCGGATCAGCGCCGCGATCTCGGCGCGTCCCTTGTGATCCGACGGCAGGAAGTCGAGCACGTCCACCTGCGCCATCGCCCACCAACCCATGGCGCGGCCCCAGAAGTTTGAAGAACGGCCCGTGGTTTTGTCCGCCCAATCTTGCGCGCGTTTCTCGTCCCAGCCGTGGTAGTAAAGCCCGCTCTTGGCGTCGTAGAGATGCGTGTCAATCAACCGGTACTGCTTCACCACGTCGTCGAAATCCGCCGCCGGGCCGCCGAAATCGCCCGTGTACTCGGCGTAGAAGGGCGCGCCCATGAACAGGCCGTCCAGCCACATCTGCGAGGGATACCGCTGCTTGTGCCAGAACCCGCCGTCGCTCGTGCGCGGATGCGTGGCGAGCTGCTTCCGCAACAGATCGGCGCACTTTCGGTAACGTTCTTCCTTCGTGATCTCGTAAAGCGCCAACACCGTCTTGCCGGGCGCGATGTTGTCAATGTTGTAATCCTCCAGCTTGTAGCCCTGAATGCTGCCGTCGGGCTTGATGAACGAGCCAATGGCGTCCTGGCTGAACTCGACGTAGCCCGGGGTCGGCACGACTTGGTTCAGCTTGAGCAGCGAAAGCGTGAATAGGCCGGCAGTGTAATCCCACTTCGCGTTGCGGCCCTCGCGCCAAGCGAGCTTGTCACCCCGCCGGGCGGTCTCAGAATCCGCCATGCGGATGGACCACTGGAGCGGCGTGGCACCTTGAAATTCGTGCGGAAACGAAGGCTCAACAGTGCGGCACGCGGGTACCAACAGAAGACTGGTTAGTAAGGGAAGCCCCAGGAGGTTTCGGCAGATGTTCGATTGCATAACTCAAAATGACGCGTTGGCGAAGTCCCGAATTCTGGAACACGAACGCCTGACGTGTCGAGCGTGACGAGCTTGAAACGGCGGCGGCGTGCCTGCGGAATTGTGCACTCGCGGCTGCCCAGCAGCATCACGATGGAGGGCGCAGGGAGAGCTGGCTGTCGAAGAAACGACTACTCCGTACGGTTGGCACATCCTCCTCTCCGCCGCTGGACTTCTGAAAATGACGTGGGGCGGCAGTCTTTCCGATTGCCCCCATGAAACAGCGCCTGGGAATTTCATCCCAATCGTCGTACATGGAAACCACCATCACCAAGCCGGTCAGCCGCCGGTTGCTCAGCCCACGGACTTGCGGCGGCCATCCATTCGCAGACGCCGCTCTCTTCGCCTTCCACGTTCATTGTGGTTCATGGCAAGGCCAGAATCTCCGGCCTCAGCCGGCCGACGAAAGCTCCAGGCAAGTTCATGTCCAAGGAGCCGGGCGCCGGTCTCTCGGTCGCCACATGGCCATCGCAGAAACCGGCGTTGGCCTTCCGTGCGTGCCGGAAATGGGCGGTGGCTTCGTTGCGGCTGGTGCTGACGTAATAGAATTCTTCGAGCATGGGATTGGCCTTCGAGGCCGGCGCTTGAAAGGTGTTGACCTGTGCGGCGTCGGCCAGAAACACGGTGTCGGAAGGGCGGCTGGCTCTGGCAATCCGCACCGGCGGCTGGCTGGGCGAGGCGGCAAGACAGAGGTTGTAACCGTAGCCGTAGGCCGCGCCGCTGGCCTTTAGCTTGAATTGGCCCAACGCATAGTTCAGTGACGGGCACAACTCCACGCCGCGGCCTTGCAGGTAAGGATAGAGCGCGCCCAGGGTAGCATCGAACGGCCGCTGGCCTTCCGCGCCCGGCCCCAGCCAGCCGAACCAGTAAAGCTGCCCGCCGTTGGTGAAACCGCTGGTGTAACGAAAACACGCGCCTGCGTTGTCATCCCAATACATCTGCGCCGCGATACCAAGCTGCCGCAAGTTGCTCACGCACTTGATCCGCTGGGCCGAGCTCTTGCTCCGCGCCAGCGCCGGCAACAGCATCGCCGCCAGGATGGCGATGACAGCGATGACGACCAGCAGTTCGACGAGTGTGAACCCGACCGTGGCGAGCGTCTGTCCCAACTCACGGTGACCTGCGTCACCACGATCGGCGCGCCGGAACCAACGTGCCCGACCGGCGTCATCCGATCCACTGAACCAGACTGCGACTCCGGAATGGGGGAAGCTCCGTATCATGGCCGCTGCGCCTGCACGCGATAAAACGCGCCGGCTGACGGCGGATTGGTATCCTGCAAAACGAGCACCCCGTCGTTGCCCACTATGCCGGCGGAAGCAGGTTGCCAGGACGTGAAATCCAGCGTGCGTTCCAGCGCGTAAAGCCAGTTGCTGCGGCTCGTGAGTTGCACTTGTCCCAGCGCACTCCCAGGGCGGCAAGCGATGAGCTCGACTGGTGGCGGCGGCAACGTCAGGAGGAAATTGTCCACCGTGCCGTGCGCGAGGATTGAGCCTTCGTAGCCCGGCCACTGGCCAACGTCGCTGTAGCTGCAAACCGCGATGGCGTTCACGCGCAGTTCCGTGAAGTTCGTGCCCAAGGTGGCAGGCGGCACGGTGAGGAGCGGCTCCCCGTTGCGTTGAAGTTCGGTGGTCAACGTTCGGCTCGCGGCGGTGTAAGTCATCGCAATGCGATAGACGTCGTCAAGCAGCAGGCCCGTCGGGGCGAATCCACCGCTGGACCAATTAAAGCCGGTGCGGTCACACAC
>CAYJNU010000102.1:0-5191 GCA_964371005.1 uncultured Verrucomicrobiota bacterium | reverse complement strand
TTAAGGGACGCTCCCCAAATCCAGTCCCCGCCCGGGTCCGGAAAGAAATCGAACTCGAACAAGTTGGGCGAATCGGCGCCCGAGCCGCGCGCAAAATCCGGCGCCGTGGCATCCGCGATCCGAATCAAACCCACGGCGATCTGGAACGGGGAGTTGGTCTTGGGGTAATGAATCCCCGGCGTGAGATCCGTCAGCCGCAAATCGAACGCCAGGCTGAAATCGTCCTCCTGGCTCAGAACTGTGCCGAGCGGACGACAGAAATAACTGTTGGTCTGGCGCGAATCCCAAGTGACCTGCAGATTGCCCTCCGTGGCATCCCACGCGAACAAGGAGGAATCCCCGAGCACCTGCCAACCTTGCTGCGACGGATCGGCGCTAAAATCCTCTTGCAGGACGGCCGCCCGCAGCGGCGCATTGAACACGATGACGGCGCCGGCCAACGCCAGCGCGAACGAGTGAACTGTTTTCATAACTGATCTTCCATTCGGTTTGCCGCGACGAACGCGGCGGGTTTATGACGTGGAGACCAGCGCGGAGAGAGAAGAAGTTCGTAGTCCCGGGTTCAGCCGGCCGGGTCGTTCGCATTTGCCCCGCGATCGACGGCCTGGAAGCGGCACTTCCAACAAAAAACCTTCACCCCCCGCCAGACGGAGAATGAAGGCATTCAGCGAATTCCGCCCCGCACTCGCGGAAGCGAACCGGCCTCATCCTTCTCTTTGGCGGAGAAGTTGTCCCGCAGGGCGGGACCGACGAGCACTGCCTAACCGGTATCCTGACTTCGGACTTTGACCTCGCTCCCGCCTTCCCGCTGGCCGCGTGCGGCAAACAGTGGCGTGTGGGAGTTTGTGGTCCGTTACAGTGGCGCAACCGTCCCCGATTCTCACGGGGTTCCCTGTCATCTGGCAATGTTCTGCGACGGAACAGAGGCCCGCCGCGTTTCAAAGAACAGTGATGTGTTAGGATGTCGCACCAAGAATGCCAAGTGAATTCTTCGGGCTGCGGTTCCGGATGGATTCAGGGGCGTAGCTTCGTCCGACGGCCATCGGCCGAATGCACGGGCTGGAGCGGTGGGCTCCAAACCAGCAGGATTGCCGTCTCCCAAGACACCCGCGCCTTGAGTCAACGCCCGGCCCACGGATTTGGAATCACGCGAGCGAGCCGACCCGGAGGTCAGCGCCACGGTGACACCGCCAGGATGAGAAGACTGTCATGTCGCCGTCATGGCTGTTCGATCCCTTTTTCCGCCGGGATCCGAGCCACCGCAATGCCGTCGCAGGCTGCGGGCCGGGCTTGAGCATCACGCGCTGGATTGCACAGGCGCACGGCGGCGAACTCCAATTGAATTCCACGCTCGTCAGGGAAACGGTGGCCCCACTGTGCTTGCCGAGTCATTCGGACAGCGGGAAATCCACAGGAAACGCTGGCCGTTGATGATCGCACCGTCGTCACGCTCGCCGGGCGCTCATGAGCGGTTGTCTTTCCGGCTGAAAGCGAGTGCTTGCATTGCGACCCGCCCGCGTTAGCCTGTGCTCAGCAAAGGGCAATGGAGTTTGCCATCTCGCTGCGCGAGAGAACCGCCTGAACAAGACTCAGCGCTGATAACTCCTACCGAACGACTGTGAGTCGGTAGAATTGTTATGAGCTATGTTTGGATCTTCCTCGGCGGCGGGCTGGGCAGCATCGCCCGGTTTGCGGGTTCGGGTTACATCGCGCACCACTTCGGCGAAACTTTTCCGTGGGGCACACTGGTGGTGAATGTCACCGGCTCGTTCATCATCGGCTTCTTCGCCACCCTCACCGACACAGATGGCTGCTGGCTGGTCGCGCCTTCCGCCCGGCAGTTCGTGATGATCGGCGTCTGCGGCGGCTACACGACGTTCTCCTCGTTCAGTCTGCAAACGCTCAACCTCGCTCGCGACGGCGAATGGTTCCGGGCGGGCGCGAATGCGGCGCTTTCGCTCGTGTTGTGCCTGGTCGCCGTCTGGCTCGGGCATCTGCTCGCCGCGTCATTCCATTCATCCAAAGGACTCTGATATGCAAATCCCCCATGGAGCCGTTCTGCTGCGAATTTTCATCGGCGAAAGCGATCGCTGGCATCACCAACCGCTCTACGAAGCCATTGTGCTGAAGGCGCGCGAACTCCACCTGGCCGGCGCGACGGTGTTGCGCGGGCCGATGGGCTTCGGCAAGTCCAGCCGCTTGCACACTGCCAAAATCCTCCGGCTTTCGATGGACCTGCCCTTGGTCATCGAAATCGTGGACGGGGAGGACAAGATCAACGAGTTCCTGCCGGTGCTCGACCCAATGATCGGCGGCGGGTTGGTCACCCTGGAAAAGGTCAAGGTGATTGAGTATCGCGCCGGCGCGGAGGTGAAACCGTCGCAACCCGGTTGAACGCGCACACAACATGGACAACATCTGGTTCATCGCGGCGATTTGGATGGGACTGGCATTGGTGGCGAGTCTCATTTCCATTCGCGTGGGTATTTCCGTAGCGCTGATCGAAATCGTCGTCGGCGTGGCGGCCGGCAACATCCACTTCGGCGACGGCCAGCAAATCCTGCGCTCGACCGACTGGACGAACTTCCTCGCCATGCTGGGCAGCGGCGTGCTGACGTTTTTGGCCGGTGCGGAGATTGACCCAGTGTCGCTGCGGGCCAATTTTCGCGCGAGCATGGCCATCGGCACGGCGGCATTTCTCCTGCCGTTCGCGGGCGTGTGGCTCTTTGCACAATTCGTTCTCGGCTGGCCGGTTCATCAGGCGCAAATCGCCGGGATCGCTCTCTCCACAACGTCTGTGGCGGTGGTCTATGCGGTGATGATTGAAACCCGGCAGAGCGAAACTTCGCTCGGCAAGATGATCCTTGCGGCGTGCTTCATCAACGACCTCGGAACGGTGCTGGCGCTCGGGCTTATCTTCGCCAATTTCAATCTCTGGCTGCTGGTGTTTGTCGTCGTCACGTGCGTGATGCTGTGGTTCATGCCCAAATGGACCGAGTTCATCGTCGTCCGCATGGGCGCAACTCGCGTGAGCGAGCCGGAAATCAAATTCATCTTTTTCGTCCTGTTCTTCCTGGGCGGACTGGCGTCCACCGCCAAAAGCGAAGCCGTCCTGCCGGCTTATCTCATCGGCCTGGTGGTGGCCGGCGTTTTCCTGCGCGACAAGACGCTCGTGCATCGAATGCGCAGCATCGCCTTCGCGGTGTTCACGCCGTTCTACTTCATTCGCGCCGGGTCGTTTGTTGCGCTGCCGGCACTCTGGACCGCGCTGGGCGTGATCGTGGTGCTGTTGGCGCTGAAAATGGTGACCAAGTTCGTCGGGGTGCTGCCGTTGTCACGGATGTATTTCATGCGCACGCGCGAGGCCAATTACACCACCTTGCTCATGTCCACGGGCCTGACCTTCGGCACGATCTCGGCGCTGTTCGGACTGCAAAACCACATCATTGACCAGAAACAGTATTCGATCCTGGTCACGGTCGTGATTCTGAGCGCCTTCGTGCCGACGCTCATCGCGCAGAAGTTCTTCGAGCCATCCCGGCGCACAATGCAAGCGTGGGGACGGCTTTATCAGCGCAAGATCAACGGCACATCCACCAACCCAACCCAACCCATTGGAAAGTGAGGCAACCATGTTCGAGAGAATCCTTGTCGGCTACGACGGCTCAAAAGGCGGCAAAGCGGCCCTGGCCCGCGCCCTCGCGCTCGCCAAAAGTTCCAACGCGCAACTGACTGCACTTTGGGTGCGTGAACCGCTGCCGCGCCACTCCGACCTGCCGGGCGAATACGAGGAGGAAGCCGAGGCGGCGAACGAGTACTTTGTGGCCCGCCGGAAGGAAGTGACCGAAGCCGCCGCGCAGCACGGAGTCCAGGTCCCCTGCGAGACACAGCGTGGACACCCGGCCAAGACCATCGTGAACTTTGCCAAAGAGGGCAACTACGACCTCGTCGTCGTCGGCCACAGCGACCATTCAGAGCTTTGGGGCCGTCTGCTGGGCGACACCGCCGACCGCATCAGCGACCACGCACATTGCAGCGTGCTGATCGTAAAATCATGAAACCAAGCATTAACCGGAGACGTTGTAGCTTGGGATGGTGGCGCGAGCTCAAGCGTGAAGCGCGATGCCGACGCTTTGAATGCGAGCAAAGGAATAGCCGATGAATTCAAAACTCAGACGTCTCAGCAAAAGACTCTCATTTGTCCTGCTGCCCTTGATCGTCGCGGTCGCCGCCTATGTTCTGTATCAGGTGGCCACGAGCAACTTGCATGTGGTTTCGCCCGGGCAGGTTTACCGGTCAAGCCGGATGAGTCCCGAGGCCATGGCGCTGGTGGTTCAAACGCACGGCATCAAGAATGTCTTCAGTTTGATTGGCACCAACCGAACCGAAGGCGACACCCTGCAACGGTTGGGGGTGGAGTATTTTGGCTGCAGCCTCTCAGACCGGCGTGAGGTCACCGACGAGCAGATGGAAGAAATCCTCACCTCCTTGCGCCGCGCGCCCAAGCCCATGCTCATTCACTGCAAGGCGGGTGCGGACCGCACCGGGCTGGTAGCATCACTCTACCGCTATGCCATCGAAGGCCGGTCGGCCGCGGCGGCGGATGGCGAATTGACGATTCGGTACGGCCACATGCCACAATGGCTGGGCTTTTGCAGCAGTGCGATGGACCGCTCCTATTGGCGTTATGTGAGCAACCATGTCGCTCGTGCAGAATTGCATCTCCCGCCCAAACCGATTTCTCCATGAATGCCGCTCCCGCCAAACCTCGCCCCCGCTGGCTTAATCGCACGGTGCTGGGCATTGGCTTGGCGTCGCTGTTCAGCGATTGGTCGCATGAAATTGCCACGACGGTCATGCCCGCCTTTCTGGCGACAATGGGCGTCGCAGCCGCTTGGCTGGGCTTGATTGAAGGAATCTCGGACGGCCTGTCCAGTTTCGCGAAGTTGGGGTCGGGCTATTACACGGATCGGCTGCAACGGCGGAAACCCATCGCGGTCATTGGTTATCTTGTCACTGGACTGGGCACGGCGTCTCTCGGTCTGGCGACGGCGGCGTGGCACGTTCTGCTCGCTCGTTCGCTGGCTTGGCTTGGGCGCGGCGTGCGCACGCCGGTGCGCAAGGCGCTGCTGGCCGGCGCAGTTACCAAGGAGCCTTATGGCCGCGCCGTCGGCGTCGCGCGGATGGTGGG